>NZ_JACHDI010000004.1:0-413694 GCF_014201025.1 Paraburkholderia sp. MM5384-R2
GGCCCATTCCATTCCTCGTTTAGTGCGCGACGCCCCTCGCAATCTCACGCCACATAGCTCGCGATGACAAACCTAATTTAGACCGGGACGTAACACATGTGAAACTGGCAGCTACGTTTGGATCTCCTTTCCCGGTGTAGCGCGGCCACGTCGGATACTCACAAAGAGGGCGGGTCCGTCCCAGCGTGGCGGGGTTGATGTCGCTGATGATCTGATTGGTAGGAGTGACTCCATGTTCCATCCAGTTTTCGAGGGCGGTGAGCGAATCCCAGGCAGGTGAGAATGCTCCACTTGTATGACCGAAACCGGGGACCTCATAGCATCTCGCGAAGTTTCGCGTCTTCTTCTCGCCGTATCGACGAACAAGTCGACCATAGTAGTCTTCGGTGGATCGCGTGCTTGCGATCCCATCGGCCGCGCCGTGCGCGATGAGCAGTTTGCCCCCTCGCCTGGCGAATGCCGACAGATCCGTGCTGTTTATATCCTGAATACGAGACAGGTACGCAATCCGTTGCCGAAATGAACCAGGATTGGCGGGATCGAACGAGAGCGTGTTGAATGAAGGATCCCGCGTGACAAAGTACTTTATCCACTCATCCCAAAATATATAGGGGAACGGCATGGTCAAAACGTCGAGAACGCTAGGGGGAGAAGCGACCGGAGCTGGCCGCGCGGTGCCCAGTTGAAGTATCGGCACCGGCATAGACGTTATAGGCCGGATACTGGGTCTCGCCGCTTCCCAGTGGCTGTCTGAAGGCGATCGCAGTGTTATACACGTTAAAGGCTTCGATCTGCGCATCTGAGAGACAGGTGTCACCGGTGTCCGCTCCAGCGGGACAGCGCAGTGATCGAGGATTGAAGTGGCACGCCCGGACGTCGCTGATGATTCCATCCGCGACGCCGTCCAGTTTGTCGCAGGCAGACATAACGGCATCATAGAGGAGCTTCTTCTTTCCTGCCCTCCAGCAGCCAGTGCAACTGCTCGCTCGTCGGCTTGACGACGCTCTGCTGCCGGCGTGGCCATACGAAGTGGTCTTCCTCGAGGCGCCTCAACATCATCCAGAAACCGTTGCGATCGTAGAACAGCAGTTTGACCCGGTTGCCTTTGCGGTTGTGGAAGGCAAAGACGGCGCGACCAAACGGATCGAGCTGCATGGACTGCTCGACGAGCATCACGAGACTATTGATGCCGGCGCGGAAGTCAATCGGTTCGCGATGCAGGAAGACCGCCAGGTCCGCCTCGAAGCGGAACATCAGCGTGCTCCCAATGCAACGACCACGGCATTGATGACTGCAACGTCGCCTGCTGAACATTCGAGTTCGAGCTTCACGCCGTTGGGCAGGTGAGCCGTCAGCCGTGCCACTCGTGTTGAGCGTGGCGAAACGCAGGATGATTCTGCTCGGGTGGCGCGGTGCGACGCGGGCGCCATGAGCGCTGTTGGCTCGTCGATCGGGGCAATCGGCACAAACGCTGATGATGCGACCGGCACGTCGTGCCTGACTGGGGGCCGGCCCTGTTCACGCGTCTGGACCCATTTATGCAGCTGATTGGCGTTCACGCCAACCTTAAGGGCGAGGCCCGATAGCGAGGCGCCTGGCCGCAGACAGGCTTCGACCAGTCGTCGCTTGTCCATCGGGTCAAAGCTTCGCTTGCCGCCGACACCAACACGCGTCACACGCAAGGGCAAAAAGCTCAGGTCATCTTCTGTCATGGATTGTGTCCGCAAAGTAGGGTTGCGGATGCAATCGTGAGCCTTCTCAACCACGGAATCTAGGTGTGCGAGATCGTGCGCTTAGTGCGGCTGCAAAGCCGATGAAAGATAGTTGATGAAAGTTCAATACGGAGAAGAAGTGGCGAATCACTCTGGCCCCGAGTCATGCGGCATGCACCGTGAGGTGCAGGTCGAAGCGTTGACAGGGGAAACCGACAGGCCAGCCATTGAGCCGCGTAATAATTACTCCGGGATGCCGACGCTGTTAAGCGAAGCGGAAGGCAATACGGTGCACGATGTCAATCGCAAGTCGTGTACTGATCCCGCGCGGTCGGAGACCCTGTGCATGTTGGGAAGTCTTTCATACGGAAGCAGCGAGATCTCATCGGTGTCCGGCATAGTTGGGCCGGACGGGGCTGGGAAGGTCAATGACCGTAATCCAGCCATCGACGCCGGTGAGAAGTCGGATACGCCCATAGTACCGAGGAAGTTGCAGAACAAAGGGGATGAGCCAGCGGAGGTGATGGAGGGAAGGGGTGTAACCGGAGGGAACGCCAACGAGAACCCCGCGTACCGGACACAGAGCCGGGATAAGCGCGCGTCGATGGGACTCGAAGGCGTACGGGAACACGCCAGTCACGATCCACAGACGCAGCGCTGTATGGCCGTATGTGGCGTGGGCCGAATCACCGCATCTGCCGTCGTAGCGACCGTGGTCAACGCCCGTCAGTTCAGAAACGGCCGGCAGATGGCCGCCTGGATCGGCCTCGTTCCCGAACAGAACAGCAGCGGCGGCAAACAGCGGCTCGGCCGGATCACCAAACAGGGCAGCGAGTACCTGCGCACGCTCCTGTTCCAGGGCGCGCGATCGGCCATTCTCACAGCGCACCGACGCGATGACCGGCTCTCGCGCTGGATCGTCCAGCTGCATGCGCGTATTGGCTACTATAAGACGCTGGTCGCGGTTGCCAACAAGCACGCCCGCATCCTCTGGGCCGTATTGGCCAGGGACCAACGCTTCGATCCATCCCATGCGCCCGCCCGCGATGCAATGGCGGCGGCGCACGCATGAACTACAGAACAGAAAGTGCAATGCCACCATGAATTGACTTCCAAGCGCAGCACGCATCACGCAGGGATAGCGACAGGTCAGACCGACAGCGGGCGAACTCGGGCAGCTATCAGGCGCTACAGTTCTTGTATTCGCCCTCGCCGGAATGGAGTCCCGCTGTGCGGTTACTATCCGGGCCCGGGCGCAGCAATCACAGCGCCCAAACAGGCCGTTTATAGGTTTGCAGTCTGCCTCGTCTGCCCTCATGCTTCCGTGCACGCGCTGACAACACAGGATTCGACGTATGCCCTATTAAACCCAGCTTGCAAGAAACAGGAGCTCCTTATAGATAGTTGCGCAACTGGTCGGTGACAATCCTGCGCGGTACCGGGTACGAGCGCAGCATCTTTCTAAAGAAGCGCTTTGCCGCGGCCTTGTCGCGGTGTTTTTGCAGCAGCACGTCGAGTTCGACGCCGTGCTCATCCACCGCGCGCCATAAGACATAAGGCTCACCTCGAAGTTTCATGAACAGCTCATCGAGATGCCACGTCGCGCCCGTCCGCGGCCGGACCGCTTTCATCTGGTAGGCAAACATCGCGCCAAACCGGTCACACCAGTTGCGCACCGACTCGTAGCTGACCACGACGCCGCGTTCGAACAGCAATTCTTCGATGTCACGCAGGCTCAGATTGAATCTGTAGTACCAGCGTACCGCGCAACTAATGACTGCAGCTGGAAAACGGAAGCCGTGATACGGCGATGGATTCTTCTTCATCCAACCATTCTACCCAGCGCCGCCTTCAACTTGACAATGCCATCCAGACGCCACCCGAGGATGGCCGATCACCGTTACGTTGTTTATTGTTTCAGATGTCTCGTGCTCAACGATGACGACGTGTCGGCCTCACGTGGAAGAGAGAATGGTTCAATCGTGAAGTTGAATACTGCGCAACGCATCAAAGCATGCTGGAAACCGTCCCTGCATCGATGTTCGGAACAGCCGCCAACTTCGGTGCGGCGCTACAGGCGATATCGCGCTATCGAGTTCCTCGATTTCCCAGAAGCGGACGGATACCCTGGCGGCGTTGCAGAACTTGCTGGCGCTTCTGTGAACACTGCTAGCGTCAATTGTGGGCGCCAACAACATCACTACCGACTTGGGACGCGCCGCTCACGATTGGAGGCCCGTCATGAACCAGTTCCCCTTCTTTATGAGCTGCGATTCGTTCCACCGTCCGTGTAATTGTCAATCCGCATTGAACACGGAAATCCTGACACCCCCGGGAGGAGAGGGTCTTCCTCCCGCCCGCCAAGCATCATATCTCGATCCGCCGAGTAGCCGACACCAACTCCATCCTTTTTGTCGATCTGACAGTAGGTTTATTGACTTGCACATACCGGCGGTGTGCTGCGAGCGGCAGTAAGAAAAATTATCAAAGACGGCCAGCTTTTAGATTGAAGTTTGCAGAAATGCTCTCGCGGCTGATTTTGGTTACTGTGCCAGGCCATTACGATGGTCACAGGGCGAGTGCAGTGTGCCACGCCCAACGGGTCGTGGTTCCTGTCGATCCGATCCCCCAGCCAAGCTTCTGTGAGTAGACCATGCAATCATTCCGGCAATTGATATCTCTAGCGTCCCTGACGCTTGCCCTGCACCCTCTCGCGGCTCACGCGGATCTTATGGTAAAGATCGGGCAGGTTTCGCCTCTGACTGGCGAACTCTCCCACATTGGAAAGGACGATGAAAACGGTGTGCGTCTCGCGATTGAAGATTTGAACCGCAGAAAGGTTCGCATTGGCGGCCAGAACGTTACGTTTGTGCTCGATTCGCAGGATGATGCGGCCGATCCGAAGACGGCGGTGACCGTCGCGCAGAAGCTGGTGGACGATGGCGTGGCGGGCGTCGTTGGACATGCGAATTCCGGGACATCGATACCTGCTTCCAAAATCTACTCGGATGCAGGTGTCCCGATGATCACCGAATCGGCAACCAATCCGAAACTCACGCAGCAAGGGTTCACGAACGTGTTTCGTATGGTTGCGAACGACGTGCGACAGGGCTCGGTCATCGGCTCATATCTGGTCCGCGACCTTGGCGCGCGCAAGGTCGCCATCGTCGACGACCGTACTGCGTACGGTCAAGGTCTTGCGGATGAAATCGAAAAATCAGTTAAGGCCGCCGGAGGAAATGTGGTCACCCGCGAGTTTGGCACCGACAAGACAACGAACTGGATGGCTGTTCTCACAACCATCAAGAGCCGTCAACCAGAAGGTATCGCCTTCACAGGCGGCGACACCCAAGCCGCTGCATTCGTGCAACAGGCGCAAAAGCTTGGATTGAAAGTCAAGTTCATTGCCGGCGATGAAGCATGTACCCCCCAGTTCATCAAACTTGCCGGTTCCTCGATGGACAAGGATGTGTATTGCACGCTTGCAGGTGTGCCGCCCGCGAAGATGCCGCAAGGCCCCGAATTCTTCAAGCGCTATCAGCAGCGCTTCGGTGTCCCCGTAGAGCTCTATGCGCCTTACGCCTATGACGCGGTGCTCGCGATGGCCGGTGCTATGCAGGCTGCGGGATCTACAGACCCCAAGGTGTACCTTCCTAAACTGCGCGCTTCGAAGCTCGCCGGAGTGACGGGCGCCATTGAGTTTGACGACAAGGGCGATATTCGTAACGGTGCGATCACCGTTCGTCAATTTGACAAAGGTGACTGGATCGAGAAGTCAGTGGTGCATTGACATCGTCATATACCCCCCGGAGCCACGGGTACACCGAGCCCTACCTTCACGTTGCTCATGCTTACCAGCGTTTTGAAGCGCTTGACGTTGTTGTTCGAGAAGAACAGCTCTCGAGTCAGGGCGGTGTATTCGTCCATATTCCGAACGGTCAGTATGAGCACAAAGTCCCATTCACCCGCGACGTAGTAGCACTGCTGAATTTGCGAGGTCTTTTCGAAGGTGCGTTTCATCGAGTCGAGCAGGTCGATCTGCTCGCTCTCGACTTCGACTGTCGCGATGATGGTCAGCGGGTAGCCCACCTTCTCCGGTGCGACGATGGCGGCGTAATTGCGAATGACTCCATCGTCCGACATGCGACGCAATCTGCGATTGACAGCGGCCGTAGACAGATTCACGCGCGCGCCTAGTTCGTTCTGCGGCGTCTGCGCGTCGCGTTGGACTTCCATCAAAAGCTTCAGGTCGAAGTCATCCAGGTTAATGGTCATGATTTGCGGTCGCACGGGGGAAAGAGGGATATTTTTGCATAGCAAGGGTGTATTTTGCGATTTTTTCCACCACTATACTGAATATGATTCCAATCAGCGACGTGCATTGTTTCCGTCAGACCAGTTAAGTTCATCGACCAAGGGCATCCGACAATGGAAAGAGCACTGCAGGACCAGTTGAAAACCTGGCGCCGGTTTTTGCATCAACGTCCCGAAACCGGCTTTGAGGAAGTCAATACGTCCGACTATGTGGCCAATATCCTCAGGACGCTGGGAATGGAGGTTCATCGCGGCATCGGCCGGACGGGCCTCGTTGCGAACCTCACGGTGGGAGACGGGAAACGGGCCATCGGTCTGCGCGCTGATATGGATGCGCTGAACATTGCAGAGCAGGCGCCCAGTCGTGAGTATGCTTCGCGCACAGCTGGAAAAATGCACGCATGCGGGCATGACGGGCACATGTCCATGATTCTCGGAGCGGCTCGACTCCTTGCTGAGCGGCGCGACTTCAACGGTACCGTGCGCTTCATCTTCCAGCCTGCGGAAGAACATGGCCGGGGCGCTAAAGCGATGATGGCCGATGGGTTGTTCGAGCGGTTTCCGGTCGCCGCCATTTTTGGCGCGCACAACATGCCGGGCATGCGTGCGGGAACGTTCGCGACACGACCGGGCGGCATCATGGCTAGTGAGGATAACTTTGTCATTCACATCAAGGGGCGCGGCACGCACGCTGCCCGCCCGCATATGGGGGTTGATCCGATCGTAATTGCATCGCAGATCGTGTTGGCATTGCAGACGGTCGTTTCGCGCACTCTCGACCCCAGTCTGCCGGCAGTGATTTCGTGCACCGAGTTCATCACCGATGGCATCAGAAACGTGATCCCGTCGAATGTGATCATCAAGGGCGATACGCGAAGCTATTCGCGCGAGGTCCAAGCGCTGCTTGAAACCCGCATGCGCGAAGTATGTGAAGGAATCTGCCGGACGCACGGCGCCGATTGCAGGTTCGAGTACACGCACGAGTTCGCGCCCACGGTCAATTCCGCTGAGTTCGTGGACGTCGCAGTGAGGGCGGCGGGCAATGTAGCGGGAGCAGATAGTGTCGACGCCAACGTCCAGCCGATGATGATTTCCGAAGACTTTGGTGCGTTCCTGCAAGCTGTTCCTGGCAACTTCATCTTCATCGGCAACGGCGAGTCGGCTGAAAAGGGCGGCACGCCTTTGCACAACGCCACCTACGATTTCAACGACGACATCCTTCTGACGGGAGCGCAGTACTTCGCCGAAATTGTCCGGCTCGAGTTGCCGGCGGGCTAATCGGGATGCTGCTGCCCCATCCAAGTTTAGAGGGAAAAATGAATCCGTCTGCACTCGACGGTGCACACCTGATCGAGCGATTCCCCCAGCTCGGCGAACTGGGCGCCAATGATGAAGCCGGCGGGCGGACCTGCGTTGCGCTGACTGACGACGAGCGCTCTGGTCGTGAGCTCCTCGTCGAACGGATGCGCGAGCTCCACCTCGATATTTGCGCGGATCAGATCGGCAACATTCTCGGCAGGTTACGGTTGGATTCAGATGACGCCAGCCAGCGACCGCTGATGGTAGGTTCGCACATCGACTCCGTAAGGAGATCCGGTGAGCCCGACGGTTGCTACGGTCTGTTGGCTAGCCTTGCGGTCGTGAGGGCATTTCGGCGGGCAGCCGTCAAGCCGCAGCATTCCATCGCGGTTGGCGCCTTCACCAACGAGGAAGGCGTTCGGTATCAGCCGGACATGACGGGTTCGCTGGTCTATGCTGGCGGCCTGTGCGTTGATGCAGCGCTAGATACGATTCGCATCGGCGGCACCCGCGTCGACGACGAGCTCGCGCACATTTGCTATGCGGGCGAGCTGGAGCCCCGCGCCATCGTTCCGCATGAATTTCTCCAACTGCATATCGAGCAGAGTCCGATTCTGAACGCAGAGAACAGCCGCATTGGTGTTGTCGAGAACCTTCAGGGCATCTCGTGGCAACGGGTCACCGTGCATGGCAATGCGAATCATGCGGGTACAACGCCAGCGCGACTGCGCCATTACGCCGATTGGGTGGCCGCTGCAGTTTCAACCTTCCCGCGCGAGCTCGCCGGTTTCACCGGCACGACTCTCGCGACGATCGGCATGCTGCGTATCGAGCCGAACGTCATCAATGTGATTCCGCGCAAGGCAATGTTCACGGTGGATTTGCGCGATCCGGACGAGCAACGCCTTCGGGGCGCCGAGCGGCGCCTAGCGGAATTTGTCAAGGAGATTGCCGGAAAGGAAGGCGTGGAGATCACGACGGAACGCCTAGTCCGTTCCGGGCCGGTCGTGTTCGATGCAGAACTCGCCGATGCAGTCGAAGCCTCGGCCGCGCATTTGGACTTCACGCATCGCCCGATGACGTCGGGAGCCGGATACGGCGCGCAGATGGTTGCCCGTATCGCGCTGACTGCGATGATCTTCGTGCAGAGCCGCGGTGGCATTAGCCACAACCTCGCCCGAGTATGCGGACGACGATCAGCTGATCGACGGCGCAAACGTCCTGTTCGATGTCGTGCTCAAACCTCTCGCCGCGAAGTAAGCCAGGTTTCCCATCAATTCAAATTGTCCATCAATGGAGTGTCACCGTCATGCTGGCAGCAAATCCACGCGCAACGCGCGCGCCGTATCCCGCTGAGCTGAAGAAAGTTCTCAGCATTGAAAAAGCCCTGGAGAGCCGGGAGTGGCTTTTCTCGTGGGACAAGATATCGCGCGAGGCGACGCCGCTGTATCAGCTGCCCGGACTCGCCGCCAGGCTCAAGGTCGGCAGCGTCAGTGCCAAAGACGAGTCGGCACGTTCGGTACTCGGCAGCTTCAAGGCGCTGGGTGCGCCCATAGCACTGGTGCGCCTCATCCAGCGGCTGTGGCCGGATCATCATCTCGATGCCCGTGGCCTCTTCGAAGGGAACTATCGCGAACTGTTGACGCACTTTACCGTAGTCAGCGCGACGGATGGCAACCATGGCAAAGGACTGGCTGCTGCGGCGCAGACACTCGGCTGCCGTTGCGTGATCGTGCTGCATGGCAATGTCAGCGTCGAGCGCGAGAATGCAATTGCGACATACGGTGCCGAGATTGTCCGCATCACGGGAAATTACGATGCATCGGTCGAAGAAGCAGCGCGGCTTGCTTCCTTGAACGGCTGGCAGGTCGTGTCCGACACGTCGTACGACGGCTATCAAGATATCCCGCGTGATGTGATGCAAGGCTACGGCACCATTGCAGCAGAGGTCGTCGACCAAAGCGATAGCCAGCCAGATAGGCCGGCCTATACGCACGTTCTGCTTCAGGGCGGAGTCGGTGGCCTCGCAGCGGGAGTCGCCAGCTATCTGTGGGAATTCCACGGTGAGCACCGTCCGCGATTTATTGTCGCGGAGCCACAACAGGCCGACTGTCTTTATCAGAGTGCATTGTCTGGGCGCGCGACCCGTGCAACCGGTTCAGTGGATTCTGTGATGGCCGGCCTCGCTTGCGGTGAAACGTCGCCGCTCGCGTGGAAATTTCTGCAGCCCGGCGTCGACGATTTCATGACGATCAGCGATGACGATGCGGTGAACGCTATGCGTATCCTGGCTGCCGGCTGTGATGACGATGTACCCATCGTGGCGGGCGAGTCTGGTGCGGCAGGTCTCGCTGGTCTCATCGTGTTGTTGCAGGATGAGCAACTGGCGACGAAAGTGGGCCTTGATGTATCTTCCCGGGTCTTACTGATCAATACCGAGGGCGCGACGGCACCTGGAACTTATGAGCAACTAGTCGGCGAGACCGCGGACTCCGTGCTCCAGCGCCAATCGGACTGGCGCGACAGTCGATAGCCTGACTGAGCTTCTGGACGCCGTGCTCGCAATCGCGATGGCGGCATCCAACATGCGCCATAACGCTTCGATAATCAGGCCAGGCTGATTGCCCGTCATTCGTCCGGCCGTTCGTGAAGCGCAACAAGGAAGGGGTTGCCTCGCGCAGCGACCTGGAAGGCTCAGCAGCGCCCTGAAATGCGCTTGCGACCGCGAAAAACGAGCTACAGCAAAGCGTGCTCACGCTGCACCGCGTGCGCCAGCAATTCATCAAGATTCAGCGGCGTATGCAGATTGATCGACTACGCGGCTTGTTGTACGAGTTCGGCGCAGCAATAGCCGCCGTAGGCGACACAGCTCGTGATGCCCGCACCAAAAATTGGCGAATCCCGGCAGCGCTGAACGACATCATTGGGATCAAGTCGAGCGCTGCTCAAGGAGTTACGACCCCATCGGCCAGCCGGCCGCAAGTCTGAAGTTGTGCGCGCGGGTGTATACGGTCCTGAGCAATACCGTTATGCCGTCTTTCAGGCAAGAAAGTAGCGGACGGCGCGGCTTTCGGCGCACTGCTGGGCCCAGACGATCGCTAACTGTTTTGGCAAAGCCATTACATTGGAGCGTTAGGGAGCCGCTGCCCCTCTCTCTTCAATCGGCCGATTCGATCTTGCTTACGCTTGCTTGGTCAATGCGAAGCTGTCGTCAATCACCTCGAATATTTCATCCTCGTGAACCGATCCGTCGAGAACGGCTGTGACCCAATGTTCTTTGTTCATGTGGTAGGCCGGCAAAAATCCTGGCCGCTTGCGCAGCGCGCCAACGCGTTCCGCGCGTGCCTTTACGTCGATGATCTCGACTTCTTCTTCGCCGCTGGGACCAAGCTTCGAACGCGATACCCTTACTGGCAAGCAAAACCACTTTTCGCTGCCTGGATGCCGGAAGACTGCATACGATGGAAACTTCTCCCAAGGATAGCGATCTGGATATGCCGGGCATGGCCAGCATACATTGACCATGCCCGGCGAGTTCGCCCGCTGGCCGGTCAGCTTTGCGGATGTGAGCCTTGGACTCGCCGTCTAACCAATCAGGGAGCATCATGGTCAAGCACATCGTAATGTGGAACGTTCGAGGAGGAACCCCCGAACAAAAGTCGGAATCGGCAGATCTGATCAAGCGCGCATTTGAAGGCCTGAACGGGAAAATCCCGGGATTGCTCAAACTCGAAATCGGTAGCGATGTCAGCCATATTGACTATGCCTGCGACGTCGTTCTGTATTCGGAGTTCGACAGCGCGGAGTCTCTGGCGGCCTATGCTACGCATCCCGAACATTTGCGCGTGCGGGACGAACTTGCTGGTGTCCGCATCAGTCGCCACCAGGTGGACTACATCTGAATGACGAGGGCTCTCCGTGGGAACGGCCGGCGAGGAGCCATCAAATCCACGACTTGAAACAGCGTCCGTTTGGACGTACAGGCACTGCCGCCGCGACCGTCGCGGGCCGGTCGCGGTCGAACAGCCGGTAGCCGGGCTCAATCTGCGCCGTGCGCATACCTGGCAAGCCCGCGCTTTACGGCCTTGTAAAGCGTAGTGCCCAGCTCACTCTCCAGTTCTTCCTCAGTCTGCTCGAGCGCTGCATGGAAGTTTTCGAGCCAGTCCCGGCCCTTCTCGGTGAACAGGACGACTTTGGCTCGTCCATCAGTCGGGTCCGGCACTCGCGTCACAATTCCAAGCGCCTCCAGCTGCGTCACCAGTTCGCCCAGTGATTGCTTCGTCATCGAAGCGCGGCGAGCAAGCTCGACGGCCCGGGTGCCTTCAACATCCAGGTTGCGAGTCACATTAATGTGGCTGAGCGTGCACTCACCGTGACCGGCGGCGGCCATCTTCTCCAGCACGCTTTTCTCAAATCTATGCACTGCTTCGTTGAGCAGTCTCCCGATGTTGGACGTGCGCCATGCGTCGCTTTTCCCGGGCATCGCAACATCATCAAACGCTTCGATCTGCGTCGTCATCTTCTTCAGGGTACCAGCGGAGTTGGGTGTCGCTGCCATGTTGGTTGCTTTCGAGACTCAGTGTCGGCTGAACGTCATTAGGACGTCGGTCGTAAGGAAGTATATCGCCGCGTCGCAGCATGCGTGAAAACCCTGACTTGTTGGTATGGTCAGGCAGGCTTACTATAAATACAGTCAGGCAGCCTTACCATAAAGCACATCGCTAGGCTTTGCCGCAAATCAATTTTGACAGCAAACGCAAATATGGAATCGATTGAAGTTGACGTGATGATCTGTGGCGGAGGGCCGTGCGGCCTCATGCTCGCCAATGAACTGGGCCGCCGCGGAATTTCGGTATTTCTGGCGGACGAAAAGGAGAGCACCGCGTTCAATCCTCAGGCGAATGCCACGCAGGCTCGCACGATGGAGCACTTCCGCCGGCTGGGTTTTGTCGACGAGATTCGCGCCCAAGGGTTGCCGGCCGATTTTGCCACGGATATTGCTTATTTCACCCGCTACGCCGGGCACGAGCTTGCCCGTTTCAAGCTGCCTTCCGCGCAGGAGGCCCGGCAGAAGGCCCGGGAGCTGAAGGGATCGTGGAGTGCCGCCGAATTACCGCACCGGGTTTCGCAGAAGTACGTGGAGGCTGAGCTCCGTCGGCAGGCCGAGACGCTGCCGGGTGTCACGATCCGGTATGGGCGCCGGGTGACCGACTTTGAAGAGCGTGCCGATGGCGTGCGGACCACGATCGAGAGCCGCAGCAGCGGAGAATCCTTTGTGTTCGAGAGCCGGTATCTGGTCGGCGCGGATGGCCCCAGAAGCTTCGTTCGCGATCGGCTGGGTTACCGGTATACCGGCGAGACCGGCGTTACTCGCGATTTCATGGGCGGTCGCATGTTCGCGGTTTATTTGCGGTGCCCGGACTTCTACAAGCACGTTCCGCATGCGCCTGCCTGGATGAACGTGACTTTCAACCGCGATCGTCGCGCATTTATGGCGGCGGTGGACGGCAAGGGCGAGTTTGCTTTTCATACCCAGTTACGCGCGCACGAGAAGGAAGAAGCGATCACCGACGACGATGCACGTGACCTGTTCAGGGCGGCGGTCGGCATCGATCTCGATGCGGAAGTGCTCTCCAAGGGCGGTTGGACGGCCGGCCATTCTCTGGTCGCCGATCACTTCCAGAGAGGGCGCGTGTTCCTCGGCGGCGACGCGGTTCATCTTTTTACGCCGACGGGCGGTCTTGGATATAACACGGCGGTGGAAGACGCCGTGAATCTGGGCTGGAAGCTGGCTGCGGTGCTGAAGGGGCGTGCTGGAACCAGTCTGCTTGATACCTATGAGCTTGAACGTCGTCCGCTGGCGATCAGGAATACGGGCTACGCCAAGGGATTCGCAGACTCCCTTGGACTGTTTACCCCGGTCGACGAAATCGAGGAGGACAGCCCGCGAGGCGAGGCTGCCCGAATCGAAGCGGGAAAGTATCTGGGACACCACGGCCGTTTCGAATTCAACATCCCCGGCATCACGTTCGGCGGCCGCTACGATGGCTCCCCGGCCATCGTGTCCGATGGATCGCATCCGCCGGAGGACGCGGCGAATGTCTATACGCCCACGGCTTGTCCGGGTGGTCGGCCGCCCCATGCATGGCTCGATGACGGTTCGTCGATCTTCGACAGGTTCGGATTCGACTGGACGCTTCTGGTGCTGGGGGCAACGACGACGGATACCGCCGCCTTCAGCGAAGCGATGAACCGGTTCGATGTGGATCTGCGTGTCGCGCGAATTGCCGATCCCGAGATACTCGCACTGTACGAAGCGCCTCTTGCCCTGATTCGTCCGGACCAGATCGTCGCATGGCGTGGCAGCTCGAGTACAGGGGCCATGGATATCGTGAGCCGGCTGCTGGGGCATCAGGGCGACGAACGGAAGGACGGTCTTGCCGTTCCTGCCGATATAACGGCCTGACCCGAGGACGCAATGATTTCTGGTTTTTCCTATGACATTAGCCCCGGCCGGATCCTGTTCGGCGCGGGAACGTTTGACGCCGTCGCTGGCGAGATCGAGCGGATAGGCGCGCAGCGTGCGCTGATCCTGTCGACGCCGATCCAGCGAGCGCACGCCGAGCAACTGGCCGGGTGCCTGGGTCCTCTGGTGGCCGGCATATTCAGCGAGGCCGCCATGCATACGCCGGTGCCGGTGACGCTCAAGGCGCTGGCGGCGTTCGAGGCGGCCAGGGCGGATTGCGTGGTGTCGCTCGGCGGTGGTTCGACCATCGGTCTGGGCAAGGCCATCGCATGGCGCAACGACGCACCGCAGATCGTGATCGCCACGACGTATGCCGGCTCGGAAGTCACGCCTATTCTCGGGCAGACGGAAGACGGCATCAAGACGACGGTCCGCGATCCCAGGATCCTCCCCGAAGTGGTGATCTACGACCCGACCTTGACGACCGGGCTGCCGGTGTCGATGAGCGTGACGAGCGGTCTTAACGCCATGGCGCATGCAGTCGAGGCCGTCTATGCGCGCGACCGTAACCCGGTGTCCTCATTGATGGCGTTCGAAGGCGTGCGTGCCTTGCGCGATGCGCTGCGTGTCATCGTCGGGCAACCGCACAATCTGCCGGCCCGAACCAACGCGCTATATGGCTCCTGGCTCTGCGGTTCGGTGCTTGGAACGGTCGGCATGGCTCTGCATCACAAGCTGTGCCACACGCTGGGCGGAAGTTTCGATCTGCCCCATGCGGAAACGCACGCGATCGTGTTGCCGCACTCGGCTGCGTACAACGCCGAGGCTGCGGCTCAGGAACTGCAGCCGCTGGCGGACCTCTTTGGCGGCTCGATCGGCGGAGGGCTCTACGACTTTGCCAGATCGCTCGGTGCCCCACTGGCCCTGAAGGATCTGGGTCTCAAGGAACCCCAGCTCGACGACGCCGCCGATCTGGCGGTGAAAAATCCGTACTGGAATCCGCGTCCCGTCGAACGGGAAGCCGTGCGCGCGCTGCTCCAGCGCGCCTGGGCGGGTACCAGGCCCGAGTGACGAAAGGAACAGAGAAGATGTCCAGATTCTTTACCGAGGCCGATTCGGTCAATGCGGTCAATGCCAGGATAGGGCCGGATATCAATCCGCGCCTGAAAGAAGTCATGACGTCGCTGGTCAGGCATCTGCATGCGTTCGTCAAGGATGTGCATCTCACCCAGCACGAATGGGAAGTGGCCATTGATTTCCTCACGCGGACCGGCCAGATCTGCAGCAATGAACGACAGGAATTCATTCTGTTGAGCGACACGCTTGGCGTTTCGATGCTGGTGGACGCGATCAACAACCGGCGTTCGATCGGCGCGACGGAAAACACGGTGCTCGGTCCGTTCCATGTTGCCGGCGCCCCGGAGCGGGAGATGGGCGAGCACATCTCATTCGACCGCAAGGGCGAAAGCTGTCTCTTCGAGGGGTGCGTGACGGATCTGCATGGCAATCCGGTTGCCGATGCACGTATCGATGTCTGGTCGGACAACGCCGACGGCTACTACGATGTGCAGCAGCCTGGCATTCAGCCGAAATGGAACAACCGCGGGATCTTTACCACCGGCGTGGATGGAAAGTACAGCTTCGTGGGCATAAAGCCCGTGTCCTATCCGATTCCACACGATGGTCCCGTCGGCAGGATGCTTGAGGCGCTGGGCCGGCATCCCTATCGGCCAGCACATATGCACTTCATTGTGACGGCTGACGGTTTCCAGAAGATGGTGACTCATACCTTCGTTGGCGACGATCATTACATCACCTCCGACGCCGTGTTTGGTGTGAAAGCGACACTGGTGGCACCGTTCGAGCGCGTTGACAACGGTGAGACGCTTTGGCGATCGCCGTTCGACTTCGTCCTCACGCCAACTGGCGAGTGAACTCCAATTTTGACTGGCAAATACCGCGAGACGCAGTTCATGAATACCCAGACATCAACCGCCAATGAGAATCCTGCAGCCTCCAATGAAGTGGTTACCGTACGTGAGGCCACTATTGATCTCATGAGACGCCTCGGCATCACGAAGATTTTTGGAAATCCGGGCTCGACCGAGTTGCCAATGCTTCGGGATTATCCTTCGGACTTCAGCTATGTCCTGGGATTGCACGAGGCGGTAGTCGTGGGTATGGCAGATGGTTACGCACAGGCGACCGGCAATGCGACGCTCGTCAATCTGCATTCTGCTGCCGGCGTCGGCAATGCGATGGGCAACATCTTCACGTCTTGGAAGAATCACACCCCGATCATTATTACGGCAGGGCAGCAGGCCCGATCCATTCTGCCGTTTGATCCTTACCTGGGTTCGATGCAGGCGGCCGAGTTGCCGAAACCTTATGTGAAATGGAGCATCGAGCCGGCCCGGGCCGAGGATGTTCCACTCGCGCTGGCCCGCGCCTACCACGTCGCGATGCAGGAACCTCGCGGGCCGGTGTTCGTTTCGATCCCGGTGGACGACTGGGATCGGCCTTGCGAGCATGTGGCCGTAACCGAAGTCAGTCACCGAGTGCGGCCGGACCCGGTCGGCATCGACCGAATCGGTGACGCGCTCGATCAGTGCGGAAAGCCGGCATTTGTTGTCGGTGCCGCGATTGACCAGGCGGGCGCCTGGGACGAAATCGTGCAATTGGCAGAACGGCACAACGCGCGGGTCTACGTCGCTCCGATGTCCGCACGCTGCAGCTTTCCGGAAGACCATCATCTGTTTGGCGGGTTTTTGCCGCCGATGCGTGAGCGTATCGTGCAGGCGTTGTCGGGTCACGACTTTATCTTCGTCGTGGGGGCGCCGGTATTCACTTACCACGTCGAGGGGGCCGGTCCGCACATCCCCGCTGGGGCGGCGCTCTATCAGCTTGTGGACGATCCGTCGTCAGCCGCATTGTCCCCAACCGGATTTTCGGTCGTGGGAAACATCGCGCTCGGCCTTGCCGACCTGCTCGCCCGTTCGCAAAGGCCACAGCGTCCGGCGCCCGAGCCGCGCCCTGCCGCACCGCGTGCGGAACCTGAACCGCTGATGCCGGTGGCATTCGCGCTACAGACGCTGGCCGAAGTCCGCGACCCGTCCCATATCGTCGTGGAGGAAGCGCCGAGTTCGAGGCGGACCATGCAGAGCTATCTGCCTTTTACGCGGAAGAACACCTTCATCACGATGGCCAGCGGTGGGCTTGGCTACGGTATGCCCGCAGCCGTCGGCGTTGCGTTGGCAAGCCCTGGCAAGAAGGTCATTGGCCTGATCGGTGACGGCTCCAGCATGTATTCGATTCAGGCGCTGTGGAGCGCAGCGCAGCTGGGACTGCCGATGACTTTCGTAATCCTGAATAACGGGCGATACGAAGCGCTCCGCGATTTCGCGCTTCATTTCGGCTTCGGGAAGGAGGACGTGGTGCAAGGGACGGCGCTTCCGGATCTTGACTTCGTCGGGTTGGCGAGAGCCATGGGGTGCGGCAGTGTCAGGGTAGACCGCGCGGAACATCTTGCTGATGCGCTGAAGGAGGCGCTATCGGACGATAAACCGAACCTTGTCGAGATTATCGTCGCCTGAAAGTGGTGGCGTCTGAAATTCTGAACTTTTAAAAAACAGGATCAGTCAGGAGACGAGGATGAACGAGACACTGTTATTTGTCGACGGGGAGCATATTGCGGCCACAGGGGAACGGAAGTTCGAGCGACGCAATCCCCTCGATGGACAGGTGGCGTCGCAAGCTGCGGCGGCTACGGTTGCGGACGCGCTGGGAGCGGTGCACAGCGCCGCGCAGGCTTTTCCCACCTGGGCCGCTGTAGGTCCGGGTCGTCGACGGGAATTTCTGGATGCTGCAGCGCGCTCGCTCGAGGCAAAGTCCGGCGTGCTGGTGGCTGCCATGATGGCGGAGACCGGTGCTTCCCAAGTTTGGGCTGGCTTCAACGTACACCTGGCTGTCGAATCTTTGCGCGAAGCCGCTGCGATGACGACCCAGATCACGGGCGAGGTCATTCCTTCGGATATTCCGGGAAGTCTCGCTCTCGGCATGCGTCAGCCGGCCGGCGTCGTGCTCGGGATTGCCCCGTGGAATGCCCCCGTCATTCTGGGCGTCAGGGCAATCGCGACGCCGCTCGCATGCGGTAATACGGTCGTTTTCAAGGGTTCCGAAGTGTGCCCCGCGACACATGGCCTGATCGTGGAGGCGCTCAACGAGGCGGGCCTGCCCAGGGGCGTCGTGAACTTCATCACAAATGCGCCGGAGGATGCCAGTGCAATCGTGGAGGCGCTGATTGCGGCACCGGCTATCCGGCGAGTGAATTTCACCGGCTCGACGCGTGTCGGCAAGATCATCGCCAGGCTTTGTGCGGACCATCTCAAACCTGCGGTACTTGAGCTTGGCGGGAAGGCTCCGCTACTGGTCCTCGCCGACGCGGATCTCGATGCAGCAGTCCAGGGCACAGCGTTCGGGGCGTTCATCAATTCCGGCCAGGTCTGCATGTCGACGGAGAGAATCATCGTCGACGAATCCATTGCGGCCGAGTTTGTGGAGCGCCTGCGCCAGAAAGCATTGTCGTTGCCCGTGGGCGATCCGCGAAAGGGCCCCGTCGTGCTGGGGTCGGTTTCCGACATGACGACCGTGCATCGATGCAATGCATTGATCGACGACGCGCTCGAAAAAGGGGCGACGCTTGTCTGCGGCGGCCGCGCAAAGGATACGTTGATGCCGGCGACGCTGCTGGATCACGTGACGCCGGCAATGAAAATCTTCCATGAGGAGTCTTTCGGCCCGGTGAAGCCGATCGTGCGGGTGCACGGTGACGAGGAGGCGATCGCCTGCGCGAACGACAACGCCTATGGTCTTTCCGCCTCAGTGTTTAGTCGCGATGTCGCCCGCGCGATGCAGGTGGCGAACCGCATCCAATCGGGTATCTGCCATGTCAACGGACCGACAGTGCACGACGAGGCACAGATGCCGTTCGGCGGAGTGAAGGAGAGTGGCGTAGGACGTTTCGGCGGGCGTGCCGGCATTGCTGAATTTACGGATCTTCGCTGGATTACCGTTCAGACGACGCCGCGCCATTACCCGTTCTGACAACAGGCAGCGCGTTTCAAACGGCCCTCGGTGTTCGCGAGGCCAAACAAAAACACAGAGTATCTGGGATGCCTCACCGAGGCATGAAGAGGAGACACACGATGGCTGGTTCTATAGCTTCCGCCAGTTTGGGCGGAACCGTGCCGACGGGGCGCGATGATGAGATCGACAGATCCGGTACCAGCACAGCGGTGGACATCGGGGCCGTGCTCGACGACGGTCCATTCACCACATTCCAGAAGGTTATCGTCCTGCTGGCTGCGCTCGCCGTCATCTTTGATGGATGTGACACCCAGATGATCGGTTTTGCCATCCCTGTCTTGATCAAGGAATGGCACATCACGCGCAATGCATTCGCACCCATAGTAGCGGCAGGACTCGTAGGCATGGGAATTGGGAGTGCCTGTGCGGGATTGTTCGCTGACCGTTTCGGACGACGCAGGGCAGTGATCGGCAGCGTGCTCGTATTCGGGATTGCGACGGGCGCAATCGGCTTCGCCCCGAACGTCACTGTCATCGCACTGCTTCGCTTCGTGGCGGGCCTTGGCATTGGTGGTGCGGTACCGACATCTGCGACGCTGACCGCGGAGTATACGCCGCTCAGGTTCAGGACGATCGCAATTACGATCACAATCCTCTGCATACCGCTCGGAGGCATGTTCGCGGGCTTGTTTTCCAGTGTGATCCTTGGTGCGCATGGCTGGCGCGTGCTGTTCTTCACCGGAGGAGCCCTGCCGCTTATCCTGGCGGTCGTGCTGTTGTTCGCCTTGCCGGAGTCGCCGCGCTTTCTTTCGCGTCATCGGCACCGCTGGGGTGAACTGACGAAGCTCCTGGGTCGCATGGCACGGGACGTACCCGATGGTGCGACGTTTGTCGACATCAGGGAGCAGGGCGCAGAGCGACATCTGGGATTCACCGCGCTCTTTAAGGACGGCCGTGCGTCGGATACGGTGGCCATCTGGTGTGCATTTTTCATGTGCCTGCTGGCGGTCTATGCGGCCTTTAGCTGGCTGCCTACCATGCTGACCAACGAGGGCCTGTCAGTGCAGCGCGCCGGTTACGGTTTGACGTTGTATAACCTTGGCGGTGCGCTTGGTGCGCTCGCGTGCGCGGTGATCATTGCCCGTTTCGGATCACGTGTGCCACTGATCTTATGTTGCGTGGGTGCTGCCGTCAGTGTGTGGTTACTGATTACCGTGAATGTCGCGCAGCACATCACGATGACGATGATCGGGTTATTCGCACACGGGCTGTTTGTCAATGCCGTGCAGGTAGCCATGGTTGCGCTTTGCGCGCACGTCTACCCGACTGGGGTGCGCGCGACCGGCACGGCGTCGGCATTCTCCTTTGGGCGCATCGGATCGATTGTCAGCGCGTTTGCTGGTGCGGCGGTCATCACCGCAGGTGGCGCACCGTCGTATCTGGTCATGCTGGGCGGCGTGATGGTAATCGTGCTCATCGCACTTTCGGTCGTACGGCGACATATACCCCGGGTGAACTGAGGGAACCATACCGGAAAGCAAAATCGCGCTTGCCGGTAAAACACGATGGATAAAAAACCAGTCTGAGCAGACTGGTATTGTTTGATAAGGTAAGTATCTTAAATAGTAGTACATATTAAATATAGAAATCAGCGAATTGGTGTGAGGCCGTGAATAACGGGGAGCACTGTAGATACTGCCCGGACTTTGAAAACAACACAGCCTACCAGGGCTGACAGGGAGACAAGATGAAACGCTGGCATGCGCCGTTGGCGGCGCTCGGAATCGTTGCGGCACCATCGGTGTTCGCGCAAAGTTCGGTAACGCTGTACGGGATTCTGGATTCAGCAATCCAGTATGCTAACACGGGCGGAAAGACGACGGTTCGACAGGATTCCAGTTCGGTCGCGCCTACGCGCTGGGGCTTGATCGGGACAGAAGATCTCGGCGGTGGTTATGCGGCGGTATTCAAGCTGGAAAACGGCTTCAACCTGAACAACGGCACAATTTCTGGTAATGGCGCCCTTTTCAATCGGGAAGCTTGGGTCGGGATTCGTGGACCGTTCGGGCAGATACAGCTCGGCAACAACTACACTCCTCTCTTCACGACGTACGCGAGCTACTCGCTGGGTTCGCTGAATACGTTGGGCTGGGGCAACGCCGCCAATAACTACGTGTTCGTCCCGGCGGCTCGAACGGCCAATTCAGTGCGATACGTGTCGCCCACGATCGCAGGCCTGACGTTGCGTGCCTTGTACGCTCGCGGCACCAATGGTGCGAGCGGTGCGCCACCAACACTCGGGGACACGGCATCGGTGGGATTGAACTTCAAGACCGGTGCTTTTTCTGCAGATGCCGATTATTTGCAGCAACGCTTCGCGCCGACAGCATCAGTCACCGCTGCAACCGGTGTTTCGACGGGACGCTATTACCTGTTTGCCGCCAAATATACCTTCGAATATGTGACGCCTGCGGTGCTCTATGAGATTCATCGAAATGGCGGCGGCGTATCTTCCGCGATCTCCGGATCGTACGCGTCGCCGAGTCACGACTTCTACGAAGTGAATGCGTTGATACACAAGATCGGCTGGGCGTCGTCCGTTCTGGTGAGTTTTGGGCAGTACTTTCTCAAATCCAATGGTAATGGTGACTCGACTTCATATGGCTTGCGCTATGAGTATCAGCTGTCGAAGCGCACTGGTGTCTATCTTGGTTTTGCGGAAGTACGCAACCACAGCAAGGCATCGTTTACCGTCAGCAATGCGGGCGGACCGGGCATCGCTGTGGCGGCGGGTCAAAACATTACGGCTGGAATTGCGGGTATTGTCCACAAGTTCTAGTCGATGACCGTTATCGGCGTGGGCGAGGCGACAGCGGTCCGGATGGCCACGATCGATCAGACGTTTCGTCGACGTCTGGAGTGGCCATGGATGGACCGGTGTCGCAGGAGTGTCAGGGCGGGCGCGAGGGCCGCGTTTTTGATAGTAGCTCCTGCCCGCCAGCCTTGATCATGGAGCTGACGATTTCCACGGCTCCACGTGCAAACGCGTGAAACGACGGCTTGCACTGCTTCTCCTGCCTCCAGGCGGACTGCTCCATACCGCCGACTTGCGAACACTGAACGCTGATTGGCAACGCGCTATATAGGCGTATGGGGAGCAATGGAACAGCGAACCGACTTACGTAAGGTTCATTGGAGGCTCCCCAGAATGGCTGCTCACGCGTACCATCGCCAACGGGCTCGAGTGGTCGTACGGCTGGCAGGCTGCCGCCGCGCAGCGACTTCGTTTCATGCTGGATTTCGGTTGCGCGACGGGACTGCGGATCAGTGAACTGGCCAATGTGACCCTGCGAAACATCGAGGTCGACGCCGCCGGCGATCACTGGCTTCACGTGACCGGCAAAGGCGGTAAGCCGGGCGAGATGGAACCCCGCCACGCGGTTGATCGGCAGCCTGGACGACGGCGATGCCGGCATCAAGCCGCTACGGCTGCGGGAAGTCATGCGCTGGTTTTTCCGGCACACGGCGCAGATTATTGAAAGCGACCATCCGGCGCTGGCTGAGAAACTCCGTTAGGCCACGCCGCACTGGATACGGCACACGCATGCAACTCACGCTATCGCCAGGGGCGTCGAACTGAGCGCCGTGCGCGATAACCTTCGTCACGCATCGATTTCGACCACGTCAATTTACTTGCATACCGACGATGTAAAGCGGGCGCGGCAGTTCGGGCAAGCATTTACCGACTGAATTCCTTATTCCGTAACCCACGGAAAATTCTCGATCCTTATAACCTCAATGCTTATGATAGCAATTTGGCCGAATCCTGGTCAGGGGCCGAGTACTCAGGAAGAAGGCGTTCGCGTGGGTTTTGCCGCCGCGAGTCGGACGTTCGACCGCGGGCCACACCCGCCCAGTCGACGGCGCACTGAGACTGATCGTTCCGTTTAGATCTCAGCCAGTAAACAATCGTTGAACGCGCGTATGCAAATGCACAGACGATTTGACCCGGTGAGAATCGCAAATGAGCCAGCGTACTCGCTGGTAACGCTTTTTTCGATTGTCCGCACGGGCTCGTGGCCGCGACTTTTCTCTAGGATACCTCAGTGATGTCCACGTGATTTTCTTTCCATCGTGGGTCTTTTGGACGGAACAGCCATCGTGCGTTTTCGCCACCTTCTCGGCCTCATTGCGGTTGTCGTGTTGCTATCGTTCACGTTGACAGAGGTAACGCGCGTGATGACGACATCGGCACATTGACACCCGGTAAGCTGGTCGCCGGTGTCGATGCTAACATCAAGCCGTATTCGTGCATCGCGCGATCCGATTGTGTTCGCACACGCAACTGCTACTGCTTGTTGGCAACGTGGCCCGCGCTTTCCAGAATGATTTATTCCATTGGAATGGCGACACAATGAGCTGACCGGACTTTCAAGCAATCAGTACGGTATCCCGCGCCGATTCAAACGTGCGTGTAGTAGCGGGGAAAACCGTTGCTAGGCGTTCCGCTTTCGGTAATGGGCCAAAAGTCGAGACAAATTTGCGATGAAGGCCGCAAATACGCTCAAAAAGTAAGGATGTCGGGTTTTAAGATTTCACCGTCAGAGCGGCCACCGCTCTTCTACTCACAACCTGCTTCTGGAGTTTCTATGCTTATCGCCAACAGTCGCGCTGTGCGCTCTAACCTGCGAGATGTCCGGTCCGTCGAGAAGGCGGAAGAGAACCGGCGGTGGATTTCTGCTTGGGACGGCATCGCCGAAGGCTCGACCCCTTTACAGCCTGCCGGGACTCGCGCGTCGACTGGGCGTCGCAGAGCTGCTGGTGAAAGATGAATCGGGCCGTTCCGACTTAGGTAGCTTCAAAGCGTTGGGCGCTCCCATCGCTCTAGTCCGTTTGATTTTTCGTCTCTTCCCGGATGCTGCATTCGAGCGGCCAGAACCTAACGAGCAAGTGAGAATTCAATGAGTAAAGCGACTGGCAGCCGCAAATCCGCTATTGCAGCGGCGGTAGCAGAATACGATTCGGGCAAATTTCTGTCGGACCTGGACCGTCGCATAGGCTTTCGCACGGAGAGTCAGGAGTCGCATCAGGCTCCGCAACTTCACGCGTACCTCAACGAGGAAATGGTTCCGACTCTTAAGCGCCTTGGATTCACTACGAAGGTGGTGGCCAATCCCGCCGGAGTCGACGCCCCCTTCCTGCTCGCCACTCGCCACGAAGGTGATGACCTTCCGACGGTCGTGACATATGGACACGGAGACGCTGTCCGCGGTTACGATAACCAGTGGGACGAAGGCCTCGAGCCTTGGAAAATCGTCGTGAGAGGCGACCGCTGGTATGGTCGCGGTATTGCCGACAACAAAGGCCAGCATTCGGTGAACTTCACTGCCCTCGGGGCAGTGATTGGCGCTCGTGGTGGCAAGCTCGGCTACAACGTGAAGGTCATCTTTGAGACTGGCGAAGAAATCGACTCGCCCGGTCTGAATCAAGTCTGCGCGGCCGAGAAAGAGTATCTGAAGGGTGACTTGTTCCTGGCTTCGGATGGCCCGCGTGTTTCCGCCGAACGTCCGACAGTATTTCTGGGCTCCCGTGGCGAGCTGAATTTCGACCTAGAGGTCAACCTGCGCGATGGTGGTCATCACTCCGGTAACTGGGGTGGTGTGCTTCGCAACCCAGCAGTTACGCTCGCTCATGCCATCGGAACTCTCATTGACCGTGACGGAAAGATTCTCGTGGAAGGGCTACTGCCTCCGCCGATTCAATCGACTGTTCGAGAGGCGCTCTCGGACATCGAGTTGGCCACAGATGCAAACGCTCCCGCCATTGACCCCACCTGGGGCCAGCCCGGTCTGTCCTCGGCTGAGCGCGTTCTTGCCTGGAACGCCGTCGAAGTGCTCGCCTTCAAGGCGGGAAACCCGGATGCGGTCGCGAACGCGGTACCGCCAACGGCGCGCGCGCACTGCCAGCTTCGCTTCGTCGTAGGAACCGATTGGCAGAACGCTCAAAAGCACCTGGAAGAGCATCTTGCTCTGCACGGCTATGCAGACTTGGTCAAAGTCATCGTTAAGTCGGGCGTCGCAGCTAGCCGCTTAGACCTCGAGGACCCGTGGGTCGACTGGGCTCTAAAATCCATCTCGCAGTCGACGGGCAAGAAGCCCGCGCTGATTCCGAACCTGGGCGGCACTGTTCCGAACGCCATCTTCGCTCAAACACTCGGGCTGCCCACGGTATGGATTCCCCATTCGTACCCGGCATGCTCTCAACACGCGCCGAACGAGCACTTCCTTGGCTCGGTCGCGCGTGAGTCACTGGCATTGATGGCTGGCCTTTGGTGGGACCTCGGCGAGGATGCGGGCAGAATCGTGAGCGAGAAACAGTAACCTCAACGTATGCCGACTGAAGCCGGGGGTTCGAAAGAACATCCGGCTTTTTTCTTGAAGGTCGAACAAAAGCACCGGAAAAAGCCTAGGTCAAACGGAGGCGTCCTCGGCATTCGCGCACGCGGCAGCCACCGTACGAGCCTCTCGAAGTTTCTGGATTTTGCTGCTGTATCTTTCGCTGCTCTTCATATTCTCGCTATCGCTCACGTTCGCATTGCGGATGTAGATCGTCATCCCTGGATAACTTCATGCCCATGTAGCCGAGTCGACGAGCCGGTACGCTTGGACCGCCAGAGTCGCGACACGGTAATTGCCGGTGACAAAGAGGTGCAATGACGGATCGATCCGACGTCTTCCCGCTCGACCGCTAAATTTGACGTACTCTGCACCGTGTTTTGTTGTTGGGCGACCAACAAGTGCTAAGATCCGACTCTGACGATGTCTGGGCGATTAACGAAATCTGTTATACCGATCATATGCGCTGCGTCATTGAAAGTCATAGAGAAGGCGACAATGAAATTTGACACTGTGTTTGCTGTCGTACGAGTCGGCGAACACGACATATCTGCGGACTTTCGGACGTCCTCGGGGCGCTTGATCGTTGCCGATGCGTCTCAAATCATTGAAGAGTTGCGCCCCCCCGACTCCTGGTTAGCACTGGCCTCATTGAATCGCAACGACAGTTGGGGAACACGACCTACGTCGACTGAGCTCTTAACCTTCCTTGAGCGCTACGTTGCCAATCACCCCCGGTTTAGCGCGCCAAATTGTTGATTTTCGGTCGTCGCATACGAAATCGGAGCGTCTCGGGCCATCCAATTCTGCCAGATCTGCGGACGCCGGTTCAGCCTAGTGCCCGGACACCGGTGCTTTCTTCACGAAAGCGGGCCCATCTGCGCGCCGCCCCGGCCCAAGAAAGTCCGTTCCGAGCGATGCGCTCGCGATATTACCGGCGCCAGACGGGCTACGTAAAAACGTGATCGTTGACAAGCAAGCGGTGACCTGCTATCCGACAAGTAAGTGGTAGGATTGCTGCGTCGCCAGATGCCTTTGGCGAAATCGGAGGCAAGGCATATCACGGGAACGCGCCGCTTCGATGCAGGAGCACAAGCTCGCTGAAGAGTTTGGGCTGGCAGGAGACCACGTCCGTATGACACTAGAGTTGGAAAAGGCGCTGGTGAAGAAGAAAGCCTGGCCGCTTCTGGCAAACATTGCGCTGCCGTCGGGCCAATCATCCGAGATATGGGATCTGACTGGCGGCTGGCGCGCGACTTTATCGTCGTCCTCCGCATGGCGGGTTTGTTCGGCCATGCATTCGAGGCGTCTATGAGTGAGCCCGGCTGGCGCCAGATCACCTTGGATCAGGTCGAATACGATGGTCCAGCCCTCCTCAGCAACGACGGTGACATCTAATCGAGTTTCTTTTGACTGGACTGTTTGTCGCAAGATTCGTCGCGCTCGTTGGGACGGTCTGTTAGCCGCGCCCATCTCGTGAGAGCTCGTCAGGGCATTCCGTGGAAAGCGGTTAGGCTGATATTGTGCTGGTAGCCGGTGCGGAGAAACATGACCAATGTAGACAAAGCCGTCTCGTCGGCCGCATTTGGCGGCGCGGCGGACAAGGAGGAACCACTGCTGTCACACGTCGGTTCTGGCAGTGGTTCTATTTCATGGACATCGATGCGAAAAGAACTTGAGCCGAGATTGCGCCGTTCACTTGTGCGTTTCTTACCGACGAAGCCTGGCGTTGCCGATGAACAAGGCATCGTTCTATCCGCCGAACACATCGATTGACATTCTCTCCTGGGACGCCGCCTGACGCAATTTCGACGCGGTCGTGAGCCATCACGTTCGAACCACAATCGGGCAGCACAACCGTTTGGGATGCATCGCAAAGCAACTATGAATCGCCGGCGCAACCTTATTGATGGTGGACCAGTAAGTGGTACAGTTGCTGAATTATCAAGGAGCGGGACTTGGCGACAAGACGAGCGGTGCAAGGGGCTACGCGCGCACTATTGGGCGAAGCTGTGAGCAGAGATAAGGCCGAACTTTTAACGGAGTCCGGGTCTGTTGAAAACGTAAGGGCAAGGGCCGCGCCCTTAAAGGCGTCCGGGCTACCGCCGCAGCGCCGGTCGCAGGAAGAGCGGCGTTCTGAAGCAGAGGCGCGGCTTCTGGCGGCTGCGATTGAATTACTCTCGCGAAAAGGCTGGGTCGGAATGACGCTGGCAGAGATCGGTGAGGCGGCCGGCTACAGCCGGGGACTCGCGACGCATCACTTCGGCAACAAAGCCGAATTGTTGAGGGCCTTAACGACGGAAATGCATCGGTCGTTTGCGAAACAAATGCAAGCCGCGCCGCCATCGCCGACTGGCCTGCAGGCGGTGCTCGGCTACGTGCGCGTGTACTTCGGACGCAGCGATGCGCAGTGGACCAACACGCGCGCGCTTCTGCTGCTACTTGCTGAGTCCCTGCTGGAAAATTCGGACACAGTCCAGGTTGTGACTGAATGCAACCGTGAGATGTTCGAGTGGATCGAGGAAAACCTGCGGGCAGGCATTCTGCAGGGCGAAGTACGTCGCGATGTCGATCCCGCCCTGGGTGCCGAATTTATCGTGGGCGCCGTGCGAGGACTGGCGCAGCAGCGTCTGTCGCAAGGTCGGCTGGCGAGCTTACGCCGAAATAAAGAGCAGGTGGTGCAATTGATCGAGCAGGCGTTCGCGGCACCCAGCAAGCAGGCCTCAAATCCCGGGGGCAAGCGGTGACCGATGATATGCGTGACATGCTCCAGGAAGCGGCACTTCGCATCTTTGCGAATAACCTCTCAGACCTTTGAGCTGACTTCCAACGGGCCGGATGCGACAAGGCATCGCTGTCCGCGAGCAACGGAAGTGCCGGCGTGAGCTTGGTAGCCGCACGCGGGGTCTAACGGTCGCCGGCGAGCGCCCGGCGTCGGTGCGCTGGCCAAAGCGATGATTGGGCACTTGCTCGCGAATCGCGCGGGCCTGGAGATCGTGGGCTTGCCGACGATCTCACAGTCGCCGCACTCCAAACCGATCCGGCACAGCCACATCGACGAAGGTTTGCGCGTCGACGGCTCGGTCCCGCGTATTCCGTAGTGGCCTGCATGCACGCACGTCGCGTGCGTCATTGGTGCAAGTCCAGCCGCTCAGTTGATAGTTCTGGCTCGCGACTTAACAGGCGCCTCACTCGCGCTAAATTACACCTCGCCAGCGAGCCGCGCGATACCTTCCTGCTTGACGCAGTTGTCTCGTGGTCGCGGTGCCCGCGCCATTCGACGCGAATTCGCTGGTGCTGATGGCGGCGATCGCACACAGTGCGCTGCTGGCCATCGAACGCACGTTGGGCTTGGTCCGTGGATGATACGTCAACCTGCGCGTCTAGTTCCGCGGGTCGATCGGCAAGTTCCAGGCGGTCCCCGCAAAACATTCCCCGTGCTTGCCACGCAGGCCGGGGGCGGCGCGCGCCGCGGCGGAAGTCGGCCGCGAAGCAATTGACGACTGGCTGACAGAGGATGGGCCTTTCGCAACATCACTGCGATTACGCGTCGCGGGTACGGCAGAATAGGCCTTCCGATGGGCCGGACCCTTCAACTTACGGGAACTCCCTATACTTACTAATCGACCAACAAGTGATACACTCGTTTGAAAGTCGCTTGGTTGGGTTGATGCGATCTAAGCCATCAAGCCGAGCGGGGATTTCGCTACTGAACGTTCTGGAGATCGACGTCACGGGACGATGCACAGTTGGGCCGAAATTACTTTGCACTTCCACGAGGGGCGAGGTCCTTCATCATGGATGGAGTTGAAATGAGCAGAGAGGTCGTGGTTGTAAGCGGCGTGCGGACTGCTGTGGGCGAGTTTGGTGGCAGCCTGAAGGACTTTCCACCGACCGAACTCGGCGCCCGCGTGGTGCGCGAGGCGCTGTCGCGTGCGTCTGTGACGGGCGACGAAGTGGGACACGTTGTTTTCGGCAACGTCGTGCACTCCGAGCCACGCGACATGTACCTTGCGCGCGTCGCGGGGATTAACGGCGGCGTCGCACACCACACACCGGCGTTGACGGTTAACCGTCTGTGTGGCTCCGGTTTGCAGGCGATCGTCTCGGCGGCGCAGTGCATACTGCTGGGTGATGCGGAAATCGCGGTTGGTGGCGGCGCGGAAAGCATGAGCCGTGCTCCCTATGCGATGCCTGCTGCGCGGTTCGGTCAGCGCATGGGGGACACTCGTCTCATCGACATGATGATCGGCGCGCTCAACGATCCTTTCGATAACATCCACATGGGCGTGACCGCAGAGAACGTCGCGCGCAAGTTCGACATCTCGCGGGAAGAGCAGGACGCCCTTGCGCTTGAATCTCACCGCCGCGCGTCCAACGCGATAGCCAACGGTTACTTCAAAGAACAGATCCTACCTGTCACGGTCCCGTCGAAGAAGGGCGATGTTGTTTTCGATACCGACGAGCATGTGCGCCTAAATGCTTCGCCCGAGGATTTCGCCACGCTCAGGCCAGTGTTCGCAAAAGAAAACGGCACCGTGACGGCCGGCAATGCGTCTGGAATCAACGACGCTGCGGCCGCACTCGTCCTGATGGACCGCCGCGTTGCGGAGAAGCGCGGCCAGAAGCCGCTAGCGCGCCTGGTCGCCTATGCATATGCGGGCGTGGATCCAGCGTATATGGGCATTGGCCCGGTGCCAGCCACACGAAACGTGCTCCAGCGCGCCGGCTTGACTCTGAGGGATCTCGACGTAGTGGAAGCGAACGAAGCGTTCGCGGCGCAAGCATGCGCAGTCACTAAAGAACTCGGTCTCGATCCCATGAAGGTAAATCCAAACGGCTCGGGTATTTCACTCGGCCATCCGATCGGTGCGACTGGCGCGCTTATCACAGTAAAAGCGCTATACGAATTGCAGCGCATCGGCGGACGGTATGCGCTCGTCACGATGTGTATCGGTGGCGGCCAGGGGATTGCGGCAATTTTTGAACGGACGAATGCATGACACTCGACCATACCTACTTGTGATCCACCTCGATATCTTTATCGAGGCGTGTAGTGAAAACCATTGATCAGTGGTGTTAATTGGTGGCTAAAAAATGAAAGTTTTAGTTTCCGTGAAGAGAGTGTTGGACTACAACGTGAAGGTGCGCGTGAACGCCGACGGTTCGGGGGTCGATGTCGCTAATGTGAAAATGTCGATGAACCCGTTTGACGAAATCGCGATCGAAGAAGCCGTGCGCCTCAAAGAAGCGGGCGTGGCGACCGAAGTCGTCGCAGTCTCCGCGGGCGTTGCGCAGGCGCAGGAGACTCTACGCACGGCGCTGGCGATTGGCGCGGACCGCGCGATCCTTATCGAGTCGAATGAAGAGTTGCAGCCGCTGGCTGTCTCCAAGCTTTTGAAGGCGCTGGTCGACAAGGAACAACCGCAACTGGTCATCCTTGGCAAGCAGGCCGTCGATGACGATTCGAATCAAACCGGCCAAATGCTTGCCGCCTTGGCCTCATTGCCGCAGGCAACGTTCGCTTCGAAGATTACGATAAAAGCTGGCACAGCTACGGTCGCGCGCGAAGTGGACGGCGGCGCGGAAACGTTATCGCTGACGCTCCCGGCTGTTGTGACGACTGACCTTCGCCTGAACGAGCCGCGCTACGTCACGCTGCCCAACATCATGAAGGCGAAGAAGAAGCCGCTGGAAACGTTGACGCCCGAGGACCTTGGTGTTGACGTCGCGCCGCGTCTGAAAACACTGAAGGTCATTGAGCCCCCCAAGCGCAACGCAGGCGTGAAGGTGCAAGACGTGAAGACGCTGGTCGAGAAGTTGAAAATGGAAGCCAAAGTGATGTAACGAGGGAGGCAAAATGACGAATCTGGTTATTGCTGAACATGACAATCAGTCGATAAAGCCAGCGACGCTGAACACCGTAGCTGCCGCGCGAAAGATAGGCGGCGAAGTGCACTTGCTGGTCGCGGGCCACAACGCGCAGGCTGCTGCCGATGAGGCAGCAAAAATCGCAGGCGTTGCGAAGGTGATGCTGGCCGATGCGCCGCAACTCGAACAGGGTCTCGCGGAGAACGTAGAAGCGACGGTTATCGCATTTTTGCAAAATACAGCGGACACTTATTCGCACATCTTGGCTCCTGCAACGGCGGCGGGCAAGAACGTGATGCCACGTATCGCAGCGAGGCTTGATGTTGCGCAGATCAGTGACATCATCGCTGTCAATAGCGACGGCACATTCGACCGCCCGATTTACGCAGGCAACGCAATCGCAACGGTGGAATCGCAAGATCTGATCAAGGTTATCACCGTCCGCACGACGCGATTCGATGCCGTTGCGGCCCAGGGTAGCAGCGCAGCGGTTCACAAGATAGAAGCCGCGGCAGATAAAGGTGTTTCCCATCTAGTCAGCCGCGAAATCACAAAACTCGAACGTCCGGAATTGACGAGTGCAAAGATCATCGTCTCGGGTGGCCGGGGTCTAGGCAGCGGCGAGAACTACATGCAAATTCTCGAGCCGCTTGCCGACAAGCTCAACGCCGCACTCGGCGCCTCGCGCGCGGCAGTCGATGCGGGCTACGTTCCAAACGACTTTCAGGTCGGCCAGACGGGCAAGATTGTCGCACCGCAACTCTACGTTGCCGTGGGTATCTCCGGTGCCATCCAGCATCTCGCCGGCATGAAGGACTCGAAGGTGATCGTCGCGATTAACAAGGACGAAGAGGCGCCCATTTTCAGTGTGGCCGACTACGGTCTCGTCGGCGACCTGTTCGAGATCGTCCCGGAACTCACCGAAGTCGTCTGAGCGGTCGACGCTTCGTGAGTGAAGCAAGGCAAAGCAAACTGAAGGGTGGACTGATGGCCGGACGGCAAAAATCATTGCGTCGCGTCGTCGAATCGTGGCTCGGCACGCACGGCGCTGGGGACATCCGCGTCACGCGCTTTAGCGATACCCGGAGGAAGCTGTGCCGGTACGTGCGCGTGGAAGCCGCCGGAGAAAGAGGCGAACTGGCGATCCTGTTCTTCCGCCATGATGACGGCTCCTGGTGCGTCTTCCCGCCTGCGCCACGGCGCCCATTTATGGGCGCGGCACCTGAGACCCATCTTTCATTGCGGTGGACGACGACACTCGCATGGGAGCCATGACGATCAACCGGTGCGGTGGACGTCTGACTATAGCGTTTCAAACGATCCAGCATGTCTGCGAAGGCCTCTTATGGGTTCCTATTGCCGGAAAAAAAGGGTTCGACACAGGGAGTCGTGGTTGAGAGTGAAGGACTGCCGGTTGGATCACGCGAGGCACGGTGTTGGATGCGCTATCTGTTCCGCGGGCGCCATCTGCGGGAGTTTTTAGCGAAAGGAACGACAGCACCAGGCCCGCGCGGTCTGAAAATTTCGAATGACGCGTGCCGGACCTGGATGATCCACTGATCCTGCGTTAGCGAGTCGGTTGCGGCAGCAGCCAGGAGGCGCGAGCCGAAACGTGCCACCGGTAGGAAGGAGAGACCATGTCTGAAAAATCTGTGTTGTTGGGCATCGACGGCGATACGCGCATCGCGACGCTTACGCTGAATCGGCCCAACAAGCTGAACAGCTTCACCCGCCAGATGCACGAAGACTTGAATCACGCGCTCGCTCAGGTCGAGCGGAGTAATGTCAGGGCGCTCGTCATTACCGGCGCAGGGCCTGCTTTTTGCGCTGGTCAGGATCTGGCCGATCTCGACTTCACGCCCGGCAATTCGCCTGACCTCGGCGAGATCATCGAACTGCATTTCAATCCGTTGATACGCCGACTTCAGGCGTTGCCGCTTCCGGTGATCGCGGCCGTGAACGGTACCGCGGCGGGGGCGGGCGCGAGCCTGGCGATGGCCTGCGACCTCATCGTTGCCGCACGTTCTGCCAATTTCATTCAGGCTTTTATCAAGGTCGGACTAGTGCCGGACTCGGGGGGAACCTGGTTTCTGCCACGGCGCGTCGGCGATGCGCGTGCGCTCGGTCTCGCGCTGACCGGCGATAAGCTGAGCGCCGATAAGGCCGAAGAGTGGGGCATTGTCTGGCGCGTAGTGGCCGACAGCGAAGTCCATGCCTCCGCCCACGCACTTGCGGCGCAACTCGCAGAACGGCCTGCGCGCGCGGTGGCCGCCACCAAGAGGGCGATTCGTGCGAGCAGCAGCAACACGCTCGATCAACAACTCAACCTCGAACGAGATTTGCAACGCGAACTCGGCGCGTCGCCGGACCACGCGGAAGGCGTTGCTGCGTTTAAGGACAAGCGCGCGCCGCGCTTCGAGGGACTCTGATTCTCGACCGTTTTGAGCATCCTGGCAATGTCGTAATGCCCAGAGGAGCGGGGGCAAAGCCCGGCAGGCTGAAAACAAACAAGGGGCAACTGAGAGCCGCCACCGATTTGCAGTCACCTTCGACGCGCTGCCATGTCGATCACTGCCAGGCGCCCCATAGCCCGATCGACAAAATGGGACAGTCCTGGGAATCAATGAGCCTGACTTTAGTCCAGGACGGTATGGAAATGTAGCGCTTGAGAAGTTGAACGATAGTCATGTTGCAGAGCTAACAGGTGGATCCGATGAACGCCCATTGTGGACTCAATAGCGAGCGAGGAGGCGTAAGCGTCCAGACGCCGGAAACTGTCACTCACTCGCACGGCGTGCAGTCGCTCGAACGAGCAATCGCGGTTCTGAGCCTGCTGGCTAAACATCAGGTTTCGGGCATCTCACTCGCCTCAATCGTCGCCAAAACGGGGCTCGACCGTACTACGGCCTACCGGATTGCGTCATCGTTGGTTGAATCGGGCATGGCGTCACGTGGCCCGGAGAAGGAATACCGGCTCGGCATCGAAACAATGGTGTTGGGCATGGCGGCGATGCAGCGGCCGCCGCTGATCGACCGCTGCGCGCCGATGATGAAGCGGCTCGCGCGACAGTCGGGTGGGTATGTGCTGCTATGCATCCAGTCCGGCGACTACGCGCATTGCTTGCACATGGAGTCGGCAGAGCCGCAGATGCCCGAGCTTAGGTCGTATGTTGGCATGATGCGCCTGCTCGGTATTGGTATCTCCGGCGTAGCCTTGCTCGCCCGTCACGCAGATCAGTACATCCGCGAGCACTATTCGCGGCACCGTGTCGAATACCACAAGCACCAGATGACGGAGAGCAGGTTGTGCGGCTTGATCGAGCAGACTCGATCGACCGACTTCGCGTACGTCCATCCGCGCCAGATGGCGGGCGTGGGAATCTCCTTCGAGACAGGCTCGTGCGGCCTTGCTGGACTAAATGTGATGGCCCTTGCCTCGGAGTTGCCTCTTTCGCGTGCACCGGCCGTCGCCTCAATGATGCGCGAGCATCTGGCCGATCTCGTTCCAAAGTAAGGCTCGTCCCGGTGACTGTTAGTTCTAGTCTTCCGCCGTAGCGGCTTACGGCTAGATTTTTTCTCCGATCCGAACCACAAATGCACGACACGTTTTCCATGACGTTGGCGATTCGAAGCATGGGGGAGTGCCCCACAGGGAACTCTGGTTTTCCCGAGTGCACATTGTGAACAATGCCGCGACTATATGTTGTTGATCGTCGGCATTGCCCTTTGAATAGACATGGAGGACAGCGGACGTCCCGCCGGGCGTACCTCAACTTGAGGTCACGAGAATGGGCGCCCCTGTTTCGTCTTGAATGACGACTTATACAGACTATCCAAAACAATCAGCCGGAGACAACATGATTTCGCTAGCAAAGTATCCCGAGGAAAGCGCCGCGAGCGCCGCGCAGTTTCTCGATGCCGACAAAACGTACAAAAGGATCACCCGCCGTCTGATCCCGTTGTTATTCATCCTTTACCTGATGTCTAACATCGACCGCGTCAACGTCAGCATCGCGCAGCTCCAGATGAAATCCGACCTCGGTTTCACCGATGCCGTTTATGGTCTGGGCGCCAGCCTCTTTTTCGTGTCGTACGCGCTGTTCGAGTTGCCGAACACTTACATGGTGACGCGGCTCGGCGCGCTTAAGACGATCATGCTATTGACAGTTGGCTGGGGTTGCGTCTCGTCGCTCACGATGTTTGTCCGCACCCCGATTTCGTTTTACACGCTGCGTTTCCTGCTCGGCGTGTTCGAGGCGGGATTCACTCCCATCGTCGTGTACTACCTGTCGCGCTGGTATCCGCTGGAGCGTCGCTCCAAGCCGCTCGCACTGTTCTCCTCGGGAATCGTAATATCCGGAATCCTGGCTTATCCGTTATCCGGGGTAATCCTCAAGTTCATGCATGACGTGGGCGGGCTTAGCGGCTGGCAGTGGATGTTCCCGCTCGAAGGTCTGCCTTGCGTCGTGCTCGGTCTGCTTGTTCCGGTGCTACTCGATGAGTCGCCCCAAACTGCCAACTGGCTGTCTCCCAACGAAAAAACCATGATCGCCTCAATGCTCGAAGCGGGGGCGCCAGCTAAGGAGGGGCAGACGTTCGCACAGACTCTCCGTAATCCTCGCCTGTATGCGCTGATGGCCGTCTATTTCTTTTTCGCGTCCGCCATCGCGGTGCTCCACTTCTGGTTGCCGACCATCATTCGCTCGCTCGGCGTGACCGACATCGCCTTGATCGGCCTCTACTCTGCGATCCCCAGCGTAGTCTCACTCGTCGCGATGATCACGATTGGCGCGCATGCGGACCGCACTCGGCGTTTGCGCGAAAACATCGTGACATTGACGTTGGTCGGTGGCGCAGCACTTTGTCTGCTGCCGCTCGTCCCGAACTCGCTTGTGCTTTCACTCGTGTTGCTGTCTGTAGCTGGCGCAGCACTGTTCACGTTCATTCCGCTGTTTTGGGCCAGCGTGCCGGCTTGTCTGCCTGGCCCAGGCGTGGCGAACGCGATCGCGGCAGTCGCGACCATCGGCCTCCTCGGTGGAGTCGTCAGCCCTGCATCGATCGGATGGTTGAAAACCCATACGGGCAGCATGAGCGTCGGGATCTATATCTTCGGCGCCTTATTCGCCGCAGGCGGCCTGCTATATGCCAGGACGACGCGGAATGTGGCGAATTTGCGCAAGCGCGAAATCTGATGGAAAAAGTTGTAGCCGCCGCTAAGAACTGAAATGCAAATAGCCATCGGACGACGTGAGACATTCATCCCCGTGCAAATTGATGGTCGCGGTGCTGGACTCGGTCGAATTCGTCGCCAAGAGACCATCGCGGCCGACAGAAGGCAGGTTAAGGCGGAATTGCGTTCAGCGCGCAATGGTGCGCTGTCGCCCACCTTGGCGGGAGGCCAGGAGTCTTTGAACGCTCTTGTCGAACCGCCTGCGTGAAATCTATGAGAAGCGAGGTTTCGGTGGCAGTCACTTCGCCATCTGCAGCGAGGCAGATGGCGGCGGCGTTGGTCGTGCGTACGTCGCAGTTGGGACATGCTACGACGCAACGCGTATGTACATACAACCTTGCTTGGTGAACCTCAAGGCCGAAGGAGATATGCATGGATCTTCACCGCGTGGACTGTTGCAACGGATGCTTTGGGGCCCTGCAATGCTTATGAGCAACTCGAACCTGACCCATCTCGGGCAAACCGGCCTGAAGGTCTCGCGCCTATGCCTTGGGACCATGACCTTTGGCTCAAACGCCGACGAAACGGAGTCCAACTCGATCCTGGACGCGGCTGCCGATGCGGGCATCAATTTCATCGACACCGCTAATCGATATCCGAGCGACGCGTCGGACGAGCGCAAAGGAGTCACCGAGCAAATTATCGGAAGGTGGCTGAAGGGGCGCCGTGAACGTTTCATCATCACTACGAAGGCCGGCGGCCCCATGGGGCCGCTTCCTTGGGATGCCGGCACGTCGCGCAAACACATCCTCAGTGCCATCGACGCTTCGCTGGCGCGGCTCGGTACCGATTACGTCGACCTTTTTCAATTGCACCGGGACGACCCGTCCACGCCGCTCGATGAGACGCTCGAGGCACTCGACATCATCGTGCGCAGCGGGCGGGCCCACTACGTGGGTGTCTCAAACTGGAGCGCGTGGCGCATCGCCCGGGCGGTCGGACGGAGCGAGACTCTGCGCCTGGTCAAGCCCGTGACCGTTCAGCCTCGGTACAACCTGTTGTTCCGACAGTTTGAGCGGGACCTGTTGCCGATGTGCGCGGAGGAGAACCTCGCGGCGATCTGCTACAACCCCCTTGCCGGCGGCTTACTGACCGGCAAGTACCGCGACAAGTCTCAGCCCGATGCGGCGACGCGCTTCGGCGCCGGCAATACCGCAGCTTCGTACAGACAGCGGTACTGGCACGAGAGGGAGTTAGACGCCGTGAACCGCATTCTGAACGTCGCTCAGCTTGCCGGCTTGGCACCCGAACGATTGGCGGTGACATGGGTGCTTGCTCAACCTGGCGTCAGCTGCGCGATCCTGGGGGCTAGCCGTGCGGCTCAGTTGTCGGAAGTGCTGCGCGCCGGAGAAACAAAACTGGACGAGCAGGTATTGCAGCAGTTGGACACGATCACCCGGGAGTTTCGGCTCGGCGACGCACCGCCACTCTGAGTGACAATCGATCGTCGGAACGAACATGGGCAATCCAATGGCAACGACCAGCAAAATTGGCAGCTAGCAAAAAGATTCGTCGAAAGCTCGTAAGCACTTGAGGTTAAAAATGGCATTTTCCGCAGCAGTTCAACGACGAGAGATACATCGCCGTTCGATTAACATGACGGTGTATGCTCGCGATGACGGGTTGTACGACATTGAAGCACATTTAGTCGATACCAAACCATTCGCATTTCCGCTCCTCGCCCGCTCAGAGCCTTTGCCCGCGGGAGCGCCACTGCACGATCTTTCGCTGCGGGTCACGGTCAACGAACATTACGTCGTTAAAAGTATCGAAGCGTCCGCTGACGCGACGCCTTTTGATCTATGCACGGAAGCAGAATCTGCTTTGTCTCCTTTAATTGGAGAGCGCATTGCTGCCGGATGGTCGTCGATGATAAAGCAGAGGTTGCAGAGCTCTTCATGTTGCACGCATTTGCGAGAGTTGCTTATCCCGATAGGGACGGCGGCTATTCAGGGGATCAACGGACTGCGCAGGGAAGGGCAAGTCTCGGTTGATGCAAGCCAAACCAACGTGAAAATTGATAGCTGCTATGCATTTGCGCGAGACCGAGAGGTTATACGGCTTTATTGGCCGGGCGATTTCAAGCCGAAGTGCAATAAAGAAGCGGGTTAATGTCTAGCGCCGTGAGGTTAGCTTGCCGAGGCGAGCGTGACGCCGCAGACGTGTCTTTTCGGACAGTTTCAAATCGCGCAGAGTGAAAGTGCTGGATGGCAGTGTTGCCCATTTTTCCAGGGTGAGCGTATGACTTATGAAGCGATCGATTTCGGCATCGAGGACGGCATCGCATTCCTTTACTTGAACCGCCATTTACCTAAAATTCCCCCCGGTAGTAAACTTGCTGTGCGACTAGCACGTAAAGTACTGTCTGTCGTTCGGTAAGTGATAGCATGCCGATGTATTAGGGAAGTTTCCCATATCCAAGAAGGAGCCCGACCGTGGCGGAAGAACGAGTGACGCGGGGTGCGGCGCGGGTGCAATCGCAAGAAGGCGTTGATCCAAACACCCGTAGGCCCTATACAGATCTTGGTTTCCCGGGAAGCGCAGCGACAATCCCTCCGATGGCGCCCGGACGCACGGCGGGTCGCCGGTCCCAGCAAGAACGTCGTTCAGAAGCAGAGGCTCGGCTTCTAGCGGCAGCAATCGAATTACTCTCGCGTAAAGGCTGGGTGGGTATGACCTTGGCGGAGGTAGGCGAAGCAGCCGGCTATAGCCGGGGACAGGCTACGCATTATTTCGGCAATAAAGGTGCGCTGCTGCGGGCTCTTACTTCGCATCTGTATCAATCATTTGGGGAAGACATGCAAGCCGCGCCGCCGGTGCCAGCCGGCCTCCAGGCGGTGCTCAGCTATGTCCGCGTGTACTTCGAGCGCAGCGATCGGAAGTGGACGAATGCACGCGCAATTCTCCTCTTGCACGCGGAGGCATTGCTGGAGAACTCCGATACTGCCCAGGTGGTAGCCGAGTACCAGCGGGAGATTTTCATCTGGGTAGTGGAGAACTTGCGGATAGGCGTCGAGCAAGGCGATGTGCGGCCTGATGTTGACCCCACGCTGGGCGCTGAATTCGTCGTCGGCGCCGTGCGGGGACTGGCGCAACAGCGTCTCTCGCGTGGTCCGGTCGAAAACATACATGGAGTATCGGATCAGGTGGTTCAATTGATCGAACACGCATTTGCGGCGGACAGCGCCCGCGACCCTCGTCGATGAACGATGTCTTGCGCGACGTGCATAACCAACACAAACCCCCAGAGCGCCTCTTTACTGGTCAGCTTTCGACATGGTTCGCTGCCGTGACCAAGCGCGCATGCGCCCGCTCGGCTAATCTCGGGTATCTGCCGAAGCAGCTTCTGAATCCCTCCGCGCTGCAACCTCTGCCCTAATCGGCCGCGGCTCCTTTTGCCCTGAAGCGATGAATAACCACACGGTGGTCAATCGAACACGTCTTTAGCGGACTGATCTTCCGACTATAGCGGTGTCTCCCTCGAATTCCGTTCACCTCTGCCGTACCGTGCCGGCGGGCGGCACACCTGCTCGCTTGTAAACGCGTGCGCGGCCCATGGCATTCCCCGTTTTAGATCTTCTGCGCCGATTGTTGCTCGCGGCACGGTGACGCCTGTGTCCCATAAAAATGAGCAATCAGTCCAAAAGTAACTTGTTATCTGACCAACAAGATGTAGAATTAAAGTGTACCCACGAGGTGCGAACAAAGGCGAGCGCGGCAAGACGGCTTCACGCGATCAGTCGGTCCATCGCGCTCCGCTACGAGTAGCCCGTCGTCTTGCAATTGGAGCGACACAGGCGGCGATGCCGCATTATTCGTTTTTTCATGCTGGCGACTCGCGACACGCTCAGGCGAAATCCAATCACCGTACTCCGGCACTATTCCCATGAAGATTGTATTCCTGGATCGTTCGACCATCTCCGTGCAGACGACACTCAAAGCACTGCCGTTTCCCCACGAGCTTGTTCTCCACACTGAGACGGCCGAGGAGGACGTTGCAAGCCGTATCGCTGATGCTGATGTGGTGATTACCAACAAAGTGAAGCTCAGCGGTCAGGTGCTGGAGACAACAACGAAGCTCAAGCTTATTGCCGTTGCGGCGACCGGCACTGATAACGTTGACCTCAAGGCGTGCGCGGCACGAGGCATTGTTGTCTGCAATATCCGGAACTATGCCGTTCACACGGTGCCGGAACACACATTTGCCCTGATCTTCGCGCTCCGACGGAGCTTAATGGCGTACCACGATGCAGTGCGGAATGGGCGCTGGCAGGAAGCCGGGACGTTCTGTTTCTTCGACTATCCCATTAAAGACCTGCATGGCTCGGCGCTGGGCATTATCGGCGATGGGGTTCTGGGTCAGTCGGTTGCTGCCTTGGCCCGAGCGCTTGGGATGCAACCGCTTTTCTCCACGTACAGAGGCCGCAACGACATGGGTCCCCTGTACACGCCATTCGAAGAAGTCCTTCGTCGAAGTGACATCATCACTTTGCACTGCCCGCTGACTCCTCAGACGCGCAACCTTATCGATGCAGCGGAATTCGACATGATGGAGAAGCGTCCGCTGCTCATCAATACGGCACGCGGCGGCCTGGTGAACGAGTCCGCGCTTGTGACCGCCATTAAAACCCGAAAGGTAGCTGGGGCGGGCTTCGACGTTGCCACGCAAGAGCCCCCGGGTGAAAACCATCCCTTCCACCAGTTGAAGGACGAACCCAATTTCATCATCACCCCTCACGTCGCTTGGGCCAGTGACGAGGCAGTGCAAGGCTTGACCGACCAACTCTTCGACAACATATCCGCGTTCGTTCAGGGAAGCCCCCGCAACGTAGTGATTTGACCAACGAGCTGCCGCACAAATGCACTACGCGTTTTCCATGTCGTTTGTGATTCGAGGCATATGGCGGATGCATTCCAGGCGGCTCTGGTTTCCCTGAGTGCACATTGTGAACAACGCCGCGACTACATGTTGTTGATAGTCGGCATTGCAGTTTGAATAGAACATGGAGTACCGCGGACGTTTCGCCTGGCGTACTTCAACTTGAGGTCAGGAGGATGGGCGTCTGGAAGCGAACTTTCGGTGACAGTCACTTCCCTCGTCCGCAACGCAAGGTGGCCGATGACGGCGGCGCTCGCTGTAAGTGCGTCGCAGTCGGGCCGAGGAAGGCTTAACGCTACATACACATTCAACTGTTGTACAAAACATTAATAATTCTTGGAGACAATTCGATGAAAAAGTCGCTTCTCGCTCTCGCAGCACTGGGCGCATTCGCAGGCGCCGCTCATGCTCAGAGCAGCGTGACCCTGTACGGCATCATTGACGAAGGCTTCAACATCAACACCAACGCAGGTGGCACGCACCAGTACAACCTATCCAGCGGGGTTCTGCAAGGTTCGCGTTTCGGCCTGCGCGGCACGGAAGACCTGGGCGGCGGTCTGAAGGCAATCTTCGTGTTGGAAAACGGCTTTGACGTGAACAACGGCAAGCTGGGTCAAGGCGGCCTGATGTTCGGCCGTCAAGCTTACGTCGGCCTGTCGAGTCAGTTCGGCACCGTCACGCTGGGTCGTCAGTATGACTCCGTGGTTAACTATGTTGGCCCGTTTGCAGCCGGTACCCAATGGGGCGGCTACCTGGTTGCTCACCCGGGCGACATCGACAACTTCATCAACTCGTACCGCACCAACAACACCGTCAAGTTCACGAGCGCGGACTACAACGGCCTGAAGTTCGGCGGCACGTATAGCCTCGGCGGCAAGGCAGGGGACTTCACCGGCAACCAGATCTGGTCGTTGGGCGCTGGCTATAACAACGGTCCTCTCGTTCTCGGCGTCGGTTACCTGAATGCACGTACCCCGGCAGCTTCGGGAGGTCTATTCAACAGCAGCGGTACGATTGCTGCACCGGCCGCAGCAGTGACGTCGCCGGTCTACGCTGGCTTCGCATCGGCTAACACGTACCAGGTCATTGGTGCAGGCGGCGCATACACGTTCGGCGCAGCGACCATCGGCGCAACATACTCGAACATCCGGTTTGCCAACCTGGGCGCATCGTACGCATCGCCGTTCAAGGGTCAGTCGGCTACGTTCAACAACGCAGAACTGAACTTCAAGTACCAGTTGACCCCGGCATTGCTGGTCGGCGCAGCGTATGACTACACGCGCGGCGCGGAAATCAGCGGCAACTCGCGTGCTCAGTACCACCAGGGCGCGATTGGTGTGGACTACTTTCTGTCCAAGCGCACGGACGTGTATGTCGTCGGCGTGTACCAACATGCTCTGGGCGACACTGTCAACGCAGCGGGCGCTACGGTCGCGGCAAGGGCTAGCATCACCGATCTGACGGTTTCGTCGAACCAGAATCAGTTCGCGGCTCGTATCGCTATTCGCCATAAGTTTTAATACGTAGTCGAATTGAACAGGCTCTGTCTTCCAGAGCCTGCACTATGCGGCGCACGGTTGGTCGGTCGAGCCCGCTGAGGATCACGAGTTCGGCCACGGTCAACCCATGAGACCCGTGGGCAACCACTGCTGCAACATACCGACGGTGCGATCGATGCTCTGCGCCGTCGGAAATTACGATTCGCCCGGACAGGTTCGAGATCGCCTCGAGCCTTCATCACCCTCACTGAAATGGAGCACTGCATGACCAAGACCGCTGATCGCAAATACTGGCGCACCGCCATCGGTGACCCGACTCCACACGAAGGTACTTTGGTGAGGGGCTATGACGTCCTCACGGATCTCGTCGGCAAGATCGACTTCGGAGCCATGGTGTACCTGCTCTACAAGGGAGAGCTTCCCAAGGGCAACGAGTCGAAGATGATCAATGCGATGTTCATTTCGGTGGCCGACCACGGTATTTCGCCGTCCTCGACAGTCACCCGATTCGTGCAAGCCGCTGGTGTGCCGATCCAATGCGCGGTCGCAGCCGGTGCCATGATGTTTGGCGACGTTCACGGAGGCGCCGGTGAAGAGTTCTCCCGCTACATCCAGGAACTGGTGTCCGAGGCAGCCTCCAGTGGACGCAGCTATGAGGACGTGGCGACAGAGTACGTGGGCAACCACAAGCGGCTGGATGGTTTCGGTCATCCGCAGCATGCCGAGGGTGATCCTCGCGGGAAAGTGCTGTTCGCTCTGGCTGAAGAGTATGGGATTGCAGGTGACCACGTCCGGATGACGCGCGAGCTGGAAAAAGCGCTTATCAAGAAGAAGAACCGACCGTTGCTGGCGAACATCGATGCTGCGGTCGGCGCAATCATCTCAGACATGGGTTTCGACTGGCGGCTGGCTCGCGCCTTCATCGTCGTTCCGCGCACGGCGGGCTTGTTCGCCCACGCATTCGAGGAGTCGGTGCGCGAGCCAGGCTGGCGCCAGATCACCCTGGACCAGGTCGAATACGACGGCCCCGCCCGCCGTAAGAACGAAAACCCCAGCGCAATCTGATCGCGCCAGCTTTGACACCGTCGCAATCGTCGGCACCCTGCTTTGAAATTCCATAACTTGGATTGGAGAGACTATGACCACCCGCGTCGCAATCGTCGGCATTGGCATGACATCGTTCGGAAAGTTTCTTGATCGTTCGGTCAGGACTTCCGCGGAAGAGGCTGTACGAAACGCCTTGGCGGATGCCGGCATCGGAGCCGAGCGCGTCGACCGCGTCTTTTTTGGCAACGCGGCAGCCGGACTCATCACGGGCCAGGAGATGGTGCGCGCGCAAGCCGCACTGAGGCATACCGGCCTGCTGGGAAAGCCGATGGTCAGCGTCGAGAACGCCTGCGCGACCGGCAGCACGGCTTTCCACCTCGCCTGGCATTCCGTTGCCAGCGGCCAGTCGGACGTGGCAATGGCTGTCGGTGCGGAGAAACTGAGCCACCCCGACAAAGCGGTGTCGTTCGGGGCGTTCGGAGGAGCGGTGGACAAGGAAGATGTCATGCCGTCGCACATTGGTTCCGGTAGCGGTTCCATCTTCATGGATATCTACGCGGAACGCACGCGGCGCTACATGAAAGCGACCGGAACGACGCCAGCGGACTTCGCCCGGATCACCGTCAAGAGCCGGCGTGCTGGCGCCATGAACCCGTACGCACAGTTCCGCAAGGAGACGACGGTCGAGGAGGTCCTGGCCGCTCGCATGATCAGCGAGCCGCTCACGCTTCCAATGTGCTCATCGATCGGGGACGGCGCGGCCGCGATCGTTCTCGTCTCGAGCCGCGTCGCGGCCCAATTGACGGGATGCAGGCCTGTGTGGGTTGCAAGCTCCGTCCTTTTGTCCGGGATGGCTGACCCCACCAAGCCGAGCGCTTCGGTCAGCGCCGCGAAGGCCGCCTACAAGGAAGCCTCGATCGGCCCGGACGAGGTCCACGTCGCTGAGGTCCACGACGCATCGGCTCCCGGTGAGCTCATCAACTACGAGGTCGTGCAGTTCTGTCCCGAGGGACAGGGCGTTGAGCTGCTGCGAAGCGGCGCTACGGACATCGGCGGCCGGATCTCCGTCAACCCGAGCGGCGGCCTACTCAGCAGGGGCCATCCGATCGGCGCCACCGGTGCGGCTCAGATTGCCGAGCTGGTCCAGCAGCTGCGCGGTGAAGCAGGGGAGCGGCAGCGCAAGTCCGCCAAGGTCGCTCTGGCGCAAAACTCGGGCGGCCAGGTCGGTCACGAGTCCGCGGTAGCGGTTGTCTCCATTCTCACGGCATAAAGGAGGTAGCAATGACGCAACGACTGCAAGGCAAAGTGATCGTGGTGACCGGCGCAGGCGCCGGCGTGGGCAAGGAGATCGCACTCGAGGCGGCACGCCAGGGCGCGAAGGTTGTCGTGAACGACCTGGGTGTGAACATGGAGGGCGACGGCGCCAGTAGCGCCGGACCGGCACAGCAGACTGTCGACCAGATTCGCGCCGCGGGTGGCGAGGCCAGCGCCAACACCGACAGCGTGGCCGAGTGGAATTCGGCACAACGAATCGTGAAGCACGCAATCGATCTGTACGGACGCGTCGACGGCCTGGTAAACAACGCGGGCAACCTGCGCGATGGCTATTTCCACAAGATGTCGGAAGAGGATTTCGACGCGGTGGTGAAGGTGCACCTGAAGGGCTGCTTCAACATGGCCCGTGCCGTTGCGCCGCACTTCAGGAACCAGGAGTCCGGCGCCATCGTGCACATGACTTCGACCTCAGGGCTGATCGGCAATGGCGCGCAGGCCAACTACGCCGCCGCGAAGATGGGCATCGTCGGCCTGTCGAAATCGATCGCGCTCGACATGGAGCGCTTCAAAGTGCGGTCGAATTGTATTGCGCCATTTGCATTCACCCGCATGGTGAGCTCGATTCCGACCGACACCCCCGAGGGTCTGGCCCGCACGCTGGTCAACCAGCGCATGGAGGTGGCCAAAATCGCTCCGTTCACCTGCGCACTGCTTACCGACGAAGCCCGGAGCGTGACGGGCCAGATCTTTGGCGTTCGCAGTAACGAAATCTACCTGTTCTCCCAGCCGCGGCCAATTCGTACCGCGCACCGCAGTGAGGGCTGGACCGTCGATACCTGCCTTGAAGTAGCCCTGCCCATGATGAAGCCCTCGTTCTTTCCGCTGGACAAGTCGCGCGACATCTTCACCTGGGATCCCGTTTGACGGGACCGAGGCAACCACCAGGAGCAAGCGATGAGTGAAGAGACGCGTGACATGCTGCATGAAGCGGCCCTCCGGATATTCGAGGACAAGCCCGAGGACCTGTGGGCTGTCCTGCAAGAGTCCGGATTCGACAAGGCTTTGCTTCCTGAGAGCAAGGATGGCGCCGGCGTGAGCTGGGCGGATGCATGCGGGCTTCTGGTCCTGGCCGGTGAACACGCCGCGGCCGCTCCGCTGGCGGAAGCGATGGTCGGACACTGGCTTTTAGACCACGCAGGCGTCGAGGGCGCAACCTTGCCGACCATTGCGTCGTCGGCGCACTCCGGGCAGATCCGGCTGAGTTCCGCCCGCGACGGCTGGCGCGTCGATGGCACGCTCCCCCGCGTCCCATGGGGCGACGCATGCACGCATGTCGCGTTCATCGTGGGTTCCGGCACAGCTGCTCAACTGATCGTCCTGGCCCGGGATGCGGCGGGCGCCTCCATCAGATCAGGCAGCAACCTCGCCGGCGAGCCGCGAGATACGCTGGTGCTCGAAGGCGTTGTGCCGCAGGCGGTGGTCCCCGCGCCTTTTGACGCGCGTGAGCTGCTCTCGCTTGCAGCCATTCTGCGCAGTGCTCTCATGGCCGGAGCGATCGAACGGTCCCTCGCTCTCGCCGTTGAGTACGCCAACCTTCGCGTGCAGTTCGGCCGACCAATCGGCAAGTTCCAGGCGGTGCAGCAGAACATCGCCTTTCTCGCGACGCAGGCGGCCGCTGCGCGTGCCGCAGTCGAAGCTGGCAGCGAAGCGATCGATGAATGGCTGGATGGGGTGGGAGAGCCCCTCACACAGAGCATTGCCGCCGCCAGCGCGAAGATCCGAACCGGCGAAGCAGCGGGGCAGGCCTGTGCGATCGCGCACCAGGTGTTCGGCGCCATCGGCTTCACGGAGGAACACGAACTGCACCGATTCACCAAGCGGCTCTGGTCCTGGCGAGACGAGTGCGGCAACGAGGCGTTCTGGTCTCGCGAGCTTGGCGAACGGATTCTGGCCGGTGAGCCCGGACAGTCCCTCTGGCGCGCCGTGGTGCCGATGGCGACGACCGCAAGTGGCGCAGCAGCAGGAGTAGCACGATGAACAACCTTTCATTTCCCCGTCCGCGTCAGTCCGAGATCGCTGAGCGGCTTCGAGCTGAAGTGCGCGAGTTCGTCGACGGTTGGCAAGGCAACAGGCACGGCGCCGCTTCTTTCAGCGGCTTTGATCCCGAGTTCAGCGAGGCCCTTGGCAAGCGTGGCTGGATCGGCATGGGCTTTCCCAAGCGTTATGGCGGCGGTGGGTACGGCCTGATGGAACGTCTCGTCGTTCTGGAGGAACTGCTCGCTGTTCGTGCACCGATCTTTGCGCATGCGGTGGCCGAGCGCCAGAGCGGGCCGCTGTTGCTGCGCTTCGGCAACGAACGGCAGCGCGAAGAGGTCCTTCCCCGGATCGCCTCCGGAACGTGCTATTTCTGCATCGGCTTGAGCGAGCCTGACTCGGGCTCGGATCTCGCATCGGTGCGCACGCGCGCCACAAAGGTGGACGGCGGTTGGCGTGTGAATGGTGCCAAGATCTGGACCTCGAGCGCGCACCGCTCACACTACATGATTCTGCTGTGCCGCACAGCGCCTGCGAGTGAAGTGCGGCAGGCCGGCTTGAGCCAGTTCCTGGTCGACATGAAGACGCCCGGCATCACATGCCGCCCCATCGCTAACATCGCCGGAGATTCCGACTTCAACGAAGTCCACTTCCAGGACGTCTTCCTCGCTGACGATGCCCTCATTGGCGTCGCAGGCCAAGGTTGGCAACAGGTCACAAGCGAGCTTTCGTTCGAGCGAAGCGGGCCGGATCGGTTCATGTCCCACATGGGTGCGGTCGAGGAATTCGTCGCCGTACTCAAGAAGCAGCCGTCGGCTGAGGGCGCCCGGACGGTCGGGCGCCTGGTCGCTCACTTGTCGACGCTAAGGAGGATGTCGCGCTCGATCGCCACGATGATCACCGACGAACAGGACGCCTCATTGCATGCGGCTCTCCTTAAGGACCTTGGTAGCTGCTTCGAACAGGAGATTCCCGAGATTCTCCGGCTCGTCCTGCAGACCGAGCCGGAGCCGGGCGCCTCCGACGCGTACAGCGCGGCGCTGGCCAACGTCGTCCTGCACGCGCCCTCCTGCACGATTCGCGGCGGGACCAAAGAAGTGCTGCGCGGCATCGTCGCGAAGTCGCTCGGTCTGCGGTAGTGAGCCATCTCATGCAACACCCAAGGCGGAAGCCAATAGGAGTCTCAAATGGAAACAGCCAACAACACTGAAGAACTTCAACGACAGCAGGTCGACGCCGTTTTATGGCTGAAGCTGAATCGACCGCAGGCCTTGAATTCGTTGACGCTTTCGCTTGTCGACGCGTTGACAACGGCGATCACAGATGCGCAGTGCGACCCGGAAGTCCGCGTCATCGTTCTGACTGGCGAGGGCCGCGCCTTCTGCGCCGGTGCCGATCTTAAGGATCCCGCCAGGCGCCGCCCGGAAAGCGGCGCTGAGTTTGTCAAAGCCATTGGGGCGCTGACGGAGTTGATCGAAGCTTGCCCCATGCCGGTCATCGCCGCGATCAACGGGATTGCCGTCGCCGGCGGACTGGAACTGGTGCTCGCCTGTGACCTCGTCATCGCCGCCGAGTCCGCCCGGCTTGGCGATGCCCACTCGAACTACGCCTTGTTTCCGGGTGCAGGTGCCACCGTGCGCTTGCCGAGGAAGGTGGGATTGAACAACGCGAAGCTCCTCATGTTCACGGGCGACATGCATCCGGCCAGCGAATGGAAAGCGCTTGGGCTTGTCAACCAGGTGATCGCTGATGACGGCTTCATCGGCGCCGTGGAGACTCTTGCCAGGAAGCTTGCGACCAAGAGCCCGCTGGTCCTCGGTCGCATGAAGCAGGCGCTCAATGATTCGCTGGATCAGCCGCTGTCCATCGGACTACGCTATGAACGAGCCTTGAGCAACTTGCACCACTTCTCTGCGGACCGGGTGGAAGGCCTAGCGGCCTTCAAGGAAAAGCGCGCTCCGCAGTTCAAGGGCAACTAGTCGCGCCTCCGACTTGCGCGCTAAAGGGTTTGAGCCGCTTCCCGGATCCCCGCTGACGCGGCCCGTTTTTACGTCAGGAGCAGGCGAAGCGGGTCGAGTTGTCTCTCTTGTTCGGGCAAAGGGGCGACTGAATTAGCGCAGTGTTCGCCGATCGCCCTGACCTAAGGCAGTCCGGCTGATATCGACGATTTAAAGGATTGATGTATGGAAACGAAAGACAAAGGGCCGTTGGCCGGCATCCGGGTGATCGACATCGGCACGATGGTTGCAGGCCCGGTTGCCGCAACGCTGCTTGCAGACCTCGGTGCGGACGTGATCAAGATCGAGCAGCCTGGCCGGGGAGACTCGCTGCGCCATATCGGGCCGTCGGTGGAAGGCGAGAGCCTTTGGTGGAATGTCGAAGGGCGAAACAAGAAGTCCGTGACGCTCGATCTGCACCATCCCGAAGGCCAGCGGATTCTGAGGGAGATGGTGAAGCACGCCGATGTATTCGTGGAGAACTTCCGCCCCGGCATCCTGGATAAATGGAACCTGTCGTGGAAGCACCTAAGCCAAGTGAATCCAAGGCTTGTGATGCTCAGTGTTTCCGGCTATGGCCAGACCGGACCGTACGCAAACCGTGCAGGATACGACCGCATTGCCCTCGCAATGGGCGGCACGCTGAACGCCACGGGCTATCCGGACCGCGCTCCGGTGAAGCTCGGCACGGCGATGGCCGACTATTCAACAGCAGTCCTTGGCGCTTTCGGAACAATGGTGGCGCTCTACCACCGCGATGCGCGCGGCGGTGCTGGTCAGCAAATCGATCTTTCGTTATACGAAACAGTGTTCCGGTTCACCGACGTAATGGTCACGGCTTACGAGAAACTGGGACTGCCCCGCGAGCGAACGGGCAACATTCACTTCGCGGCAGCCCCGGGTGATCATTTCGAAACGTGCGATGGACGCTACATCGTCTTCACCGTGTCCAACGACCGGATGTTCGCCCGCTTGTGCGAAGCCATTCCTGTCCTTGTCGGCGACGAGCGCTTTTCCAGCCACGCCAAACGCATCGAGAACATCCAGGAGGTCAACGAAATCGTGGCCGCATGGATCAAGTCGCTGCCGGTTCTGGAGGCTTGCCGGATCCTCGAAGAAAAAGGCCTCGCCTTTTCCTTGATCTACTCGATCAAGGACATCGTCGCAGATCCGCATTACCAGGCACGGGGCAGCATCGCCACAGTCGTGCACCCGCAAATAGGCGAACTGAAGATGCCGGCTGTGCAGCCGCGGTTCAGTGAGACACCGTCGCCGCAAATCAAGCCAGCACCCGCACTGGGCGCGCATACCGACGAGATCCTGCGCGAACTAGCTGGGCTCTCGGCCACGCAGATTGCCGAGCTGCGCCAAGCGGGCACGGTCTGAGGTGCCGAATTCATTGGAGGCATTTCAATGACCATTTCTCAAGTCAAGACAGTTGTGCAGGATTCGGTAACCGTGGTCTCGGCCATCGAGAGCCGCTTCTCGTGCCGTGCGTTCTTGCGCGACGTGCCGGTCGCGCGCCAGCAGATCGACGAGATCTTGAGGATTGCGAGTTGCGCGGCGTCCAGCACGAACACCCAGCCGTGGAAGGTGTATGTGCTGCAGGGCGATCGTCGTGATGCACTCGTGGCGAAAGTGTGTGCTGCGCACGATGCCGCCCGGGCCGATCCCTCACTGGCCGCCGATCACGCGGAGGTTGCTGGGTACTACCCTTCAAAGTGGGTCTCGCCTTACATTGACCGAAGGCGCCACAACGGCTGGACCTTGTACGGGCACCTCGGAATCGAAAAGGGTGACAAGGACAAGATGCATGCGCAGTCGCAGCGAAATTACCGTTTTTTTGACGCCCCGATCGGCTTCATGTTCACCATTGACCGCGTCATGGGCCGCGGCTCTCTGATCGACTACGGCATGTTCCTGCAGACTCTGATGCTGGCGGCGCGGGCTCTGGGTTTGCACACCTGCCCCCAGGCGGCGTGGAACAACTACGCCAGGATTGTCCTGCCGTTCATTGGCGCGGGTTCCGATGAAATGCTGGTTTGCGGCATGTCGTTGGGCTATGCGGACGAGTCCGCGGGCGTGAACACTTATAGGACGCCGCGAGAGACGGTGGGGAGTTTCACACGCTGGATCTGATCCGCTAGCTCCCGCTGCTTGGAGACGGCGTTGGTACCGTGGTGGAAGTAGCAATGTCGACGACATGGTACTTGGGCGACCGCTGTCGGCACTGTGTGACGTCCTGCCGGTCAGTACGAACGGGGTTGCATGGAAGCGCGGCGGCACGTCCGAGCGCAAACGCCTGAGTAACGAACAGTTGCTGTCGCTGATCCGCAATATTCAAGCCGAGGTTAAGGGCGTCTATGGATCGCCAAGGATGACTGAGGCGGTTCGCGCGCGTGGCTTTCCGGCGAAAGGAGCGGCTCATGCGCGAGGACGGTATCCGGGCCCGGGACAAGAAGCGCTATAAGGTAACGACGGACTCGAAGCACAAGCTGCCGGTCGCAGAAAATCCGCTGGAGCGCAACTTTACGCCCACGGCGCCAAATCAGGTGTTCACTTCTGATATGACGTACATCTGGACCGACGAGGGCTGGCTGTGTCTGGCAATCGTGATGGACCTGTGCAACCGGGAAGTGGTCGGCTGGTCGATCAAGCCTCGCATGACGGCCGATATCGTGACCGATGCGCTGATAATGGCATGGCCCCGGCGCCAGCCAGAAATATTGAGTGTCTGGGGCAAACTTACAGTAGCTGGACGGTCAGATCGCCGGTATCGACGATTCAAACCAGCCGGCGTCTTCTTCCAACCAGCGAGGTCCTCCACCACCTTCGGGTCCTGCGAATCGACCGGCTTCGTTGACGATTGCGTCAAATCCATTAGGCGGGAGCTTCGGCACGTGGCCTTTCCGTGGCGATAGGTGAGCGTCTTCGGGAGGTCGCTTGTTGGATCGGAGCACAGGCGGCGATAACGCGGGCGGCATGAACTAGCGGTGCAATACGGCTTATCGCCGTTAAGCGCCCGCGAGAGGGCGTGCCCGTGATCGGCGGTCACCGGGTCGAGCGACGGGACGCAGCGCTCAGCGTCGCGCAGCTACTTGATGGCTGCTATGGGCAAAGGCAGAGGGACGGAGCGCGTTCTCTCAACCGCAACTCGGGCGTGTCACCGAATGGCCGGTGCGCACCGGTCACCAGTCGCAAAGGGGCTCCGACGCTCAGTTGCGCATTGGCTGCAGTTTATGGTAATAGCAGTAATCAAAAGATGAAGCGGGGCAAATTGCATGGTTGCCATGGGGTGCGATCCGAACTGCGTTCCCCAGGCGTCCTGCAGCGCCCGAGTGAGCGGGGACCGCCAAGCTCGCAGAGGCGTGAAGCCGGCGAGGGCACACATCGTCGATTCGCGGCTGCGGAGACAGGCGGGAAGCGGAGGGATGCCACGCTATTTGACGACATTGACTGCCGAACCAACGGTTTCCGGCGGGGGCCTGTGATGGCGACGCTGCGAGATAAACCGTCACGGCGACCGTTACGAAGGGAGACACCGTGCAGCTGATCGGGTTCGGCACGTTTTCGACAGGCGCCCGTGCCGCGCGTGTTGGCCGCAACCCGGCGACCGGCGCCGAGATCCAGATTCCGGCGGCGAGGACGGTCAAGTTCACCGCGGGTAAGGCGTTCAAGGATGCGGCGAACGGCGTCTGAGTCCCGCACCGGTCCGGGCGGACCGCGGGCGGCCGTGCATGGTCAAGCGATATTGCGGCTGCGGCGTGCGGGCTAGGTCGGCGTCGCGTTGTAGCACCGGTGACGCCGGTACAGCGAAGTGCAACGACAGCCGTACCCATCCGCTTGAGCCTGCTTCGGAAATGGCAGACCTTCAATGGAAACAGACGATCATTACGCCAGTGGCATCGTCTATGTCGCCCATCGGCGTGCTGTTGAGCTACCGCTCGCGCATTCCGCGCGTGGGCGCGAAAGAGCGGGCAACCCGCGATGATCGAGAGACATGATACCCATGGCGGGACTTTCGTCAGCACGAGTGAAGCGGGGAACTAGTGGCCTTATCTCGTCGGTGCAATTAATTTTGTTACCACTGACCGGCCGAAAATTGGCGGCTGCCACGACCGTCGGGAACAAAATTGCTTGCAAGAAGTTCAAGCAAAATTGTTCCTTCGGCCGACAGTGCAAGCAGCTTTGTATCCTTTTCGACACCGCGGCCGAATCTTCGCCTTGCTTTCCTGCGAAAGCGCTCTATGGTCTTATAGGCATCCGCTCCTTGCCATCGGCGCGCGGGCGCTTTGGAGCGTCCATGGAAGCACGCGACGTTGACGACAGCCATTACTGCTCCACCCGGACGCTGGGCAGGCGAACTATCGACACATCGCAGTGGGCCAGTCCCGACGAGGGTGCGCTCGAAGGCGGCCGGCGCGCGCTGTATTTTGCGAGAAAGGAAGCGGTCTCGCTGTATCTTTCCGGTGGGACGGCCGACACCATCAAGGCGAATGGATCGACCAACAACGACCGGGCGGCTACATCTATGGCGCCTCACGGCTCGGCAAGTCGCGCTGCGTACAGTGGTATGTTGAAAAGGTGCTGCAAGAGCGCTTGAGCGCCGCGGTGCCACTGGTGGTGTGGAACCGCCGTCCGGACAGTCAGACAAGCGAGGCGGGATTCTGGCATCAACTGCTGCTCGCTTCGCACTTTGAGTTCGCCCATCCGACGAAACCGCCGAAAAAAGCGGAAGGCATCTACCTGTGCAAACAGCGCTATATTGCGCTTGCGAATAACGCGAAGAACAATTACGTAATGCTAATCATTGACGAAGCGCAGGATATCACGTTCCGACGGCATGACATCCAGTGCCTGAAGGGTGGCGAGCATCGTCGCACCTTTCATCGGGCCGCCGTTATCCGAATGCAGAATCAACTGGTCGGGCTGTATCGCTTCGCGCGCGCATAGGTCCCTGAGGACTTCGCTGGCCAGCACGCTGTTTTCCTCGGCATAGACCTGCCAGCCGACAATCTTCCGGCTGAACACATCCAGCAACAGATACAGATAAAAATACTTTCCACGGATCGTCGTCGGCAGGTACGTGATGTCCCAGCTATACAACTGGTTCGGCGCGTCGGCGCAAACCGCACGGGGTTTGCTGCGTGTGCGCGACGGCCGTTCGCTGCGCCGGTGGGCGAATTGCTTCTCGGCCTTGAGTACCCGGTAGAAGTCGATTCCGAGGCGATATATCGTTGCTGGTCTGCCAGTCGTGGCACGATCTGGCTTGACGGCAGATGACCGAATTCGGGCGAGTTCGCGACCGCCAGCAGCTCGGCGCGTTCGTCGGCAGAAAGCTTGTGGCGCGGTTCATGATGCCGCAAAGTGCGCCCGTCCACCACGTCAGGTTCGCCGCATTGCCAGCGCTGAACTGTCCGGGCACTGAGCCCCAGAATGTTGCACGCGTGTGCCTGGCGAGCCCCGGCCAGGGTCGCCTCGCTGATCAGGCCGATCAATGCCTTGCGCTCTTCAGGGGCCGTCATTCGGCCTCGCCCTCGAACAGCGCGCGGTACTTTTTTGCAGCACCAGTAGCGCCGCAGCTTCAGCCAGCGCCTTCTCCTTGCGGTTCAACTCGCGCTGCAGCTGGACATTGGCCTGCTTCAGATCCCGCACTTCCTGGGCGTTCTCGCGCCGGCTACCGGTTACACCGACGGTGCAGAAATCCGCTCGCCACTGCGCGAGATGATGCGCAAACAGGCCGCGCTCACGACACCCGCCGTTCAACGCTTCGTCGACCAACCCGTGGCTCTCCTGCAAGGCCATCAGCCGTTCTTCCAGCGACCAGTCTTCCAGACGCTTTGCATGTCCGGAGCTCGAACTCCGGTTCGCGGCGGCTGCATCTCTCATCCATTTCCTCAATGTTAAAACGTTCACGTTCAATTCGTCGGCTACGGCTCCGACCGTTCGGTTGCCGCGCTGTAGCACCTTCGACAGCGCCTGCTCGTTGAACTCGACAGAATACGTTTGTTTCGCCTTCAACTTGCACCTCTGACTCTTCTTGATAAAGAAATTCAGAGGCGACAACTACTATGCCGCCGGGGGATTTGCTATCTGGCGGATCTCAGCAGCCGTCGCTCTTGAGCCAGCGTTGCGCGCCCCCTCGGGCAAGAATCTGAGTCGCAAGCAGGTCGCGTGGCTGAACCTGAAGCACGTCACCGAGGAACGACTGCTCGATCCACAAGCCCATCACTTCCTTGCGGCCGTCGGCGCGGATGCGCAGCGCCTGGATCATCGCCTTGTTCCTGACCATGCCTTAGTCGCGGACCTTCAGCCGCAGGGCATCAAAATACACGATCGGGCACATCGACTCCGGCGGGCGGCGTTGCACGCCTTCTACGCCCAATGATTCCGTCCGTCCGGCGGCCAACTCGATTGCAAGTGGAATATCATCCAGGCGCTGACAAATCTTTGCGATGCTCTCCATCTCAGCGATGAGAGGGACAATTCTCGGGTGCATCTGCTGCGCATGGTGGACGAACAGCTGGACAGCCGGGCTGTTCAGCATCTCGTCGCAACGGTCCGTGAGTTTGGGAACACCAAGCGGATCCACCCTGAAAACCGTCTCGCTTCGAATCCTCAGTGGCTCCCGACTCGTAATCAGGAACTGGATATTCAGGCTTGCTGCCAACAGTGCTTCTAAGATTTGTGCAACAGTTGAGATGACATGCTCCGCGCCATCGAGTATCAACAACCAAGGCGCATTCGCTAGCGCTTTGAAGTCGCCTATCGGATAGTGCCGTCATGCCCGGCGGGGGTGGCCTTTGTCGATCTTGCGTCCCTCGCCACGATTGACGAGGTGCCAATTGCCATCGCGTGCGGTTGCGGCGTCGAAATGCCGGGAGAAATCGTCTCTTCCGAGTGTCAGTGCAAGGCTCGATTTTCCGACACCGCCTAGGCCCGTCAGTGTAAGCACCTGGGACTCCACCATTGCCTCGGCTGCCTTGGCGACGACTACGTCTCTAACGACGAAATTCCCGACGCGGCGCGGGAGCGGCCGCGGACTGGCGACGGTACCGAATATCGGGGGTACGTCCTCAGACGGGGCCAACCGGTAGCCGCGGCGCGCGACCATGATGATGAGGGTCGGGCGGGATTCGTAATTATCTGAAGATTCAGATATTCACGAATCCCGGTCAAGCCTCACGTCAGCTCCGAGGCAAGCCAGCAGACGATCGTCTAGCACGGCGCGGTAGTGAAAAAACGCTAGCCGCAGGAGAACTTGTATTGAGCCACGACAGGGGTATGGAACGCTGCAGGTAGCAGGATCTTGCTTTCCTGATGCTGGATCAGCGGCAGGATTTTCGTGACATAGCCTACCCAGCGTTCGTCCTGTTTGAGGCGGGCACGGCGTTGAGCCCGCTCGTCGAGACTCTTGTAGCCCCACATGTGAATGATCTGATTCAGCGCGCCGAGTTCTGTGAGGTAATAGCCGATCGGGTTCGGCAGGTATTCGAGCTGGATCGCGAGCCCCTCGTTGATGTAGTGGGAAAAGTAAGTCTGTGTTTTACCGGGATGCAGGGTGTAGGTACGGTGTTCGATGATCATCGCTGTTCTGGTGTTGGAAAGACCGTTTGCTGACAGCAGCACGCCCATTCTCGTCGGTGAACAGCGAACTGCGTCCCGATTGTCCGCACAATGGAAATCGATTCGACGCAGCATGCCGCGTCAGGCACCGATCGGGAAGCTATGGAGTGCTTTCCTGATCCGTGCGGCAGCGGATTGCAGTTGACGGGACAGGGTGGCGACTCGGCTCTCCGACATGCGGCTGTCCACGGCAGCCACACTGACCGCCGCAACCGGATTGTCCAGCGTGTCGAGGATCGCGACGCCGACCGCGGTCGTCCCTAAAGTGACCTGGCTGTGAATCAACGAAAACCCCTGCTTCCAGCACACATCGACTGCCTTGCGCAGGGTTTTTTCATGCAGTGACTTATACGTGCCGTAACGGTGAGCGAGGTAGTCGATGGTTTGCTCGCGCTCTTCCGCGGGGATGGCCGCGAGGATGGCCAGGCCGCCCGCGCCGAGCCCGAGCGGGCGACGGCTACCGACCTCCAGTGTCATGACGCGAATCACCGACGGACCTTCGTATCGGTCTTCGCAGACGGACTCATTGCCGCTGCGGACCGTGAGGTAGACGGTGTCGCCGATTTCTTCCGCGAGCTGCATGAGGATCGGACGGCACGGTTGTCGCAGATCATAAATCTGGGAGGCCGCGAGCCCAAGTTCGAACGCGAGTGCGCCGAGCATGTAGCGTTTGTTCGATTCACGCTGGACCACCATGCGCTCCTTGATCAGCCGACGCAGGAGTCGATGCACGGTCGAATGGGGCAAGCTGGCCGATTCGGAGATCTGCGTGAGCGCAAGCCCATAGCGGCCGGCGGTGGCAAGCAGTCTCAGCAGCTCGAACGTGCGTTCGATGGAACCGGGGTCTGCGACCTGTTTCACTGAGGTCGTTGATTGCATGTTCATTGAGTGGAAATGATGGCGTGGGGTGTACGGTCGCAGCGTAGATTGGCAGGGGTCTTAAGTGTCGTCAATCCTTCCAATCGGTGGAATCCAGATTATGAAACTTGCATCGCTCAAAAATGGTACCCGTAACGGTGCTTTGATCGTGGTGTCGCGCGATCTAACGCGCGCCGTGGCTGCTGCGGATATTGGGCCGACCGTACAGGCTGCGATCGAAAACTGGAACGAGGTGGAACCGCGCCTGAAGGCCCTCTACGAAGCCCTCAATGCCGGTACGGCAAGCGGCGCGTTTGCCTTTGACCAGTCGAAGGCTGAGTCGCCGCTGCCGCGCGCTTACCAATGGCTGGATGGAAGTTCGTATCTGAGCCACGTCGAACTCGTGCGCAAGGCGCGGGGTGTCGAGATGCCGCCGTCGTTGCTCCAGGATCCGCTGATGTATCAGGGCTCCTCGGACTATTTCACGGGTCCGCGGGATCCGGTCTATATCGCGACCGAGGATTGGGGTGCGGACCTCGAGGCCGAGATCGCGGTGATCACCGACGACGTACCGATGTCGGTCACGCCGGAGCAGGCCAGATCGCACATCAAGCTGCTGATGCTACTCAGCGACATCTCGCTGCGCCACGTGATCCCGGCAGAACTGAACAAGGGTTTTGGTTTCGTGAACGGCAAGGGCGTGACGGCATTTTCGCCGGTCGCCGTGACGCCGGACGAACTGGGTGCGGCATGGGATGGCTCGAAGCTCAGCCTGCCGCTCACGGTGCATATCAACAACGAGAAGCTCGGTGCGCCGCTCGCGGGTGTCGATATGTACTTCAATTTTCCCCAGCTGATCGCGCACGCCGCGAAGACCCGCACGCTCGGTGCCGGCACGATACTGGGTTCGGGCACGGTATCGAATCACGATCGCAGCAACGGTTTTTGCTGCATCTCGGAGAAGCGTGCACTGGAGACTGTCGAGCACGGCAATCCGGTCACGCCGTTCTTCCATTTCGGCGATCACGTGCGTGTAGAGATGTTCGATGCGCAGGGCGCCTCGATCTTCGGCACGATCGACAACGAGATCCAGAAGTATCAGGGCTGATGGGTCCGGGATCGACAAGGAGACCGCATGCCCGGGCATGCGAGTTCCAGGTGCGTGAGATGCCGCTCCGCAACGTGAACAGAGAGTCGCGACAAACAGATGAGTACCCAGACATCGCCGAACGGCCTGAGCTACATGAGCGGCTTCGGCAACCAGTTTTCTACCGAAGCTATTCCGGGCGCCTTGCCCGAAGGGCGCAATTCGCCGCAGCGTACCCTGCATGGGCTATTTGCCGAATTGCTGTCCAGCGCGGCGTTTAAGGCGCCGCGCGCGGAGAATCGACGCACCTGGATGTACCGCGTACTGCCTTCCGCTATGCACGACGCCTATCGGAAAATCGAGCACCCGACCGGGGAGTCCGGACCTTTTGGCGAAGTCGATACGCCGGCGAACCGTTTCCGCTGGGATCCGTGGCCGGCCCCGACGGTGCCGACCGATTTTGTCGACGGCATCATCACGATCGCGGGTAACGGCAGCCCCGAGGCACAGTCGGGCATGAGCGCGCATGTCTACCGTGTCAATGCTTCAATGACGAACCGTTATCTGCTGAATGCCGACGGGGAAATGCTGATCGTGCCGCAACTCGGCCGGCTGACGATCCGTACCGAGCTGGGCGTGCTCGGCGTTGCGCCGGGCGAGATTGCGGTGGTGCCGCTTGGCCTGCATTTTGCCGTTGATCTGGACGATGGCGAAGCGAGTGGCTATATCGCCGAGAATTACGGTGCGCCGTTCCGGCTGCCGGAGCTGGGTCCGATCGGCTCGAATGGCCTGGCGAATCATCGGGACTTCCTGACGCCGGTCGCCGCCTACGAGGAAGGTCAGCGAGAGGTCAGGATCGTGCGCAAGCTCCTCGGCACGTTCTGGGAGGGCAAGCAGAACCATTCGCTGCTTAACGTCGTGGCGTGGCATGGCAATCTCGCGCCCTGCAAATACGACCTGGCCCGATTCATGGCGATCGGCACGATCTCGTTCGATCACCCGGGTTCGTCGATTTATACGCTGCTGACTTCGCCTTCGACGGTGCCGGAACGGCGAATTGCGATTTCGTGATCTTCCCGCCACGCTGGCTGGTGGCCGAGGACACGTTCCGTCCACCGTGGTTCCACCGCAATGTGATGAGTGAACTGATGGGCCTCGTGTATGGTGTCTACGATGCCAAGGCCGAGGGGTTCGTGCCGGGAGGTGTGAGCCTGCACAACTGCATGATGCCGCATGGTCCGGATGCCGCGACCTTCGACAAAGCCAGCAGTGCCGAACTCAAGCCGCACAAGGTCGACAACACGCTGACCTTCATGTTCGAGAGCTGCCACGTATTCAAACTCACGCGCCGTTCGCTCGAAGCGGTCAATCGCCAGCCGGACTATGACACGGTCTGGGACGGTTTTACGGCGGCCACGCTTTGAGCCGCCGCGTGAACCCACGAATCAATTGAATTTTTATTGCGGGCAAAAGAATCATGGAAACATTCGACGCAATCATCTCGGGTTACGGCCCGACCGGCGCAACGCTGGCCAACCTGCTTGCCACGATGGGCATGCGCGTGGCGATCGTCGAGCGCGACAAGGACATCTACGACAAGCCGCGCGCGATTACAGCCGACCACGAGACGCTGCGCGCTTTCCAGGCGGCCGGCCTGGCCGGGAAAATCACGGAAGGGACCTGTCCTCATCCCGGCACCGACTTCATCGGTGTCGAGGGGCAGGTCATCAAACGCTTCTATCCACTGCCGGCGCCTGGTCCTCTTGGCTGGGAGCCGACCTTCATGTTCTATCAGCCCACACTCGAGCGTGTACTGAGAGACGGGGTCAAACGCTTCGAATCGGTCGATGTGTTGCTCGAGCACACGCTCGTTTCGGTGCGCCAGGATGCCGAGGGAGTGGAGGTCAACATCACTGGCCCTGATGAGTCGAGCAAGACGCTGTGGGGCAAGTATCTGCTTGCTTGTGACGGCGCGCGCAGTGCGGTGCGTAGTCAGATCGAGTCCCCCTTGTACGATCTTGCCTTCGACGAACGGTGGGTAGTGGTCGATGCCGATTTGCATGACGACGTCGAGTTACCCGAACGATGCGTGCAATATTGCCGCCCCACGCGTCCGGGCACCTACATCGTGGGGCCGGGTCGTCTGCGCCGCTGGGAAATCAAGGTGCTGCCGGGCGAGGCGCCAGAGTCTTTCAACGATCCTGAACACCTGGAGCGCGTCCTCTCGACCTTTGTCGACCCAAGCGGCGTCGAAGTCAAGCGTGTCGCGATCTACCGCTTCCACGCCGTCGTCGCCGAGAAGTGGCGTGAAGGCCGCGTATTCCTGCTCGGCGATGCAGCCCATCAGATGCCGCCTTTCATGGGGCAGGGTTTGTGTGCAGGGGTACGGGATGCCTACAACCTTGCCTGGAAACTCGATGCAGTGTTGCGCGGCAACGCTGCGGATGCATTACTCGATACCTATGGGCAGGAACGCCGTCCCCATGTCCAGACCGTGGTCGAAACCGCCAAGTCCTTCGGCTTGATCATCGGTGAGCTCGACGAGCAGGCCGCACGCGAGCGGGATCGTCGTCTTGGCGAGGAGTTGGCGGCTGGTACGGCACAGACGATTCGACAGTCGTTCATCCCGGGCCTGGAAACCGGTCTGCTGTATCGGGATGCGGTCGGTAAGCGGAGCGCCGGTGCGGGTAAATTGTTTCCGCAACCATGGGTGAACAGCGAAGGCATCGGTCCGATGCGCCTCGACGACCTGGTGCGTGGCAACTTCTATATCGTCATCCGCGATTGGGCGCTTGCTGCAGCCGCGCGCGATGCGCTCGGCGTGGTCGCATCGTTGACCGACGCTAAGGTCGTTTGCGTGGTGGATGAAGGGCAGGGCGGCGCGAGTCTCGAGGCGGAGCTGATTGCGGTCACCGAGGAGTTGGGCCTCGTCGCGCGCTGGCTGGCCGAGACGGGGGGCGTAGCGGCAATGGTTCGCCCCGACGGTTTTGCCTATGGCACGGCACGACATCAGGCCGAGCTGAAAGACATGATCGTATCGCTCGGAAGGGCGCTTACACTCGCACCTCATCCTGAAGAACGCGCAGCGGCTGTGTGATGACCAGGCCAGAGATCGGCCTGGGACAAAAGATAAAACGTGCGCAGACGAAGCAGATTGTTTGCTCGTTCTGCGCACTCCAGCGAGGAACGAGCTGGGTGTGCTCACGTGCCGTTCAGTGAGCGCAAGGGGTCTATAAGATGGGTTTTTGCATTTCGGTGCGGTTGATCGTTTCGCCCGCACTAAACGCAAACCTGTCGTTGCCGACCGAGACCTTCGATCTCGGCTTCGATCACGTCCCCCGCCCGCAGGTAGCGGTTGTAGTGCGTGCCATTGCCAGCGGGCGAACCGGTGCAGACGATGTCACCTGGCAGCAGACGCGAATAGCGCGAGATGTATTCGATCTGGCGTTCGATGCCGAACAGCATGTCGGCCGTGGACTCGTCCTGCATGACCTGGCCGGACACGGACAGGCGCATTTTCAGGCGATGCGGGTCGGCTACAAAGGCTTTCGGTACGAGGTAGGGGCCCAGCGGCAGGAAACCGGGCTGGCCCTTCGAGCGCAGCCAATCGGTGCCGAGCATCTTGTAGTCGGTGCGTGGTATCAGGTCGCGCGCCGAGATGTCGTTGACGATGCAATAGCCTGCCACATGGTCCAGCGCCAGTTCGCGCTGAATCTGGTAGCCGCCGCGGCCAATGACGACGGCCAGTTCCAGCTCCCAGTCAGGTTGGGTGGTCGTGTTTGGCAGCACCAGCGGGTCATACGCGCCGGACACCGTGGAAACCGGTTTGGTGAACGCATAGGGTTCACCCGTGGCGGCGCGTTCGTCCATCATGTTCTCGGCCCAGCGGCGCAGACCGGCTTCGTCCAGTCCCGGCGGACCGACCCTGGCGTCGACCGTCATGTCGACCACATGCTTGCGGTAGTTGGCACCGGTACAGAAAATCTGTCGTGGCAGATCGACGGCAGGGTGCACGCGCAGCGCGTCCAGTGGGTACCAATGTTCCGTCTTGCCGTCGATGGCAAGAGCGAGCCGGTCGAGCGCGGCGCAGTTGGTTTCCCAGGCGTCCAACAAGGTCAGTACCGAGCCGGCGCTGGCGAGCGCCGGTGCGTCGTGAAACCCAGCCAGTTTTGCCACGTCGGCCACGTGGTCGTCCACGACCAGACCCACGAACTTGCGGCCGTCGTGTGCATGCGAAAAGGTACCCAATCCATACGGTTTCATTGATCGTTTCCCAGGAAGGTTGCAAGCAGCGAGGTATCGACCACGTCTGAATAAGCGTCCTCGCCGCCTGGCAGCCCCAGCAGGCGACGGTGTTCAATCAGCAGGGCAACGCCCTCGTCGGTCGGTCGTAGTGAATCCGGATCTTGTATTTGCAGACGCGCCTGCTCGAGTTCGCACAGCCATGCACCGATGCGCTCACGCGCGGGGCTGGCCGTGCGCATGACGATGCCTTGGCCTGGAAAGGCCGGGTAGGCTTGCGGCACGCTGGCGATCTGCACCAACCCGGCTTTGGCGGCTTGCGTCGCGAAGGGCTGTCCCAGCAGCGTGGCATCGCCGCGGCCCTCCAACAGGGCCTCATATCGTTCTGTCACGCCGCCAGCGGCGGTAAAACGGCAGCCGTCTTCATCGACGCCGGCTTCGCGCAACATGGCTCGTAGCGCGATGACAAAACCATTGTCCACTGCGTCGACGAGCAGGTTGGTTCCGCGCAGGTCAGCCATGCTCTTGCGGTCGCGCGCAGCGATCAGCGCAAGGGGCGTGGTCCGCTCGACTTGCGCCACCACGCGAAAATCCTTGGGGCCCGAGCGTCGATTCCAGCCGATGACGTTGTCCATCGCCGTCACGACAGCATCGACTTCGCCCGCGACCAATGCCTCGAACTGTGCATCGGAAGAAGGATTGCGGCTGGGCTGGATCACCGTTGCCCCTGGCGCTTGCCCGGCCAGCACAGCCAGGGGCAGCGGCACGAACCACATTACGTTGATGCGATTCGACATGCGTTTTTTCCTTTTCGGTACGGCGCGCCGCGCGCCGGTTTCAGCAGAAAGTGCGCCAGTGCCGGCAGCAGGATCAGCGCGCCGAGCATGTTCCACAGGAACATGAAGGCCAGCAGCAGACCCATGTCGGCCTGGAACTTGATCGGGCTGGCGACCCAGGTGACCACGCCGATGGCCAGTGTGACGCCTGTGAGCATCACGACTTTGCCGGTGAAAAGCAGCGCGCGGTAGTAGGCTTCCGACAGGCTCCTGCCCTCGCGCAGCTGGGCCAGCGTTACCGACAGAATGTAGAGCGCGTAGTCGATGCCGATGCCCACGCCCAGAGCGATTACAGGCAACGTGGCAACCTTCACACCCATGCCAAGAGCCACCATCAGCGCCTCGGCAAGCACGGAAGTCAGCATCAACGGCAGCACCGCGACCACCACCGCGCGCCACGAACGGAAAGTGATGAAGGACAGCACCACTACGGCACCGTACACGAGGTACAGCATCTTGCGCCAGGCATCCTTGACCGCGATGTTGGTCGCCGCCTCGATGCCTGCGGTGCCGGCGGCCAGCAGGAACTGCACATCCTTGGTGTTGTTCTCGTTGGCGAAGGCCTGAACGTGCTCGACCACGCGGTTCAGCGTGTCGGCCTTGTGATCGTGAAGGTAGACGTACAGAGTGAGGAGGCCGCAGCTATCGTTGTAGAGACCGCGCGGCGCGCCGGCCGTGACGGTGTTGAGCATGTCCTGGTTGGGCAGGAACTCGTACCACTTTGGATTGCCTTCGGTCAGGCCGACCAGCATGCGGCGGTTCAGGAGCGCAAGGGAACTAGTGTCCTCCACGCCGTCAAGCTGGCGCAGTTGCCATTCCAGCGCGTCGATCTTGTTGAGTGTGTCGTACCTGGCGCACGCGCCTTCCGGCGTCTTGACCATGACCGCCAGCACGTCGCTGGAGGCACCGTAGTTCCGGTTCATGAAGCTCACATCGCGGTTGTAGCGACTGTCTGCGCGCAGCTCGGGCGCTCCCGGGTCGAGGTCGCCGATCTTGAGACGGGCGCCAACGGCCAGGCCCGCGATGCTCATGACCACCGCCGTCGTGACCGCGATGGAAGCCCACTTGCGCTGGGTGAAGCGGTCCAGGAAGGCCCATACGGCATGCTTGTCCGCGCCGGCGGCGTCGGCGGTTTCGGCACGCAGGCTGCGGGTGGCGGCCTTCGCGCTGACGCCGGTGTAGGACAGCATGATGGGCAGCAGGATCAGGTTCGTGAAGATCAGCGCGGCCACGCCGAGCGAAGCGGCGATGGCCAGTTCGCGGATGACCTGAATGTCGATCACCAGCAGCACGGCGAAGCCCACGGCGTCGGCCAGTAGCGCAGTCAGGCCCGCGAGGAACAGGCGGCGGAAGGTGAAGCGGGCCGCCACCAGTTTGTCCATGCCGCGCCCGACGTCCTGCATGATGCCGTTCATCTTTTGCGCACCGTGGCTCATGCCGATGGCGAACACAAGAAACGGTACGAGAATGGAATACGGGTCGAGCGTGTAGCCGAGTGTCGGCAGCAAGCCGAGCTGCCAAACAACGGCGACCAGCGAAGCCGCTACGACCAGCAGGGTCGAGCGGATGCAGCGTGTGTACCAGAAGACCATGGTTGCCGCGATCGCTACCGCCAATGCGAAGAACATCAACACCGCGTGCACGCCGTCGATGAGGTCGCCCACCAGCTTGGCGAAGCCGGTGATGTGTACCTTCAGGCCCTGCTGCTCGTATTTCGCGCGCAAGGTGTCGAGTTTTTCGGAGAAGGCGGCGTAGCTCAGCGGCTGGCCGTCGGGCGTGCGGGCGAGTAGTGGCACGAAGATGACCGTGGAGCGCGAATCGAGGGAAACGGTCTGGCCGATCTCGCCCGAGCGGGCGATGTTGGCCTCGAGCGTCACCAGGTTTTTCTCCGTGCCGGTGTAGCCATCGGGTATCACGGGGCCGCCTTCGAGGCCGTCCTCGGTCACGCCGACCCAGCGGGTCGAAGGCGTCCACAGCGACTTCATCTTCATCCGGTCGACGCCGGGCAGCAGGAAGATCTCGTCGGAAAGACCGCGTAGCGCGCGCAGGTAGTTGGCGTCGTAGATGGTGCCCTTGGGGTTCTCCACGGCGATGCGTACCGCGTTGCCTAAGCCGGAGAGTTCGTTCTGGTAGCGCAGATAGTTCTGGATATAGGGGTGATGGGATGGGATGGTCTTTTCGAAGCTGGCGTTCAGGTGCAGCCTGGTCGCCTGCCAGCCCAGTAGCGCGGTGACGATCGCGCACAGTACAACGACGATGAGACGGTGGTTGAACAGCGCTCGTTCGATCAGCGAGCCGGAGCGCGGATCGAAGCTGCTGGCTGTGTTCATGTCGATGGCGGGAGCGGACTTCATTTCTGGCCTCCGTTGGGGGCGGAGAGAATGCCGCGCACGCTGAGCGTGAGCAGCGAACCGTCGCTTTCGGGGAAAACGCCGGTCAGGGACGGCAGCGGGGTTCGGTTCAGCGCAACGAGAGCGCCTTCGCTTTCACTGAGCACCCTGCCCGCCTGGTCCACCAGCACCAGTGATCCGTCGGCGCGCAGTGCAGAGCCCGTGATGGACGCGGCATCCGGCGACGTGATTTGCTTCCAGCTCGCGCCAGCATCGAGCGAACGCAGCATATTGCCGCGCAGTCCGGCCACCACGATTTCATCGTCGGAGGGAAGCTCGGCGGTGAAGAAGCTGCCACTGTAAGGAAGCTTGATTGCCGCGAAGCTCTGGCCGCCGTCTTTCGACAGCCTCACCAGTCCCTGTTCGCCGCATACGAGAATGCGTTCGCCGTGGCGCCGGATCGCGTACAGGTGCAAGCCGCGAGGGTTGTCCAGGCGGTCCGCCCAGGAGAGCCAGGTTTGCCCGCCGTCCGTGGTCGAGTAGGCCATGCCATACGCACCGACGACAATCACGCGCCTTGCGTCCAGCACGAGCAGGTCCAGCAGCGGTTTGTCAGGGCCATCGGCCACCAGGCGCTCGGCGTCTCGCAGCGCTGCAGCGTTGCCATTGGCCTCGGCAGAGGCAACGGAAATCCGCGCGGCCTGACGCCCGTCGAGCACGCGTCTCCAGGTTTCGCCACCGTCGGCGGTGGCGAGCACGGTACCGCTGTGACCGACCGCATAGCCATGTTTTTCATCGGCGAAATGAACTGCAGTCAGCGTCACGCTGACGGGCACCGATACCTGACGCCATGTAGCGGCATCGTCGTCCGATATCACTACGATGCCGCGTTCGCCCACTGCAACCAGACGCTTGCCCGCCCGCGCGAGGCCGAGTACTACCGATTGCGCTGCCCGCTGCGAGATGACAGCAGGGCGATCCAGTGCGTGGCCGACAGGCGCGGCGGACCACGCCGCGCCCACGCCAAATGCACCGATGCAGGCGGCAAGCAGTGCTCGCGCGTGCCACCGGGCTGGGTAATAAAACATAACGTTGTCTCCTGCGGAGGGATCTTTCTTATATCAAATTCGATACGAACCGTATTAGAATATAGACGAACCATACACGCGTCAAACGCATGATGTTGTTCCTCGGGTATGCACGGATATGACTAACGAGGGTTTGGCGAATTCCATCCGCCGCTATGGAGAAAAGCATTGACTGCGAGCAACACCGTCCCCAGTACGAGTTCAGTTCGGAACAAGCGTTCGCCGGGACGCACGCGCAGCGAGGCCGCACGTGTCGCTATTCTGAACGCTACCTTGAACCTGCTCGAAACGCTGTCGCCGCAGCAGATCACCGTCGAGGCGATCGCCAGGGAAGCAGGGGTTGGCAAGGCGACCATCTATCGCTGGTGGCCCTCCAAGGCGGCCGTGGTGATCGACGCCTTCGTGCAGAACCACATCGTGCAGACGCCCATGCCGAAAGGCGGCAGTTGCCGCGAGGCTATCGCCGTGCATCTGCGTCGCATGGTGCAACAGTATGACGGGCGAGGCGGCCGGTTGGTCGCTCAGATACTGGCCGAAGGGCAGTCCGATCCTGAGGTTCTTCGGGTATTCCGCGAGCGTTTCTTCTATGGCCGTCGCGCCATGGTCCGCGAAGTCATCGAGGAAGGGCGTCGTAACGGCGAATTCCGCACGGATATGGACTCCGAGTTTCTGATGGACATCGTGTACTCGCCTGTTTATTTCCGGCTCCTCATGGGGCATCTACCGCTGAGCCGAAAATTCGCTGATGAACTCGCCGAAAGCGCAATGATCGTGTTGAGCCCGCCCGGGCAGGCAGATCGCTGATTTTTCCAATATATCTACAAGAAGGAGTCTTCCATGCGCAAGCATTTGATCGTCGCCGGGCTGGCGGTCGCAGCAGGACCGACCTGGGCAGGCTGCGGCCAGGTCGTCAAGGCTAACGACGCCATGCAATTCGACGCGAAGGAAATCACGGTCGACAAGGCATGCAAGCGGTTCACCGTCACACTTGAGCACACAGGAAAACTGCCTCGGACCGCCATGGGTCACAATTGGGTGCTGACGAGGGATGCCGATTTCGAGCGCATAGCGACGGCCGGCATGTCTGCTGGCGCGGCCAAGGATTACGTGCCGGACGACGCCGCTGTAGTTGCTCATACCAAAGTGATCGGGGGAGGTGAGTCCGCCACCGTTTCCTTCGATGCAACCAGGTTGGCCGCGGGCCAGGGCTACACATTTTTCTGCTCGTTTCCCGGCCATTGGACCATGATGAAGGGCGCGCTCAAGCTCGGCTCATAAGTCGTCGACCGCCAATCGTAAAAGTCACCGGTATCGTTCATTAAATGAATTGACAGCCGACGCCGTTGTGCGTAGCTTGTTACGAAACGATACGTATAGATTCACAGAGTTGAGCAGAGACCGACGTGCAATCCTGAGCGTGCGCGCGAATTTCAAAGTGATGCAACAACCTGCGCGCCACGCTCGACCTATCTCATCAAACAAGGAGACGTGATGAAGTTCGGACGCATTTCCCGAGAAAGCCCTGATGGCATGATCGCCCGCCTGGTGGTCGTTGAACCCGAGAAGGGACGCGTGATTGATCTGGCTCGCGCCGGCGTGCTGCACGCGATGGGTAAGCGCCACGCGACGCAGGCCGCCGCGATGCGCCTGGCCCAGGCGCAGTTCCCAGGCAGCATGGCCCAGGCGCTGGGTGCCAGCGACATCCTGGTCGAGACTGCCACCGAAGTGATTCAGGGAAGCTATGGCGATGATGCCTCGCTCGATATCAAGGACGTCACCTGGCTGGCGGCTTCCGATCCTCCGGTGCTGCGTGATGGTCTGACTTTCGTCGATCACATCAAGGGCTGGCACGAGCGCATGGATCGCGAAGTACCGGACAGCATGTTGCGTATCCCCGGCTTCACGAAGAACTCGCCCAGCACGGTGATCGGGCACAACTCGATCGTGCCGTGGCCTGGCTACATCAAGAACAAGATGGATTACGAACTGGAACTGGGCTACGTAATCGGTCGCGAGGGCGGCAGCGTCCGTCCAGAAGATGCGATGAAATACGTCTTTGGCATCACCTTATACAACGACTTCAGCGGTCGCGAGCTGCAGCACGACGAACTGCCGATCGGTATGGGCAGCACCAAGAGCAAGGACTTCGCGCATGCGATCGGTCCGTGGATCACCACGCTGGACGAATTCCAGGATCTGGACGCCATTTCGATGGAGGTCCGCGTCAATGGCGAAACCTGGAGCACGGGCAATAGCGGCGGCAAGCTGTGGACGGTGGCCGAATTGGTCGCCTATGTCTCGCTGGGCGAGAAGATCTTGCCGGGCGACTTGATCGGTTCTGGCACGATGGGCCGAGGCTCGGCGCTGGAGTTGGGTCGCGAGCTGAAGCCGGGCGATGTTGTCGAACTGGAAGCTGGTGGCGTCGGCGTGCTGCGTACCACCATGGGACAGCCGATCGGAGGATTGTGGTGGCCCGAGCGCCGCAAGCCCTTCATGTAATGCAAGAGGCCCACGTGAGCGAACTGATAGACAATCCGACGCGGGCGCATGTCGCGGCGGCGGTGGTCGCCGGCCGCCGCGACATTCTGCTCGACACCAACCCCGCCTCGGCCAGCTTGGGCGCGGTATTGCGCGAAGGCAAGCCGGGTGAACTGCGCTTGGGCTTTGTCGCGCCACCCGAGAGCACGCAGGGCAACGGCGTGGTCAGTGGCGGCACGCTGGCCAGCATGCTGGACCTGGCCATGGCCATGGCCATGCTGTCGATGCTGCCGCCGGGTCGCGTTTGCGCCACGATCAACCTGTCCGTCAACATGCTGGCGGCAGCCAGAGTCGGGCCGCTGGTGGCCACAGCCAATGTTGAGCGCGTGGGGCGCACGATAGGCTTTGCCCGCGCTTCGTTGTTCGACGCCAGCGGCGAACGGCTGCTGGCTAGCGCGACTTCGGCTTTGTCTGTGTTTGACGAGCGACCGGCGCCATCAGCCGCATGACGTTGTCGCAGTGAGCGTTGGCGAACTCCTGAGTCAGTGGGGAATGCGCCGTGAGCAACTGGAAATAGACGGGCGCAAAGAGCTGGTCCAGTTGGAACTCGGCCGGAATGTCGTCGCGGAACTCGCCTAGCCGGCGTGCTTCGTTGACGAGTTCCAAGGCCATGGCGCGTCTCCCGTACCAGAAGCGCTCACGGAATTCGCGCAGCACGTCAGGGTCGCTCTGCCCTTCGGCGATGATCTGCGACACGATGCGGCCTTCCCGGCCCGCGTATTCCTTGATCAGCAATTGCAAGATCTGGGTCAGGGCCTCGCGGGGTTTCATGCCCCTGGGGGCCGCGACGTGGCTGACATGGTTGATCAGAAAGGCTTCGATCACCACCGCCGCCTTGGTAGACCACCAGCGATAGATGGTGGCTTTTCCGACACCCGCCTCGCGCGCGATGGCCTCAATCGAGACGTCCTGCAGCGGCTGCGTTTCCAGCAGTTTGAGCGTGGCGTTAAGAATCGCCAGGCGTGAGGCGGTGCTACGTGTGCGCCCTGGAGAGCGTTGTGCTGCTGTCGTCACAGGTCCCCTCGATGATTGATGAATATCCCGCGCTATTTTACAGATGCACGTGGTTATCCGGTTATTCCGCTGAATATGCGCTGCGTCGCGAGCCAATATGGATTCTCACTGTTATATGAAACGAATCGTATAGTATCTAAACTGAAGTACCACAAAACGAACGCATTAATAATATGGAGACAATGATGAACAGACCTGTGGACAGCTCAAAAAGCTGGATCTCTCTCGTGTTGTGCCACTGCTCGGGGTTGATCGACCTCGTTGCGATGCCGGTGTGGATCGGTATTGTGCTGATCGGCATGTATGGGTTGAGCCCGCAAAGCGCGGGCACCCTGGTTTCGTGCTTCCTCGGTGCAGCGGTAATCAGTAGTGCGATAGTTTCTCCGCGCGTCAACCGTATACGCGGCGCGCTGGCGGTGCCACTGGGTTATGGCGTCGCGGCCGCAGCGTTCATCGCTATGGCCACGACTCGCGACTACGGCACGATGATCGCACTGCATTTCGTCGGCGGCCTGGGTGTCGGCGTAGGGCTGTCGATGGCGCACGCCACCATGGGCGCCAGTTCCAACCCGCACCGCCTGATCGCCGTCGCGTTCCTGGGCCTGACCCTGGTGTCGTTGGGATTCCTGGGAGGTGTGTCCAAGCTGGTGGTCGCGTACGGCGGCCCGGCGCTGTTTCTGGCCTTAGGTAGCATGATGCTGGTGACCGCATTGTTCGCGCTCATCGGTTTCCCGTCTCGACGGCCCGGCATCTCGAACCCCGATGCGTCGGTTCACCATGACAGGTTGCCGCGGGTGGTCTGGCTCGCGATGATCGGGACCGGCTTCGCGCTGCTGAATCATTCGATGATGTTCGGTTTCGTCGAACGTGTCGGCGACTCCCATGGGTTCAGCCGCGCGCAGCTTATGAACACGATGCTTGCGATCGGTCTCGTTAATCTTTCCCCCGGCATTCTCGCCACCTGTTTCGAGAAAAAGATTTCCCCCAAGGTCGTGATCGTTTTCGGCCCGGCGCTACATGCCGTGCTGTGCCTGATGCTGACACAAACGACGGTCTATGGCGTCTATACAGTGGGAGCCTGCCTGTTCCCGGTGGTGATGACCTTCACGCACACCTTCATCTTCGCGTACCTGGCGCGCCTGGACCCCTCTGGCCGTGCGGTTGGCGCCACTCCGGTGATGCTGATGACCGGATCGGCCATCGGCCCCTTCCTGGGCGGTGCGGTAGCGCAGCGCTTTGGCTACGAAAGTCTGGGCTGGATAGTCGTCGCGCTCGCGGTGGTCAGCGTTGGCTTCTTCGTGGCCACAGTGCGTGGTGAACTGCGCGGGACCAGCGGCCAGCCGAGGATCGCTTGACGGTGAAATTCTGATAGTCGCCAGTCCCGGCGGTACGTCGATCGATGCGCCGTACAGCCGGGTGCGCGAGCGAACGATTCCGCCATTCCCCCTGAAGGCCCGGCCAACCGCACATCCACCACATGATCGCGCCGTTGTGATCAGCGGCGCGAACGGAAAGCACTTCCGGTTCTGTATCGTCGCCCCACTGGAACGCTGAGCACCAGCACGTGGATGATAGTTGGCTTGATCGGGGTGGTGTAGCTATGCACGATATGGATGCTGAAGATGAGTGCCTACCGAATCGGTAGACACCAAAGCATCACGAATTGATTGCTGGCATCAAAAAAGGGCGCTGACGTAACGGCCTTCTTCGATGCGCAGCGGTACGGCCCTCAGCGCTTGACCCTGACAGGGACCCAGTACGCACAAGCCCTCTTCGAGCGTAAAGCGCGCGCCATGGCCGTGGCAGACGATGTGCTCGGCGTTGCTATCCAGGTAGGCATGTTTGCGCCAGGGCATCGACGCTTCCGGCCAATGCGGACAGGAATTGCGGTACGCCCGCAGCAGTTCGCCGCAGCGGACGATGAAGAGGTCGTCGGTGCCACGACCCTGGAGATCAAAACCACGCGCCCCCAACTGGGGCAGCTCGTTCAATTCGCAGAGCCGGATCCAGGCGGGGGCGTCGGAGGTAGACATTTGCATTCAGCACTCAGGGTTGACCATCGGGGCCGTTTGGCGCCCAGGTTTCGCGCCAGTTGAACAGGAAGATCTGCGAACGATCCGCTTTGGCATCCTCCACGCGCGGCACCCAGTTGTCGTCATGCAGATCCATGTCGGCGTCATACTCGATGTGGCAGCCAAACGGGGAATTGAAGTACCAGAACCAGTTGCTGCCCATCACATGCCGGCCAGGTCCCCAGTACGATTCATACCCCTTGCGCTGCATGTTCTGGCCGGCCAGCAGCACCTCGGTGGGACCGCCCATATGAAAGGTGAAGTGCTCGCAGCCCAGCATGTGAGGCGGTGTCTGAATGAGGAACATCGTGTGGTGGTCGACGCAGCCGGCCGGGCGCAGGAACGGACCCATGCCGACGAAACGGTCGGACAAGCGGAACCCGAGGCGCTTGATGTAGAAGGATTCGGCCTTGTCAGTGTCGGGCACGAAATACACGACGTGCGACAGGGTGCGAGGCTTCGGCAGTGGCGCGTTGACGCTGCTGTCGACGCCGTTGACATTGAAGCCGCGTTGCGGGGCGCCGGGGGCGTTGATCTGTTCGACCGGCAGGTCCAGTTTGCGCCGCACCGTGACCTGGAAACCCAGCATGAAGCCCATGTCGTCGATGGACTCTATCGAGCCGTCCGTCAGGGACTTCACTTCGCGGTCCCTCGCCAGTTCGTTGGCGATGGCGTCGAGCGTGGCTTTGTCGGCCACGCCGTAGACCGTCTTGCGCAACTGGTTGGAGGTCGATTGGGTCCACCTGGGCAGGCTGGGGTCGTCGGTGTGACGGATGATGACCCCGGTGCCATCGAGCGCCGTGAAGAGGCCGTTGCCCTGATCTTCGAGGCCGTAGTCGGTCAGAAACTGCGAACTGGCCGCGAGGTCGTCAACCGCGAACACCAGGTAGTCGGGTCCGATGATATTCATTGTGTGTCCTTAATGGGGTGGTTCACAGCGGCTCGCCGGGCACCAGGTCCAGCAGCACGAAAGCCATGCGGCACGGCTTATCGGAGCGGTTGGACCAACTGTGGTTGGTGGCGCGCTGAACGAGGATGTCGCCCTGGCGCATCAGTACCTCGCCTTCGTCCATCATCGCGTAGACCTCGCCTTCCAGCACGATGGCGTAGTCGAGCGAGTCGGTCTTGTGAAACCAGAAATGACGCGGCTTGTTGCTGTCGCGCACCCCGGATTCGTCGAGGAACTTCAGCAGCTCCTCCTGGTTGTAGAACGAGTCCGGAGCGAAGTCGGCGACGCGCAGGAGCGAGCCGCGTGGCGAGTGAAACGGGAACCTGTGTCCTTTAGGCGCCGGCTCGTCGCCGGGCGCACGCGCTTCGCCGGTGGCCCACAGCACGTGCGCCGCGGGGCGGCCCGGTTCCCAGAACGCGTTCGGCGCGTCGCCATCGGACTGGATGTAGGAGCGGCCCTGAGCGTTCGTGCCGGTGACGATGCGGCGCACCGGGCGGTATTCGAGCTGGCGCAGCACTTCTTTCTTATCTTGTGTTTGCATGGTGATACTCAGGTTGATGTGACGGTTAGCGCACGCTCTCGCCCGCCATGTTCTCCGGTGCGAAGAACGATTCCGGATAGCGGGTCGCGTTGACCTTGTATTGCATCTTCTGCTCGGCGCCGAGCTCCATCGCGACGTAGCTGCCGGCCGACAGGTCGTAGGCGCCGAAGCCGAAGGCGATCTCGCCGGGTACGTCGGGCATGGCGACCGGGGTCGAGTAAGCCATTCGCCACAGCTTGTCGTTGGCATCGTAGCGGTCGGCCAGCACAGCCAGCCAGCTGTCCTCATCGACGTAGTAGACCGACCTCTTCGAGGTATGGCGCTCGCCCGATTTCAGCGTGGCTTCCACTACCCAGACACGGTGCAGTTCCCAGCGGATGTAATCGGGGTTGAGGTGATGCGCGCCGAGGATGTCGCTGTCGCTGGCGGCCGTCAGCACACGGTTGGAGTTGTAGGGGATATACATCTCCTTCTTGCCGATCAGTTTCCAGTCGAAGCGGTCCATGCGACCGTTGAAGGTTTCGATCTCGTCGAACGACAACACGCCGGCGGCGGCCGGGGTTGGCGTGTCGCAGCAGGCGTTGGGCAGTTTGCGCACGCGACGCTGGCCCACCAGGTAAACCCAGGTGTTGGTGTTGGATTCGTCGATGGTCTGGTGGCCGATGATCGCTTCGCCCGCGCGGATGGCCGGGCCGTGAGTGTCGAGGCGCACCATCCAGTAGTCGTCGCCGCGTTTGTCTGACGGTGCGTCCTTGAAGTAATAGGGCGTGTTGTTCTGCTGGGTGACGTCCGAAAGCAGCACGGGTTTGCCGTCGGCCGTGACCTGCCAGTTGTGCGCGGTCTTGACCCAGGACTCGCTGCGCCAGCGCAGTTTGTGATTCAGCATGACTTCCGCGCCGTTCTTGGGGATCGGGAACGGAATGCCGCCGTACCCGCCCTTGGGAACCGGCCCCGCGCTGGAGTCACTCAGCGTGACTCGCGTCGCGTTCTGGAAGGTGTTGTCGTACACATACTGCGGCGCGGCGGCGGAGCGGTGCGTCGGGTAGACGTCGAGGCGATAGCTGTCGGGGTATTTCTTCAGTAGCGCCTTGACGCCCTCGGCCAGCTTATCGGCGTACTGATCCATGTTCTTCGCGGTGATCTGCAGGATCGGCTTTTCGTTGGCGAAGGGATCAGGGCGGCGGCCGCCGCTCTTGAATCCCGGGGTGGGTGTGGTCAGACCGCCGGTCCAGGCCGGGATGGTGCCGTCCTTGTTGCCGGCCTTTTCGGCGCCGAACGGCGTCAGGTCGCTTTTCAGGTGAGCGGCTTCGTCCGCAGTGACGGCGGCCTGGGCGGGGGCGACTACGGCCACGGCGAAAAGCACCGTGGCGACGCGGGCGAGTGTCTGGAATTCCATGAATTGCTCCTCTTTTGCCTTGTTGAATCACAACGTGCGACTGATGGACAGCGCGACGAAGTCGCGGTCTTTCATGAACTGTCCGTAGGTGAAAGTCGGAGGAAAGCCGTTCATCATCGTGGCGGCCGGGCCGTAGAAGTGCGTGTAGTTCAGGCTGAAGCGCCACACGTCGAGATAGCTGCCCTTCAAACCGATGCTCATGTCGCCGCCATTGGTTGCCGGCAGCGAGGGGCCCAACGCTTGCGAGCGCGAGCCGCGTGGGCTCCAGCCGAGGCCAAGCGGCACGCTGATGTCGAGGCCCGGCAGCACCTGGCGGTAGGTCGGCTCCAGCACCATGCGGAATGCCCAGGCGTCGCGCGTGGAGTTGGGATCGAGCGCCTGGGGATTCTTCGTCACTGACAGCACGCGGTTCCACATGACTTCGGCGGTCAGCGACGCTTCGCGCGCCAGCGGCGACGAAGGCAGCGTCCAAAGCGTGCTGGCGTTCATGTGGGCGGTGCGTCCAACGGCATAGGCGGGATTGCCGCTGTTGTCGTTGGCGGCCGTGCCGGTCAACGCGGACACATCATTGGAGCCGGTGGAGGCCAGATCCTGGTTGTTACGGATCGATGCCTCGATCGCCACCTGGATGTCGCCAAAGGTGTGCGAGGCGCTGGCGCCCAGAGCGGTGATCCCCTCGTGGTAGACCAGGTGGTAGTTGGTCGGCACGCCGGCGGCCCCGATGTCATTGACGATCTGCGGGCTCTTACTGTTGAAGCGTACGGCGTACAGCCCGAAGTCGGTATCGAGCGCCGAGAAACGCACTTGCAGGCCGCCCTGGCCGCTGTTCTTCGCGTCCTGGTTTGCACCACGAAGCAACGGGTTGGGAGAGCCGGGGATGTACATACCTTCACCGCCCTCGGGCATGAAATCCAGGCCAGAGAAGTAGCTGCCCGCGGGGGGCAGGCGGTTGGCTTTCCAGGTGAACTGGTAGTATGCGCCCACCGAAACGGCGGGCGTCAGTTGCCACTGCGCCGACAGTTGCGGAACGGGCAGTATCGCTTCCTTGAACTGCGTGCTCGGCACGGAGGCCAGCTTGATGGCGTCGATGGGGGCCATCGCGCCGGCAATGGCGTTGATGCCGAAGAACAGGCTTTCGCCCCACTGTGCCGAGTGCTGACCGGCACGCACGTTCAGACGCGTGCTGCCGATGTCGATTCCGCCGAACATGAAGGCATCCAACAGTTCAACGTCGCGGCCCTGGAGAGTGCGGGTCGTGGGGTTGAAGGTGTTATAGGCGCCCGAAAAGCGGTTGGACGTACCCGGAGAATTGTTATCGTTATACGTGTTGTAGACGCTGTCGTACCAGGCCGCGCCACTGACACGAAAGCCATAGCGCTGCGCATAGACCACGTCGAGCTCGCTCAACCAGTCCACGCGGTTGGAAATCAGGCCCGGTTTGAAGTTGCGATTGCCATCGTCCGTGTTGGCGGAAAACACGTTGCCGGTGAGGAGTGACTCGTCCTGACCATGCACTCGGAAGGCATTGCTGTACTTCAGCGTGTTGTCCCAGCGGACGGAAAGATCGTCATTGCCAGTGTCGATATTGAAAGCATGCGCTTGGGGCGTGGCGCAGACCGCCGCCGCCAATGCCAGCATGCTCATGCGATGATTGGGTTTCTTGCAGTGTTCCACCGTTTGTCTCCTCTACCGTGTCGTGTTGTGGTGGCTAGTGCTGCCTGTTCGGCTTCCTAAATTGATTCGCCGAGAAATTTGTAGGTGTCCAACAGCAACGCTGCAGTTCTCTGCGCGTTACCGACCGGGTCTTCGCGCTCCCAACGCGAAATCTGGAACGACGCCTCCCAGACGCGTTTGACGCGCGGGATGCGGCGGCTGCTGTAGGTCTCGAGCGCCTGCGCGGCAGTGCCCGGAGCGGCGAGGCACTCGGCGAGCACCACCGCATCTTCGATAGCCATGCCGCCGCCGGAGGTGAGCTGCGGGGTCGGCGCGTGCGCGGCGTCGCCCAACAACACCACGCGGCCCTTGTGCCACCACGGGCCGGGCATCAGGCGCGCGTCGAACGGGCGGAACAGCACCTGCCTGGGGTTAGTGAGTTGCTCGATCGCCTGACGGATGAGTGGCGCGGTGTAGGCCGCGAGGCGGTCCTTCAGCAGCACGTCCAGCTTGTCGCCCTGCATATGCAGCGGCTTATCGCTGTTTTCGAGGATGAACAGGTAGCAGCCGTCGCTCGAGGTCGGGATTGCGCCGACGCCAGCACCGTTGTGGCGGAACAGCCAGAAGCCGTCGTGCTCAGGCAGGCGGGGTGCCGAGAAGCGCCAGCAGCTTTGACCGACGAACTCGGCGTCGTACTCGGCACCGAACACCTTGTGGCGGATCTTCGAATAGGCGCCGTCGGCGCCCACCACGACGTCGTATTCACCTCGCTCGCCGTTGCTGAAAACGACCTTGACGCGATCGCCCAGATCTTCGAGTTCGGTTACGGTAGTGCCGTATTCGATCTTCGCGCCGGCTCCGGCCGCGGCGCTTTCGAGAACATGCGCCAAGTCAGGACGCTTGATGCCGATACCGGGTGGCGTGGGATTCTCGCTGATCTGGTTGCCCGCGGCGTCGAACTGGCGAAAGTGATCGATTTGCTGCCCGTACTCCAGGCAGGGCTCGGCCAGCTCGACCCGGTGCATCGCACGCATCGTGTTGTGCAGCAGGCAGATACCTGTGCCGGCAACCGCGCTTTTCGGCGCGATGTCCACGCAGTGGGTCTTGATCCCGGCGCGTGCCAGGGCGTACGCGGTCATGGCCCCGCCGATACCAGCGCCCACGATCAGGACGCTTTTCACGTCTGACATGATTGTTGTCTCCAGTTGTTTTTTTGCTTGGAAGGTGAGTTAGAAGGCAACTTCTTTCTTGCCTTTCAACTGCAGCAACTGCCGCACTTCGTCGGGTTTGGCGATTTCCAGCCCCAACTCGGTCAGGATGTTGCGGATCTTGCGCACCTGTTCGGCGTTGGACTGTGCCAGCTCGCCACGCCCGATGTAGAGACTGTCTTCAAGGCCGACACGCACGTTGCCGCCGAGAATTGCCGACATCGTCGCCAGCGGCATCTGGCTCTTCCCCGCAGCGAGGATCGACCAGTGGTAGTCGTTGCCGAGCAGGCGGTCAGCAGTGCGCTTCTGGTGCATCAGGTCTTCGGGGTGGGCGCCTTGCGCACCGCGCAGCCCGAACACGCTCTGCACGAACAGCGGCGGCTTCACCAGACCGCGTTCGAGGAAGTAGGCCAGCGTGTACAGGTGGCCGACGTCATAGCATTCGAACTCGAAGCGCGTGCCACCTGCCTGACCGATGTTGGCCAGGATCCATTCGATGTCCTCATATGTGTTGCGGAATATCATTCCGCGCGTCGACTCCAGGAAGGGCTGTTCCCAGTCGTGCTTCCACGCGCGATCCTTTTGCGCCATCTCGGACAGGACCAGGTTGATCGAGCCCATATTGAGCGAGCACATCTCGGGTTTGAGCACGCGGCCGGCTTCGGCGCGTTCGGCGATCGGCATGCTGGGGCCGCCGCCGCCGGTGGAAATGTTGATGACCGCGTCGGTGCTGTCCTTGATCTTGCCAACGAACTGGCGGAAGACGTCGGGGCTGCCTGTGGGTTTGCCGGTGATGGGGTCGCGCGCGTGCAGGTGAATGATGGCCGCGCCGGCCTCGACGGCCTCGATGGAGTGCTGGGCGATTTCCTCGGGCGTCACCGGCAGGTGCGGTGACATCGAAGGGGTGTGGGCGCCACCCGTGATGGCGCAGGTGATGATGACCTTCTTCATCCACGTCTCCTATCTTTATATACAGATCGAGTCGTATCGTTTCACAAAGAAGTGAACCGGTCAATCGAAAATGACGCTGATATTCGCAGGGGGTAGGTAGGTGCTAACGTTGGCCGAACAGGCGGGTACGTACCGAGCGCAAATGCTCGCGCATGGCCTGCTCGGCGTGGTCGGGGTTGTGCGCGCGAATGGCGTCGACCAGCTTGCGATGCTCGTTGTCGGTGTCCTGGCGCGGCTCGCTCATCGGGGAGTAAACCGCCTCGATGCGCGAGTCGAGGTTGACCTGCATCTGGGTGCGCACGGTGCCGTACAGCATCAGCAGGAGCGCGTTGTGCGTGGCTTCCGCGATGGCGCGATGCAGGCGCTCGTCGAGGCGCTTCCACTGTATGAAAGGCTTCGCGGTTTGCATCTCTGATAGGCACTGCTCCAGCACTGCAATGTCAGCCGCGGTGGCGTGAATGGCTGCCTGCGCGGCCAGTTGAGGTTCCAGCACCAGACGAGCGTCCAGCAGATCGTCGAGGCTGATCGCGGCGGAAAGGCTGGCGTCGTCAGCGCGTATCTGGCGCGGGCCGATGAAGGTGCCTTTGCCAACATGCCGCCAGATCAGGCCTTCGCTTTCCAGTCGTTTGAGTACCGTGCGCAGCCGCCCTCGCGAGATACCCAAGGCTTCGCAAAGTTTGGGCTCAGGAGGCAGGCGCGAGTCGTCTGCAGTGCTGGCACGGGTCTCGATGTAGTTGCGCAACCGGACCACATCGTCGTCGATCAGATTCATGGTAGTAGATTGATGCATATTATCTCGGCGAATGATACATAATTCGGCCCAATTTGCCTTCATCGTTTTCCAAAACAGGAGCAATCCAATGACAGAACTGGCCGCGTGGGTGCTCGACCCAGCGCACACCCATATTGGTTTCTCGGTCAGCCATCTGGGGCTGACTCGCACACCGGGCGTGTTCAAACGCTTTGCTGCGCAACTGCGGTTCAACGATCAGAACGTCGAGGCCTCCAGCGTGAAGTTCGAGGTCGAGACCGCTTCGATCGATACGGCTCTGGAGATGCGCGACGAACATCTGCGCCGTGCCGACTGGTTCGATGTGGACGCGCACCCAAACGCCATATTCGTGTCCCACACGGTGCGACGAGGCGATGAGGATCGCTATGTGATCGATGGCGAATTGTCTCTGCGGGGCGTTACGCTGCCGGTGAGGTTCGACGCCACGCTGACGGGCCGAGCGATCAACCCGTGGACGCAAATGCCCGTGATCGGATTCGAGGCAGTCGCCACCATCAGTCGTAGCGCGTACGGTATGGACGCTTTTCCCGCGGCACTTTCTGACGGTGTGCGACTGAAAATCGGAACGGAGTTGACGGTTGCAAATGATGCCAATCAATAAAGGAATTGACGAACCGTTTATTGCCAATTAAGCTGGCCCGACATCCACGAGTGGCATCATCATGACGACATCTCATTCCCCTGTTTTCGTTTCAAGCGATACGGCACGATCCGTATTCATATGGAAAGACGCGATATCAGCTCTGCAAGCCGCCTATTCTCAACCCGTCCCGCCCCAGTCCACGCCGGCTCGCAGCGTGGCCGCCGTCGGCAAGACCTGGTTGCGCACGCTATCAGCCGTACCGGTGGGCGGGCGCTACTACGGCGCCAAGGTTATGGGCGCGGCGATGGGCAGCACGCATCCCGCGGTGGAATACCTGATCGTCCTGTTCGACCGTGAAACAAGCCGCATTGCGGGTCTGGTCGACGGCGCACTGGTGACGGGTTTCCGGACCGCGGCGACCTCGGCGGCCGCGCTCGATCGCCTCGCACCTCGGCGCCCGGCACGCCTCGCCGTACTGGGCAGTGGACTCGAAGCCTCGATGCATGTGCGCGCCATCGCCAGCGTGCGCGAGCTCACCGAAATCGTGGTGTTCAGTCCTACGCCCGAGAAGCGCGCCGCATTCGCCGAGGCCGCGACGCGCGACCTCGGCGTGCCGGCACGCGGCGTTGCCTCGGGTCAGGAGGCGGTGGACGGCGCCGGGCTGGTGTTGTGCGCGGCCCGTTCGCACGGCGAGCTTCCCATCCTGTATGGCGACTGGCTCGCGCCCGAGGCCACCATTGTTTCCATCGGTTCCACCGTGCCCTCGCAACGTGAGATCGACCCGTCGGTCGTGGAGCACAGCGACGTCATCGTGTGCGACATGCTGGAAGAAGTGCTGGAAGAAACCGGCGACATGCTCGCCGCCAGAGAGGCAGGTATCGCCTTCCGCGACAAGTCCTTCAGCATGGTCGACCTGATGAGCGGCAAGCTCGAAGAGCAATTGCGTGGCGCGCAAAGGCGCATGTTCAAGTCGGTCGGCGGCGGCCTGCAGGACATCGTGGTCGCGGAACTGATCCTGACCCGCGCGCTGGAAATGGGCTTGGCAACGAGCCTGCCGATCGAATTCGAAAGCAAGAGCATCTGAACCACCAACACGGAGAACACGCATCATGGCCAGTTATACGAGGAAGGAAGCCCGCGAATGGGCGCGACAAGCGCTAGTCGGCGTCGCCAACGTCACGATTCCGACGATGACCAACGACTTCAAGCACATCAACGAGAAGGCGATTCGCCACGACGTGCGCCTGTCCATCGAACATGGCTTCATCGGCTCGCTGGCAGTGTCCGAAGTGCCGCTGTCGCTGGAAGAGCATGACCAGTTCCAGCAAATCATGGTCGACGAGGCCAACGGCAAACTCCTCGTCGTGCACCACGCCGCTTTCAACACGCTGGAAGACAACATCGCGGCAGTCAAGCGCGCCGAAGCCAATGGCGCCGATCTGGTGCTGCTCGGCTACCCGCCGCACTTCTATCCGAAATCGCTGGACGAGGTGTACGAATACAGCAAGGCCGTCTGCGACGCGACCAACCTCGGCGTGATCATCTTCCCGGTGCCGACCTGGGGCTTTGGCCGCCTGCATCCAGCCGACATTCCGGTGGCGGTACTGCGCAAGCTGGTCGACAACTGCCCGAACGTAGTGGCGATCAAAGCCGAGGGCGGCATGCCGTACTTCATGTCGGCCATCGAAGTGCATCGTCATTTCCACAAGGAAGTGGTGATCTCCTCGCCGCTGGAATACGAATACATCCCGCTGGCGCAGGTCCTCGATATCCCGTTTTGCGGCACCAATTACAGCGCCTTCTTCGGTCCGTGGATTCCGCGCGCGCACAAGCTGATCCGCGAAGGCAGGTACGACGAGGCGACCGATCTGTACTACAAGCTCGAGCCGATGCGTCGTGCGGTGTCCACGCTGGGCTTCGGCGGTCAGGGCTTGTCCAACCGCCTGTTGTGGAAGTACCAGAGCTGGCTGCAGGGCTACAACGGTGGGCCTATCCGCCACCCGACCGCGCGCGTGCACGGTAAGGACATGGCGCTGCTGAGAAACGCCACGCAAGCGGCGGGTCTCAACCCGACCAGTTCTCCGGACGAGGAATTCTTCATCGGCCGCAATCCAGTCTGAGGTATAGCTCATGAGTGACGTGACAAAACTGCCCCTGAAGGATCCGGACCTTCTGCGCGAGGCGATGCTGATCGACGGCAAGTGGGTGCAGGCCGACAGCTGCCAGAGCATCGATGTCGTCAACCCCGCCACCGGCGAGCTGGTGGCGCGCGTGCCTAACGGCGGCGCAGCCGAAACGAGGCGCGCCATCGACGCGGCCGAGCGCGCGATGCGTGGTTGGCGCAAGACCTTGCCGAAGGAACGCGCAAAGGTGCTGCGCAAGCTCTACGAACTGATGCTCGAGCATATCGAGGACCTGGCCGTCATCATGACGGCCGAACAGGGCAAGCCGCTGGTCGAGTCGCGCGGCGAAATCCTCTACGCCGCGGGTTTCATCGAGTGGTACTCGGAAGAAGCGCGCCGCGTCTATGGCGACATCATTCCGCAGAATGTCGACGGTCGCCGCATCCTGGCGCTGAAGGCGCCGATCGGCGTGTTCGCGGCGATCACGCCGTGGAACTTTCCGTCGGCGATGATCACGCGCAAGGCCGGTCCGGGATGGGCCGTAGGCTGCGCGGGCGTCATCAAGCCAGCGAGCCAGACACCTCTGTCGGCCCTGGCGCTGGCCGTGCTGGCCGAACGCGCCGGCCTTCCGCCGGGTGTGTGCAACGTGGTCACCGGGTCGGCCCGCGCCATCGGCGGCGAACTGACGGCCAATCCGATCGTGCGCAAGCTCTCGTTCACCGGCTCCACCGAAGTGGGAGCGCAGTTGCTGGCTCAATGCGCGCCGACCATCAAGAAGACCAGCATGGAGCTGGGCGGCAACGCGCCTTTCATCGTGTTCGACGACGCCGACGTGGACGCCGCCGTAAAAGGCGCCATGGCCGCGAAATACCGCAACACCGGACAAGCCTGCGTTGCGGCCAACCGCCTGCTGGTGCAGTCCGGCATCTACGACGCGTTCGCCAGGAAGCTGGCCGAGGCCACGGCCGCGCTGAAGGTCGGCAACGGTATGGAGGATGGCGTGGTGCAAGGGCCGCTGATCAACGAGGACGCGGTGCTCAAGGTCGAGCAACATATCGCCGACGCGGTGGCCAAGGGCGCCCGCGTGGCCGCGGGCGGCAAGCGGCACCGGTTGGGCGGCTTCTTCTTCGAGCCTACTGTGCTGACCGACGTGCCGCACGATGCTCTGATTTTCAGCGATGAAACTTTCGGTCCGGTGGCGCCGCTGTTTCGCTTCGAGACCGAGGCGGAAGCGATCGCTCTGGCCAACGACACGCCGTTCGGCCTCGCCTCGTATCTCTATGCACGCGACGTGGGCCGCATCTTCCGCGTCGTCGAAGAGCTCGAGTTCGGCATGGTCGGTGTCAACGAGGGCATGATCTCGACCGAGGTCGCGCCATTCGGCGGCGTGAAGGCGTCCGGTCTTGGACGTGAAGGCTCCAGGTATGGCGTCGACGATTATCTGGAGATCAAGTACGTCGCGCTTGGGGGTATTTAATATACGATACGAGTTGTATATATAAAATAACGACCAGGGAGACACGAGATGTACAAGGCTCTAAATCTCGAGGGCAAGGTCGCCATTGTCACCGGAGGGGCGGGCGGTATCGGCCAGGCCACCGTCGACCTGATGATCGGCCGTGGCGCGCGCGTCGCGATTGCGGACATTGCTGTGGATCGCGCGCAAGTGCTTGCTGCCAGCTATGGCGATGCCGCGATCGCCGTCGGCATGGATCTCACCGACGAGGCCTCGATCAAGGCCATGATCGCGCGCGCGGTCGAACATTTCGGCCGCCTCGACATCCTGCACAACAACGCCACCGCGGTCGGCCAGCAACTGGTCGCCGCCGACAACGGTATCGGCGAAATGGCGACCGAAATCTGGGACACCTTCTTCAACACCAATTGCCGCGGCACCATGATCGTCACCCGCGAAGCGCTGCCGCACCTGATCAGGAGCGGTAGTGGCGCGATCGTCAACACCGTGTCCGGCATGGCTTTGCAGGGCAACATCCGCTTCCACGCGTATAGCGCGACCAAGGCCGCGATGATGCAGATGACCCGCGCCGTGGCCACCGCCTACGGGCGCAAGGGCGTGCGCTGCAATGCGGTCGCGCCAGGCCTCGTGATGACCGAAACGGTGGCCAAGGATTTCCCCGCGGCGATGCTCAAGCTGGTGCTGGATGAAACGCCGCGTGAGCGTGTCGGCGCACCGGAAGACATCGCCGAAGCGGTCGCGTTCCTGGCCTCGGATGCAGCGCGCAATATCACCGGGCAGACGCTCGTTGCCGATGGTGGCGTGTCGATCCACATTCCTGGCTTTTCCGCCTACCGTGAATTTTTCGGAGATTGAGCATGGGTATCGAGGGTTTCCGTATTAGCCGCCGCTCGCTGCTCATCACCACCGGCAACGCCGCGGCGTTGGCTGCGGTGGGGCACCTTTCGCTGTTTTCCGCTGCCGCCGCAACTTCGTCGTCCGCGCGAGAGCCGAGTCTTTCCGACATCCGCTACATCGTCACGGATAGTCGTTATGCGCAAAGTCTGGCGCACGCGAAGGCGCTGGCAGCACCGGACGGCAAGACACTTGACGTCACCGACGGCCTGACCCGGCTGTGGCAGGTGCACCTGCAACCGCTATGGCAACAGCGCGAAGGCGCCGTTGCGGGCCTGACCACGCGCGCGGTCTGGCAGTGCCTCGCCGAGCAGGCACGCAGTCACGCGCTGCGCACCCGCGTACTGACTCAGTTCGCTGACAACAATGGTCACCCCGACAACCTCGTTTCCTGGATCATCGCGTGACACCATGAAAACCCCACAGAACGTATCTCCAGAAGTTTTCGTCACGGCACTGCAGGAATTCGCGACGGTCGTCGGCAAAGATTGGGTGCTCACCAGCGACGAAGATCTGTTTCCGTACAAGGACGCCTATTCGCCGTTGCGCGACATACCGGAAGACCGCAGCGCTTCTGCCGCTGTCGCTCCGGCCTCGGTCGAAGAAGTGCAAGCGGTGGTGCGCATCGCCAACAGGTACAAGATCCCGCTGTACGCCATTTCCACCGGCAAGAACCTCGGCTACGGCGGTTCGGCGCCGAACCATTCCGGCAGCGTGGTGCTCGACCTCAAGCGCATGAATCGCATCATCGAGGTCAGCGAGAGCAATGCCTATGCGATCGTCGAACCGGGCGTCAGCTATTTCGATCTGTACAACTACATTCGTCAAAAAGGCCTGAACCTGTGGCTCGATGTGGCAGACCCGGGCTGGGGCAGTGTGATGGGCAACGCGCTGGACCACGGAGTCGGGCACACTCTGTCGCGCTTTCGCAATCACTTCGACGCGCATTGCGGCATGGAAGTGGTGCTGGCCAATGGTGAGTTGGTGCGCACCGGCATGGGCGCGCTTCCCGGATCCACGACCTGGGCGCAGTACCGGCATGGCATGGGGCCGGTGGTGGACGGCATTTTCTCGCAGTCCAACTTCGGTGTTGTCACCAAGATCGGCATGTGGCTGATGCCGGCGCCGGAAGCCTTCATGGAGGGCATGATCTTCGCCCCGCGCTATGAGGATCTGCACCCGCTGGTCGAATTGCTCAAATATGCGGAAAACACTGGCCTGGCTCCTGGTACACCGGAGTTGCTGAGTCCCTTGCTTGGCGTCAGCAACAAGACGAAAAACCTCGTCGACGCTTTCTACAAGGGGCCGCCGCAATTGCCGCATCAGCAGGCCGATCTCGTCGCCCAATCCAGGGTTGGTTATTCCAGTGAACTGGCGAAGTATGGCGCGGACAACAGGATTCCGTACTGGGGCCTGAGCCTCAAGTTCTACGGTCCATCGAAAGTTGTCGCTGCGCAGTGGGAAGCGGTGAAGGAGCTGGCGAGCAAGTCGATCAAGAACGTCGTCTTCCAGGATGACCCAATCCAGACGGATCCGCACAAGGCTGCAAATGAATGGACGTTCTATCCGCAGGACGTGGGCGTGCCGAACATGGATTTCTTCGGCATGGGCACACGTGCAGGCGGCAATCCGAATCCGATGCGCGGCCACATGTGGTTCTCGCCGGTGATTCCGCAAACTGCCGACGGCATCCTTGAAGCCAACCGCGTGTTCGACAAAGCCGCCCGCACGATTCCCGCGTTGCAGAAGGTGCCGATCTGGAACCTGCGGCCGTTCGCGCTGCCTGCGCCGTTCTACGAACGCAATTTCCTGTTCATCGTCGGCTTCCCGATTACCGACGACAAGGAATTGAACAAGTCCATCGTCAAGGCTTATCGCACTCTGCTCGACATCGGTGCGCAGCATGGCTGGGGCGAATACCGCTGCCATCCGGAGTTCCAGGATCAGGCCATGGGCCTGTATTCGTTCAACAACAACAGCCTGCTGCGTCTGCACGAAACCATCAAGGACGCGATTGATCCGAACGGCATCCTGTCTCCGGGCCGTTATGGCATCTGGCCGAAGAACCTGCGGAAAAACGCGAAATGATGAAGAACCTTGACACGATATTGCTGGCGGCGATGGTGACTTGGGCCAGTTCCGCCATGGCCGATGACGGCGCCATCCTGGCCCGGGGCAAGCATGTCTTCAACCAGTGGTGCGCATCCTGCCACGGCGTGGGCAATCACATGGCAGGCACCGCGTCGCTGGCGGCCAAGTACAGCGGCAGCATCCCGGCCGCACTGGAAGAACGCACGGACCTCAATCCGGACTTCATCCGCTATTTCGTGCGCAACGGCGTGCTGATCATGCCGGCTTTCCGCAAGACCGAAGTCAGCGACACCGATCTGGCCGCATTAGCGGCTTATCTTAGCCATCCGACAAAGTAGAGACATCGTGACGAACTACGCAGACAAAATCAGCAGCGGTCCATGCGCGGGCCGCCTGCAAGACAAAGTGGCGCTCGTGACGGGTGCCGGAGGCGGTCAGGGCCAGGTCGTATCGCTGCTGTTCGCCGAAGCAGGCGCCACGGTGTGTGCCAGCGACGTCAATCCGGCCACCCTGGAACAGACGCGCGCCCTCGCGGAGCAGCGCGGCTTGACGATCGACATTGCCACGGTGGATGCGTCCTCGCCGGAGCAGGTGAATGGCTGGATCGACGGCGTAATGCAAAAGCACGGCCGCATCGATGTGCTTTATAACAACGGTGCCGGCGTGCACATGGCGCCGTTCGATCAGATGACTTTCGAGCAGTGGAAGGAAACCATTCGCCTCGAACTGGACGTCATCTACCTGCCGACCAAGGCGGTCTGGCCGATCATGAGCAAACAGAAGAGCGGCTCGATCATCAACATCGCGTCCTGCGCCGGCATGCTGGCTGCAGAGGGATTGGGCACCACCGCGCACGCGGCGGGCAAGGGCGGCGTGATTGCATTGACCCGGCAGTTGTCGCTGGAAGGCGCGCCGTACTGGATCCGGGTGAACTGCATTTCACCCGGCCCCATCATGGGTCCCGCATTGCAGCGTCCCTACGACGAAAGCCCGTATTTCCGCAAGCTGTTCGACAGCACGCCGTCGCTCGATAGGCACGGTTATCCGCTCGATATTGCGTACGCGGGCTTGTTTCTGGCTTCCGACGAATCAACCTTCATTACCGGTGTCAATCTGCCGATCGACGGCGGCGCCACCAGCAAGGTCGGCGCGATGATGGCAAGGAGCTAAATCTTGACAACGACCAACGTGCTTGCGAGTCCCCTCAAGATCAACAACCTGGAAATCAGGAACCGCATCATCCTCGGGCCGATGGCCGTGCTGCGTCCAACTGCAGACGGCCGGCCGAGCGATCAGACCATCGCATTTCTGACGCGGCGTGCCGAGGGTGGGGTGGGGCTGATCATCGTCGGCGGTTCCGTGGCGACCGAGCGGGCGTGGCGCGAATCGCCGTTCTCCCCAAACGTGCGTTTCGACAAGGATGAGTTCGTTCCGGATCTCAAGCGGCTAACGGACGCCGTGCATGCGTACGGCACGCCGATCTTCGCGCAGTTGTTCCCGAGCTTCGGGCGAATGGGTGTACCCCGCAACGGTAACTGGATTTCGTCGGCCAGCCCGAAGCCGGTGAATATGGGCGCGGGCGGCTTGCCAGATAACCTTTATATTCCGGGCGGCCGCGTAACACCACTGCCGAAAGAGGCTTCGATTGCGGAGATCAAGGAGCTTGAGGCCGCGGTCGTTTCCGCAGCGCGCCGCGCGCAGGCAGCCGGCTTCGACGGTGTCGAGATTGGCGCGCACATGTGCTATTTCTACTCTTCGTTTATTTCACCTCTGTCGAACCAGCGTACGGACGAATACGGCGGCTCGGCCGAAAACCGCGCGCGGGCGCTGCGCGATGCGGTCGCTGCGGTGCGCGCCGAGGTAGGCCCCGGTTATCCGCTCGGTATCCGTATGAGTGTCAATGACCACATGCCTGGCGGCCAGGGACCGGAGGGTTTCGCTGAAGTGGCCGCGCACATCGTCGAGGCCGGGGTGGATTTCATTTCGCTCAGCGAGGGCAACTACGAGTCCATGGGCGAGAATGTCACGAGCATCTCCGGCAACATGCTCGCGCACGGCGAGCCGCAGGCATTCCGCAAGGCGCTGGGTCCAGACGTCCGCTTGTTCCTTTCCAGTACGCCCGATCCGAAGCAGGCCGCCGAGGCCATCGATGCCGGTCATGCCGACGCGAGCATGCTCGCCCGCCAGATGCTGGCTGACCCTGACTACGCCGTGAAAGTGATCGAGGGTCGCGAGCAGCAGATCGTGTGGTGCGACCATGCAAATTCCTGCCTGCGCCGGCTGATCCTCAACGTTCCAATTGCTTGCCACAAGAATCCCGGAATGGGCCGCGAGGACCCAGGCGCCAAACGTTCCAGCTTCGCCCAGGAGGCTATCGTGTGGGCCGCCGGTAATCGGACGCTGATGACCCTGGCCGACAAGCTGGCGCGCATGAAGCAAAGATAAGCCAACGCGGACAGCGGGATCCCCTCGTGATCAACTGGGCACCCGCGCCAAAGCGGCCGGAGCAGGCGGCGCTCCTGTTGATCGGTACCAGGGAAAAGGAGGAGAAGAGATGAAGATCGGCAATGCCTTTCAGCGCCTCACCATAGGCGCGCGGCTCCGTACTGGATTTGCCTTGATGCTCACGTTGATGGCTGCAATCACGATCGTCGCGACTGCGCGCATGGCAGCCAACCAGGCGCGCATGGACGAGATCACCGGTGTCAACAACATGAAGTCGCGGGCGGCGATGGCGATGCGGGACACGGTGTTCGAGCGGATGGTCGCATTGCGGGACGTTGCGCTGGTGGGTTCGGCCTCGGAAGTCGACGAGGAGGTAGCGCGCATCGATGTCAAGGCGCGGATCTATGGCGAGACGGAGCAGCGATTGCTCGCGCTGCTCTCCGGCGATAAAGAGCGCTCAGGCCCTGAGCGTGACCTCCTCACGGAGATAAAGCAGCATGAAAATGAGGCCCGCCCGTTGATCGGCCGGGCCATTGACCTTGCGCGCGCTGGCGGGATGGATCAGGTCTACTCGATTCTGGCGGTCGAGTTGAAGCCGGTCCAGGTCAAGTGGATGGAAGCGCTCTCCAGACTGGTTGCGTTGGAAGACAAGAACAATGAGCAGGCGACCGAGGAAGCGAGGGAGGCATCGGAATTTGCTCGCAACGGCATGATCGTCATGGGCGTAGTTGCGACCATTGTGGGCATTGCCGTTTCCATGCTGATCACGCGCAGCCTGCTCGCGCAGTTGGGCGGCGAGCCCGGTTATACCGCTGGCGTGGCTGGGCAAATTGCCAACGGCGACCTCGCTGGCGAAGTCGCTTTGCGCGACGGAGACCGCTCCAGCTTGCTGCATGCGGTCGCCATGATGCGAGACAACCTCGCACGCATCGTGGGAAATGTGCGCCTGAATACTGAAACCATTGCCGGCTCGTCGTCCGGCATCGCCAACGCCAATCGCGAACTTGCCATCCAGACTGAACAGCAAGCCGCCTCGCTGAAGGCCATTGCCGACTCGATCGGTGATCTCGCGACGACCGTACGCAAGACAGCGGAAAACGCGGGCATTGCTGATACGCTCGCCATCTCGGCATCCGCGGTCGCCAAACAGGGACACGAAGTCGTGAGCGAGGTCGAGCGGAAGATGCAATCCATCAGCGTATCGGGCGCGCGCATCGTCGACATCATTTCGGTCATTGACGGCATTGCGTTCCAAACCAATATTCTGGCATTGAACGCGGCGGTGGAGGCCGCGCGCGCCGGTGAGCGGGGAAAGGGTTTCGCCGTGGTTGCGACAGAAGTGCGGAGTCTCTCGCAACGCTCCGCAATTGCGGCAAGGGAAATCAAAGACCTGATCGCGGATTCCGCGCAACAAGTGCAAGCAGGCAGCGAGTTGGCCGCCAAAGCCGGACAGACCATGGAGGAAATCACGCAGAGTGTGCAGCGCATGACCGACCTCATACGTGAGATTAGCAGTGCGACCGCAGAGCAAAGCAACGGCATCGACCTGATCAATCAGACCGCTGCCGAGATAGAAACAGTCACACGTCAGAACACGACGCTGGTCAAGGAGACTGCGCAAGCGGCGAGCAGTCTGCAGCGGCAATCCGAACAGCTTGCCGAACTGGTCGCCGTGTTCAAGGTATCGGTTCTGCCGACCCGGCTGCCAGCGGGTGCTGTCCGCGAGCGCGAGCATGAGGGCACAACGCTCGCTGGCGACCCTGGCGTCGCGAAAGGCGGGGCGGGCGTGGGATTTCAGACTGATCGAGCGTTGATGGCAATGCCATGACTGCACAAACCACCAAAGCGAAAAACCGATTGTATGGAGGTGCTCATGCCAGTCGATGACGACATAAGCCCCTCGATGTTAGCTCAGGCTTGGCAGTGGATTGCGGAAGGCTGGTTCGTGACTGCACGGAGTATGGTTTTGCTGCACGCATCGATGCTCGATGGTGATGGAGCGGAGCCGCTACGGCATCAAGCTGAATGGCCTGCCGCTTCTGCGGCAGCGGACGAATCGGGTGGACGGACACCCGCGAATTGGCTTTGAATTCCGTCCTTTTCGAAACCGACGACAATTTTTCATATTCTCGGCGAGCAGATGGAGACAATTCCGTACGGCGGGCGCGAACGAGAGCTGAATGATGAACATTCGGAGAGCAATCGAGCAGCCGTGTACTACAGCTGCCTGGTGCTTCTTACTGATGTCGAGAGGTCCATTCGCCACGCCGGGGAGAAGATTTCACTCGATGCCTTCGGTATATCGTGGCCACAGGCCAAACTCATTGCGTATCTTGCGCACGGCCAGACTACGACCCAGGTGCAGATAGCAAGCGACTTGCACTACGATGAAGGCGCGTTGTCCAGGCTACTGTCGCGTCTTGATCCCTATGGATTGGTCGAGCGGTTTCCGAGCTCAAAGGACCGGCGCAGCTGTTGCATTTGCCTGATCCAACGAGGTATGCGGCTGGCAAAGGAGCTTTTTGCTACATTTGAACAACTTGATGGCCTTCCTTTCACCATCTTCACGGAAGACGAAAAGCCGAAACTGATCGAATTGCTAAAGCGTCTCCTCCGCAATGGACTGGATGATGCGGCCCGACGCTGGTAGCCGATCCTGTCTCCGACTGTCTTTGTCATCGCAGGCGCTCGGCGGCAGCAAGGCCGATGGATTCGCCTGATAGCCGGGCTCCTTCGCCGATGACGCCCGTGAATACCATCTCAAACGTGATATCAGACTCAAACTCTCTTCCGGTATCTGGTCCTCGCGTGGTGGCGTTGGCTCTCGCCTGCGGGCTCGCCGTCGCGACGCTTTACTACAATCAACCGCTACTACCCGCGATGGCGGCCGGTGTGGGCTCGGGTCCCTCCGCCCAAGGGGCAATCACCATGCTTACCCAGATCGGCTATGCGCTCGGACTCCTCCTATTCGGTCCGTTGGGTGATCGACTTGACCGGCGCAGGCTTGTTGCTTGCCTGATTCCAGCGAACATTGCTGGCTTGGTGCTAAGCGCGACGGCAAGCTCGTTAGCATGGTTGCTCGCGGCTAGCATGCTCGTCGGGGTGACGGGAGTCACTGCGCAGATCATTATCCCGGCGATATCAAGTCTGGTGGCTCCAGCCAAACGTGGCCATACCGTAGGGTGTCTGATGAGTGGTTTGTTCGCCGGGACACTGCTCGCGCGCACCCTTAGCGGTTATGTCGGTGAGCACGCGGGGTGGCGAACGATGTTTGCATTGGCAGCCGTCATTGACGTCCTGCTGTTCGTCGTAGTCTGGTTGTGTCTTCCGGCTAATCGGCCGAGTAGCGACATGCCGTATTCAGAGTTGATGGTGTCGCTTGGTCTGTTGTTCGTCAGAGAGCCTTTATTACGCGAAGCTTGTCTTGCCGGCTTTCTTCTGTTCGGGGCGCTCAACGTGCTTTGGGGATCGTTGGCGTTGATGTTGCAGCGCCCGCCCTACAGTTGGGGTAGTGACCTGACTGGCTTGTTCGGGTTCGTCGGCCTCGCTGGAATGCTGGCTTCCACGAAGATCGGTCGTCTCGCTGACCATTGGGGCGCGCGCAACGTTGTATCGATCGCCGCAATTCTCGTCATACTCTCCTTTTCCCTGATTGCGGCGTCGGGTTACTGCCTGGCGTTGTTGGTTCTCGGCGCGATTGGACTAGACCTGGGCAGTCGCGCCAACCTTATCGCAAATCAAACACGGCTGTATGGGCTGCAGCCTGAAGTGCGCGGCTGCCTCAACACTGTGTTCATGATTTCGTATTACGTCGGCGGGGCAATTGGCTCAATCGGAGGGGCCACGGTGGGGGGGCAATATGGCTGGATTGGCCTCGGCGTTGTGGGCGGAACCTGCGGGACGCTGGCGCTTGTTGCGGGCCATCTGGTACGCCTGTCGGAGCCGGTACCCGTCAGTCGCGATCGATCTCACGGATGAATGGCACACGGAGTTTCTTTACCGCTCGGACTGCGGCGTAGGACGTCCGGTTCAAGTTGTCGCAGAAAATATCGACGTTGCCGTCTGCCGCACTCGTACGACGACGGCGTAGTCGGGGTATGCACTACGGCGAGAGCCGGAGGACGGTACCTAAGAGAATTTGAACACCTGAGAACGGAGCATTGCTATGCGGTTTCTATGCTGACGGCGCAAAAACGCAATCGCGGGCGTCCCGCAACGGACACGCGGCTGATCGCGGGACTACTGTACCTGCAGCATGCCTTCGGCTTGTCCGACGAAGAGGTCATCTGGCAATGGGTAGAAAATCCGTACTGGCTGGCTTTTACTGGCGAGACGCACTTGCAGACGAAGCCGCCCGCTGGCGCACGATGAGGCTTTCGGCGGGTGCCGGCGCGAAGGGCGAGCGCCTGTATGACTGGGCACTAACCCCGCTGTGGCGCTTGCAGATCACCGCCGAAGAGCGCCGCTTCGGGCATTATCACGTTGGCCTTGCTGGCCCATGCCGTACTCGTCTGCTTGCGGGTGCGCGGCAAAAAAACACCTGAAGGTTCGGTGCCGCTCAGTGTCAGGAGATTAGCCGACTGCTATGCCGTCTCCTGTGGCGCGGCGCTCACTCTATCGAGTATGTGATGTCCTGGTCGGCATGGCGTCGCAGGCACCAATACCGCGCACAGCAGTGCCACTATCGGCAAGGCGGTTGCGTACTCCAGTTTCCTTACATCTACGGCTGTAGTACTAAGCGTTCACTGCCTCGGCCTTGATGCCGACGATCAACGCCAGCCCGCTCAGCACCAGCAAACTCGCGAGAAGATAGACCGCGAGATCCATGCTGCCCGTACTCGTGCGAATCTGGCCGATTACCCATGGGCTGACGATGCCGCTCGTGATCCCGATGCTGCTGATAAACGCAATGCCGGATGCCGCAGCCTTGCCGGAAAGATAGCTCGTCGGCACGGACCAGAAGATCGGCAGTGCGGCGAAGATCAATACGGCGGCAAGCGACAGGATCGCTAGCATCGCGGGAAAGCTGTGCAGATGCAGCGTCAGTGCTGCCAGCGCCAGCCCGCCGCCGATCGTGCATAATGCAAAGTGCTTGCGCCGCTCGCCCGTGCGATCGGAACGACGCGCAATCAAGATCAGACCGATCGCGCCGATCGCATTCGGCACGACGGTATAGAGACTCACCGACACGACATCCTTGATGCCGAAATCGCGGATCATCAGCGGCATCCAGAAGTTCAACGTGAGCGACGCACAGGTCAGCGAGAAGTAAACGAACGCGAACAGATAGACGCGCGGATTGAGCAGCGCCGCCGCGAAACTGCGACCGTCGTGCTTGCTGTCCTCCGCCTGGCCTTGCGCGCAGAGTGCAACGAGCCGGTCCTTTTCTTCGTGGGTGAGCCAGTTCGCGTGGTGCGGCTTGTCCACCAGGTAACGCCAGCTGAGAAACGCGAGGATCACGGCGGGTGCGCCTTCGATTGCGAACATCCATTGCCAGCCGAACAGTCCCATCACGCCGTTCATGTCGCGCATGATCCAGCCGGAAAACAGGCCGCCCAGCACGCCCGCTACCGCGACGCCCGCAAAGAACACGGACATCACCGCCGCGCGACGATTCGCCGGAAACCAGTAGGTCAGATACAGCACGATGCCGGGGAAGAAGCCGGCCTCGAACACGCCGAGCATGAATCGCAGGATATAGAAGTGCGCGGGCTTCGATACGAACATCATGCACATCGACGCGATGCCCCACAGCAGCATGATGCGCATGAAGGTCTTACGTGCGCCGTATCGGGCGAGCAGGATGTTGCTCGGCACTTCGCATAGCACATAGCCGACGTAGAACACGGCTGCGCCAAGCCCATACATGGCATCGCTGAAGCCGAGATCGTGCTTCATCTGCAATTGCGCAAAACCGATATTGATGCGGTCCAGAAAAGACACGACATAACAGAGAAACAGAAACGGAATGATGCGCCACGCGACCTTCTGAAACATCAGGTGATCGGCCGTGACAGGCGCGACTTGCCGAATGGCGTCGCCATCGAGGGAATGTTGCATGTCTCGCTCCATATGCGTTGCGCGTCTGACTGGAGACGAGCAAGCCCGAGGCGTCTATGCGCCTTCATGTTCTGAACGGTAAAAGGCCGGACGGCGTTTCCAGGTGTGCTTCGTGCGATCAGAGCGCAGCGCGTGCCGCGCCCTGTTTCGCGATCAGTCCTGCAGCGCGGCCCACATTTCCTTGTCGCGCTGCGCGGTCCAGATGCGCGGATGCGTGATGCCGCTCGCTTCGTCATACGCGCGTGAAACGTCGAACGGCAGGCAGTGTTCGTAGATGAACACCTGGCCGAACTTCGGGTCCATCGCCTTGCGCGTGAGCGCCATCGCGCCCTTCAGATCGAGCTTGTCCTTGTACGCGTCGCGGCCAGCTTGCAGCAGCGTGGTCACGAAGTCTTTTGTGTAGTCGAGGCCCTTGTTCACGTCAGCCGGATTGAGCAGCGCGGGGCCGCGTCCCGGCACGAGCTTGTCCGCATTCAGCGCGCGCAATGCCTCGAGCGTCGCGGGCCATTGTTCGAGTTGCGCGTCGCCGCAATAGCAGGCCGCGTCGTATTCGACGAGGTCGCCGGAAAACAGCACCTTCTGCGATGGCAGCCACACCACCGTGTCGCCCTTCGTATGACCGGCACCCAGATGTGCGATGCGCACTTCGAGCTTGCCGAGGAACAGCGTGATTTCCTTTTCGAACACGAGCGTCGGCCAGGTCAGACCCGGCACCGTTTCGACGCCGGCAAACAGACGCGGAAAGCGCTCGATTTCCGATTTCATATCGGCTTCGCCGCGCTCGACGATCATTTCGTACGTGCCGCGGCTCGCGATAACCTGTTGCGCCCCTTCGTTGAAATACGCCGACGCGCCGAGCACGCGCACCGCGTGATAGTGCGACAGCACGACGTATTTGATCGGCTTGTCGGTCACGCTGCGGATCTTCGCGATCAGGTCTTGCGCCATTGCGGGCGTGGCAGTCGTATCGACGATCAGCACGCCGTCATCGCCAATGATGACGCCAGAATTCGGGTCGCCTTCCGCCGTGTACGCATAGGCGCTTTCGGACAGCTGGGTCCACGTGATTTTCTTTTCTTCCAGGTCGGCCTGGGATGCAAAAGCCTTTGCCATGTCTGTCTCCGTTATGCGACTCGTTGGGGATGAGACATGGTCGTCGCCGTGCGAAAATTTGTCAATAGCAAAACACCTTGCCTTTCACTAACGTAGGGTAAACTCGCCGTCTGTTGGGGGCAAGGGGCTCAATCGGATACCATCTATCCCTTCCATTGCGAGGCATCGAATTGGTCAAATCCGCTGCGGACGAAAGTCCGGGTCCTACGACGGCTGAGGCGTCGGTCGAGAAAAAGCAACGGGGCATTCAAAGCGTCGAGGTAGGCGGGCGTCTGCTCGAAGCGCTGGCGCGGCATCGCGTGCCGCTCGGCCTGACCGAACTGGCGGGCGAGGCGCAACTGCCTTCCGCGCAGGCCCACACGTATCTGGTGAGCCTAACGCGTCTTGGCCTCGTCAAGCGCGACGCGCTGACGGGCAATTACGAGCCGGGCCCGCTGTCGTTGCGGCTCGGGCTCATGCATATCGAGCAGCAACCTGTGTACCGGATCGCCGCGCCGTATGCGGCAGCGCTCGCCGAACGGATTGGCTTCAGCGTGGCGATCTGCGTGGCAGGCGCGCAAGGGCCGACCATCGTGAGATATGAGCGCGGCGGTTTTCCGCTGCATGTCAATCTGCATATCGGCACGGTGATGTCGCTCGAAGCCACGTCCACGGGCCGCATCTTCTGTGCTTTTTACGCGCGCGAGCAGGTCGGCCAGATGGCGCGGAGTCAGGCGCTCGCGCCCGATGCATCGTCGCCGGGTAACAACTCGGCCAGGACACCGGTGGTCGATGCGCAATGGTTCAGACGTTTCGATGCCATCCGCACGCGCGGCATCGAGCGCGGTATCGACGCGCCAAGTCCGGGCATCAGCAGCCTGAGCGTGCCGGTGTTCGACGCGCAGCAGCGAATGCAGCTTGCGTTGACGGCAATTGGCTCCTCGGGATCGATCGACGTCGGCTGGGACGGCGACGTGGCTCGCCAGTTAATCGAAACCGCGCGGAAAATCACCGAAGCGCTCGTCACCTCGAATTGAAACCATGCAGACCGACACTCCAGACACGTCCGACTTCAGCGCGACTCAAGCCAGCGATCCGAAAATGCAGCGCGGCATCAGCGCGCTCGACAGCACGGGCGAACTGTTGCTCGCGCTGGTTTCGGCAGGTCGCCCGCTGTCGCTGCGCGATCTGGCCGCCGCCGCCGATATGCCCGCCGCGAAGGCGTTTCCACACCTGGTGAGTTTGCTCAAGGTGGGTGTGCTCAGTCGCGACGACGCGGGCTATTTCAATGCGGGCCCGCTCAGCATGGAGCTGGGTCTGATCGCATTGCAGCGGATGTCGCCGATCCGCGACGCCGAACCTGAGATCGTGACTTTGGCCATCGAGTCGGGCATGAGCGTCGCGGTCGCGATTCTCGGGCCGCTCGGGCCGACCGTGATCCGCTTCGAAGAATCCGCGCGACCGCAGCACGTCAGCTTACGGGTGGGAACGGTGATGTCGCTGGTCAATACAGCGATCGGACGGGTGTTTGCCGCATACCTCTCCGACGACGTGCTGATCGGCCTGCTGGCGCAGGAATCGGTCCGGCTGGCGGCCGCCAATCCGGCCGACGTGGTGGTGTCTGCGAAAAAAGCCGCGCCGTCGTTGGCTCACACTTATCAGGCGCGACGCACGAAGGTCATGGCACACGGCATCGACAGTGCGCTCGATGCGCCGGTGCCGGGTATCGGTACGCTGGCGGCGCCCGTATTCGATCACACCGGCAGCATTGGCCTCGTGGTCGCGTTGATCGGACCGTCGGGCAGCTTCGACCACAGTTTGGACGGCGCGACCGCGCAAAAGCTGCTCGCGGCGACGCGCCGGCTGTCGTGGCGCTTTGGCTGGATCGGCGGCTGACTTTGCGACTCTGCGATCGACCCTGCAATTGACTCCGCGACCGGCAGTGCGGCTGATGCCGACGCGCGGCGCGGGGTTAAGCGGAGCGGGGCGGCGGCTCCGCATCGGGTTGCATGGACGGCTCGGCGGCTGCGAAAGCGGGAAGGTTCATCGCGTGACCGGCGATCCTGACTATCGTCGGATAGGCGTCTAGCGGCACGTCGAAGCGCCGCGCGTTCCAGAACTGCGGCACGATGCAAAGGTCGGCGAGCGTCGGCGTATCGCCGAACGCGAGCGTGCCGACGCGCGGATCGACCGACAGCCGCTTCTCCAGCGAAGCGAAGCCAAGATCGATCCAGTGCCGATACCACGCGCTCCTCTGCTCGTCCGTGATACCGAGCGTGCCGCTCAGATACTTCAGCACGCGCAGGTTATTCACCGGATGAATGTCGCATGCCACCTGCAACGCCACGGAGCGCACATACGCGCGATCCAGCGGCAGGCGAGGCAACAGCGGCGGCTCTGGATATACCTCGTCGAGATAGTCGATAATCGCAAGCGATTGCGTGAGCACATGCGTCTCATCGCCAACGCTATGCGTCAGCGACGGTACGAGCCCATCTGGATTGATCGCACGATATGCGGGCTTCAGATGCTCGCCGCCGTCGCGCACCAGATGGACCGGCGACTGATCGAACGGAATCGCTTTCAACGCCAGCGCGATCCGCACCCGATACGACGCCGAACTGCGGAAATAGCCATGCAGCGTGGGATCGCTCATGCAAGCTCCAGCGCGGGCAGGATCTTCCCAGAACATGTGCCGAAGCCGACGCGATAGCCGTCGCCCTGGCACCATCCGCGTATCGCCACTTCGTCGCCGTCCTGAAGGAACGCGCGCGTGTTGCCGGAAGGCAGCGCGAGCGGGCGCTGGCCGTTCCACGTCGATTCCAGCAGCGAGCCGCACGAATCCGGCGTCGCGCCGCTGATCGTTCCTGAGCCCATCAGGTCGCCGACCCGAACGTTGCAGCCGGAAGCGGTGTGATGCGCGAGTTGCTGCGCCATCGTCCAGTACATGTACTTGAAGTTGGTACGGCAAATCGTAGACGTCTCGCGTTCGCCCGCGCCGTGCAGATCGACTTCAAGTTGAATATCGAAGCCGTGTCTTCCCGCATGACGCAGATACGGTAGCGGCTGCGGCGACTGTTCCGGCTGTGCGCAGCGGAATGGGTCGAGCGCGTCGAGCGTCACGATCCACGGCGAAATCGTGGTGGCAAAGCCTTTCGAATTGAACGGTCCGAGCGGCACGTATTCCCACTGCTGGATGTCGCGGGCGCTCCAGTCGTTGAGCAGCACCATGCCGAAGATATGCGCCTCAGCCTGTTCGCACGGAACCGGCTCGCCGAGCGTCGTATTCGTGCCGACGATAAAACCCGTCTCCAGTTCGATATCGAGCTTGCTGCACGCACTGTAAATCGGGCGATCGCTGTCGGGCGTCTTGATCTGGCCGTTGGGTCGCCTCACGGGCGTTTCGCTGACGACCACCGACGACGCGCGGCCGTTATAACCAATCGGGATTTCCAGCCAGTTAGGCAGAAGGGCGTTCTTCGGATCGCGGAACATCGAGCCGACGTTGGTCGCATGTTCCTTCGACGAATAGAAATCCGTATAGCCCGGAATCTCGACGGGCAGATGCATCCGGGCATCGGCTTGCGCGACCAGCGCCTTCTCGCGCAGCGAAGCGTCGTCGCGCAACGAGGCCGTGTTCGCATCGAGCAGCGACGACAGCTGCGCGCGCACTGCGCGCCACTGCGCCTGTCCGAGCGCGATAAAGCGGTTCAGCGACGCACACGCGAACACGTCACGGCTTGGCGTCAGCAGACCGTTATCCGCAAGCAAGGCGAGATCGACAATGCGATCGCCAATCGCGACACCGACACGCGGCGTCGTATTGTTGTTGTCGCTGAACACGCCGAACGGCAGGTTCTGGATCGGAAAGTCGCTGGCTGGATCGTTTGCAGATTCGACCCAGCTTTTACGGCGCGGATCGTTGGCCGCTTGCCACGCCATCGAAGTGGGGTTCGTCATGCTTGCGTCTCCGGCTTGAAGTTTTTCCGCAGACCTTGCCAGCATTCGAAATACTCGGCCTGCAATTGCGAGCTTTCCAGTGCGAACGCAGTCGGGCGAATTATGCGCGGCGTCTCGAACATGAATGCGAGCGTGTTGTCCACCTTATGCGGTTGGGTCGTATCCGATGCCGATGCTTTGCGGAACGTCTCCGCATCCGGGCCATGCCCGGACATGCAGTTATGCAGACTCGCACCGCCCGGCACGAAGCCTTCTTCCTTTGCGTCGTACGCGCCGTACACGAGTCCCATGAACTCGCTTGCGACATTGCGATGGAACCAGGGTGGTCGGAACGTATCTTCCGCGACCAGCCAGCGCGGCGGGAAAATCACGAAGTCGAGTGAGTGCACACCTTCCGTATCGCTCGGCGATTGCAGCACGAGGAAGATGGACGGATCGGGATGGTCGTAGCTGATCGAGCCGATCGTATTGAAGTGCCGCAAATCGTATTTGTACGGCGCATAGTTGCCGTGCCACGCCACCACATCGATCGGCGAATGCCCGATATCCGCACGCCACAGATGGCCGTCAAATTTGGCGACCAGTTCGAACCGGCCTTCGCGATCTTCGAAAGCCGCATGAGGCGTCAGGAAGTCGCGCGGATTCGCGAGGCCATTGGAGCCGATCGGTCCCAGGTCCGGCAGCGCGAGCAACGCGCCGAAGTTTTCGCATACGTAGCCGCGCGCCTCGCCATCCGGCAGCGCAACCGAAAAACGTACGCCGCGCGGAATCACCGCAATCTCGAACGGCTCGACATCGAGTACGCCGAGTTCGGTCGCAATCGTCAGGCGGCCTTGCTGCGGCACGATCAGGAATTCGCCGTCGGCGGAATAGAAGAAGCGCTCATACATCGATGCGGTGGCTGTGTACAGATGAATCGCGCAGCCGCTCATCGACGCCACCGATCCATTGCCCGCCATCGTCACCAGCGAATCGACGAAGTCCACCGGACCATCGGGCATCGGCAGCGGGTCCCAACGCAACTGGTTGGGCGGCGTCGTCGGCACCGTCGAAAAGTCGCCAACCAGCCGGTCGTTCGACAGCCGCGTGAACGGCTTGTGAACGGCGGCCGGACGAATCCGGTAGAGCCACGAACGGCGGTTGTGTGCGCGCGGTGCGGTGAACGCGGTGCCCGACAACTGCTCGGCATACAGCCCTCTTGCGACCTGCTGCGGCGAGTTGCGGCCCACGGGCAGCACGCCCGGCAAGGCTTCGGTGGCGAACTCGTTGCCAAATCCGGACTGGTATCGGTTGTCCGGCACCCGTGTCAGTCCATCTGTGTTTTCCGGCATCTGCTTCTCCGTGGAACGGGAAATGTTGGATCAGTGCGGCTATTGCGGCGCGGCGTCGTTATCGGGCGCGACGCCTGCGCGGGCGATGGCGAGCGCCTCGGCCAGCACGCTGGCATCGCCGATATGGTTGGCGAGCAGCAGCACCAGCTTCGCGTTCATGAAATGACTTTGTTCGTCGGTCAGCCCGTTGTGCGCGTCGATCAGTTTTTCGTAGAACGCGTCAGGGTCGGCGATATTGGTTTCGATATTCAGCGTGGTCATGATGGTCATCCGTTGCACGTAGCGCGATTGACGGCTTTCGCGACCGATCCCGTGTCGAACGCGCGCCAGCGTGCGCAGACATGCTGATCGGGTCGCAGCAGATAGAAGGTGCCGGGACGCGCATCGAAGCGATGCGTGACGATGCCCTCGACGTCTTCGAGCACAGTGATGCCAGGCAAGCCCGGCAAGGCCGTCGTCGCAGCGCCGCGCGGCACGACGATCACCGTGCGCACCGGAACCGCGAGCCGGGCGAGCACGGCGAGCCGTTCGGCATACGCCGAAAGATCGTCTCCATGGCCGCAGAAATGCACGCCCGTAAAGCCGCCGTGGCCCGTCTGGTTCAGGAACCACGCGTCGTCGCCTTGCACCTTCACGGGCGCATCCGTGCAGACCGCGCCGGGCACCATCGTGGAGGAGAACGCGGCGTCAGCGGCGTCGGGCGTGTTCAGCGTCGAGTCGCGCAACACGGCGGGGATCGACAGTCGTCCGCTATTGACGATGCGTCGCGCGAACGGGCAGTCTTTCGCGAGCTTGAGCGTCGCATCGCGGAACATCCGCGAGATCGCGCTTTTTGGCGTGATGAAGTCCGTTGCGCGTGACGAGTTCAGGATGTTTTCATCGGCGGCATATTCGCGCTCTGATGCATAGGTGTCGAGCAACGAAGGCGGCGCGTCGCCGTTGACCACCAGCCGCAACTTCCACGCGAGGTTGTCGGCGTCCTGCACGCCGCTATTTGCGCCGCGTGCGCCGAAGGGCGACACGCCGTGCGCCGCATCGCCCGCGAACAGCACCCGACCGTGCCGGAAGTTGTCCATGCGCAGACATGAGAAGGTATAGACGCTGACCCATTCCAGTTCGAACTCCGTGTCTTCGCCCAGCAATGCCTTCACGCGCGGAATCACTTTCTCCGGCTGCTTTTCCGCAACCGGGTCGGCGTCCCAGCCGAGCTGGAAATCGATGCGCCAGACGTTGTCGGGCTGACGATGCAGCAACACCGACTGATTGCGGTGAAACGGCGGATCGAACCAGAACCAGCGCTCGGTTGGAAACGGCGCCTTCATCTTGACGTCGGCGATCAGGAAGCGGTCCTTGAACGTACGGCCACGACTATCGAGACCGAGCGCCTTGCGCACCGCGCTGCGGGAGCCATCGGCGGCAATCACGTATTGCGCGCGCATCGGGTAGATACCGTCGGGGGTTTCGACCTGCAATTCGACATTGCCGTCGTGCTGCGTCAGACCGATGACGTTGCTTTTCCAGCGCATCTGCAGATTCGCCGTCTGCCTTGCGCGCCCGGCCAGATAGCCTTCGACGTAGTATTGCTGCAAGTTGATGAAGGCGGGGCGGGCGTGTCCCGTTTCGGGCAGCAGATTGAACGTGTAGATCAGTTCGTCCTGCAGGAACACCTTGCCGACGTTCCAGCTCACGCCTTTGTCCACCATCTGCGCGCCGCAGCCGAGGCGATCGAAAATTTCCAGCGTTCGCTTGGCGAAACAGATGGCGCGCGAGCCGCTCGACAGCGTGTCGTCGTTATCGACGAGCACGGTACGCACGCCCTGCTGCGCCAGATCGATCGCGGCGCTCAGCCCGACAGGGCCTGCTCCGATCACGACGACCGGGTAGGTAGTGGGCGTCGCGGCGTCGTGGTCGGCGGCTCGTTCGTAGTCGAACCGCATCGTTTGATAATCGATTTGCATCGTGTCTCCGTGTGCTGCGAGTCGGATTTATTAATCTATAGCAAGCATAATTGCTCCTTGCTAATATTTGCCATTCTATGCAGCTTCCGGTCGGGACGAATCTGTGTTTACCCTGATGTGGCTAGTCAAGACGCGCCGATGCGACCGCGGAACGGCCTGGTTGCGCGTTGAGAGGCGATGCCATGCTGACCGTGGAGCGATGTCCCGCAAGCTCGGCGTCTCCAGCCGGACCGAGTTGCACTGAGGCGAGTTGACGATTTTTCCAGTCAGAAGGAAATAAAAACGCCAACTCGCGCGGTCAGATCCTGCTGCGACCGCGATTTCGGGTTGACAGAATTATTGCTCTGTACGGTCGACGCCGAGCGTTGCAATACGACAAGGTCATGTACCTGCTGGAGGACACGCCGGAGCACCGCAAGCTGATTGATCGATATATCGAGGTCTGGGAGTACCCGGATGGGCGTATCGAACTCCGGATGGACGGCCGTGTTCTGACGTGCAGGCAGTACGACCGGCTGACCGAGGTCGATCAGGCCGCGGTCGTTGAACACAAGCGACTGGGCCACGTCCTTCAGGTCTCGCAGGCGATTCAGGCACAACGCGATAACCAGCGGATCGGCAAGGCGCCCTCCGAACGCATCTGGGCGCTCCAACCAAAGTCCAGAGTCGTTCGACGGGCAAGAAGAAACAACGCGAGTTCACGCAGGCCGACGTCGAACATATACCTACAACAAACGCGCTTTTCTGTCGGCGCCTCGAATAGGCAGTACCTTGCCACCAGCAAGGCCAGCCAATTGCTTTCTGAGTTCGTATAGCTCTGCCAGCAACGACAGTTCTCTCGCATAGGAAGCTTCGAGCTGCGATCGCAATTCGCTTACCGTCTCCTTCGCACGGGTGAGTCGCGCGATTTGATCAGTGCGAGGATGTGCTTGCTCAATTGCAGCCGCCTCAATCGCAGCGATCAGTTCCGCGAAAGCTGGGCGCGATTTCTTAATACTACCTTTTGTGCGCCCGGCCTCGATTGCGACAGCATCGTTATTGATCTTTGCGCGCCGCCGTTTCAGCCGATCCAAGGCGGCGAAATAATCAGCCAGTGGGTTATCAGTCACGAGGCCTCCGATTGGGTGCGTGTCCTTCTCAACACGTTTTCCCGCGTCGCTTCGAACACGGCCAGATCGGCAACTTCATTGCGGTACTCGGGCGTAGTAGGATCAAGTTGACGGAGTTTCTCGACGCGGCTACGCTGTACTGCGATGACACGATCGAGTTTGCGCAAACTGCCGACCATGCTCTTGCAGTGGGAAGTAAGACATTTGATTTCAAGGAGATCCACGGGCGTCTGCTCGCATTCTTCGACCTTAACACATCCCCCAAGCAACGTATCGCGATATGCCAAAGTGCCTTGCCTAAATCGCTTCAACGTAGTTTCTCGATCAAAAATTACGATGCCGTCGGTGTCCTTTAACCGGTGCTCAACCCAGTGTGGATGAGCACCGAACAGTACATCATCCGTCATCAAGACGTGAGCGGCGTAGCTAAGGTACTGCGACACCGGTTGAGTTTCCTGCCACTCGTATCCGAAATGGGACTTGTCATCACCGATGAAGTTTTTGGCAAAGACAGAGCCTCTGGCGTAATAGCTCGACATCTCCTGCGTGATGTGCTGCAACTGTCGTTTCAGAGAAGGCAATGAAACTAGGCCCGATCGCTGTGCATATAGTGCAAGCGCTCGCCGAAGCTGATGGCTCGTCAGTTTCCACGGCCGACCGATTTGAAAGTCGTCTTCGCTCCGCCAAGCTCGGTGCGGATCGATCTGCTCCAATTCGCGCAGGTCCTGCTCTGTAATCACTGGTTGAAGTAGTGTGCGCAATTCGGAGAACGTGTTCAAGTGTAATTCCGTCGCACCGAAGTCTGGTCGGGGATTCTTGATTTGAGGGTCAACAAAAAGGTAATGGCCCGGAGCGTCCAGAGAAGCAGTGTTCGGAACCCGTCCGCTCGCGGCATAAATTGCTGCTGCAATGCGTTGAGCTAACAATACAGCCCGATAACCGGCAGAACTAGTCACCCAGCGCGTCCGCTTGACTAGCCCCTTGCTGAGCTTCGTTGTCCTCCCGCAAATAATGTAGTGGGCTGTCCCATCCCGTTGAACCAACTCAAGACAGTTGTACGGCAAAGCCATCACCTCATTTTGTCGCATACCCGTGAAGGCTTGTATCTGAAGGGTTGCAACCATCATTGCTCTTCGCAGCAATGTCGAAAGACCAGTTACATTTGTTGAAATACTCTTAGCTTCAAAGTAATCAGCTAGATCATATTCGTTGAGAAGACTTGACAAATGAGGAAGATAATCTTCGGGACCATCACTTAGCTTAGATCGAATCTCGTACTGACGTTCTTTCCCCCGCCCAAATAACGGATCGCGCCGGCAGTCTGCATATAAACGAAGGACAGAATCAATGACATTCTCCAAATCGCTCAGTTCGGAGGAGAGAGTGGAAAGGATGGCGGAGTAAATGCCGGTTGGAATTGGAGGATACTGCCTAGCATTGTCAATCCACTGGCGGGCCATGGACCTTAGTTCTTGTATAGCTGGCTTTCCAGCAACCGGAAAGCCGACTTGGTCTTCCCCAAAGGACCTTAATAGGGTGAGCAATGAACCCAGTTGGATCGCAAGATTCTCAGATCCTACGATGCTTGCGATCACTAGGCCAGGATCGACAAGCGCATCCTGCACACGAATGCCTTCGTCTTCACACAGCCTTCCGAGGTGACGAAACGCAACCATATAACCGTTAAGCGAGTTGTAAGATAATTGATTGCCGGGGCGCATGTAGATCAGAAGGAACATGAGCCACCGGAGTTCACGAGTCAAATTATCTCGTTGCTTGGTCAAACCGCCTTTGTCCCAAAAACTAAAGTGCAGATGTCGGGTGCGGCCGTCAGGGTCGTAGGGCGTTCTGTCCCAAGAGAGATCGCCATATGTCGATGCCACACTACCGTCCGCGTGCCTGGAAACGACGAAATTATCCGGCGGAATGCGCCCTTGGAGAGGGTCGTAGATATCCGGCGAACGGGAGTCGCTAGGAAGATTTGATCGAGCCTCGAACGTCGTCATACTAAATCCAGTTCCATTAACGTTTCAAGCTTGATCGCCCAATATGGATCTAGCTCGCCATCAACATCCACTTCGCGCTCAATGCGCGTCACCATAATCCGATCGCGACGCCCGATCTCGCTGAGAATGAATTCGATCCGATTCAAAATTAAGCCGAACAATTTGTCAAACTGCTCACGGGTGTTGGCTAGATGCGATATTTGTCGAACGCAGTAGCGACAGCTCAGGAGTTTGCGTGTATCCGTTTCGTCGGCGTGTACGCGGTACTGATCGCAAAAAAGACAGCCTTCAGGCCCTTTACAATCCGGCTGTACGGGGGAGTGAGCACTGATTGGTGCAGGATGGCTCGGCGCCGCGCAGATGCCGATGGAGCGCACTTCGCCATTTTTGATTTCTTGGCCTTTGGCTACAACGACCTTCTCGACCTTAGAGAAAAATTCTCCCATTTCAGTCTGATGGCTGGATTCGGATCCGTTCGTGTATTTACGCAGTGCCGTTGTTAAGGAATGTTGCATTGACCGCGCCGCAACATACGGATCGTATTCCCGAATAAGGTGATCTTGCTTGGCAGCTCGCCATTCTCTGGGCATGATCTTCGGAAGGGTTGAATCGAAACGATTTAAAATTTTTAATGTATGAACAATGATACTCGGGACAGCTATCACCGGGACCGTCAAATTGGAACGTCCGAAGGAGAAAAAAAGACTTCCGAATTGCTCGTTATCGAGTATATAGCGGCGCAATTGTAGGTAGCGCCGGAAATCCGGCATAAACTGGGCGCCAATTTCGAACCACACCGTTTTGTCTCCGGCTCGATACTTAATCGTGCGAAATCCTTGACGTTCGATAACAGCATTCGCGATCGCATCATCCAGATCAGGCCCCCATGGCAGCGAAAACGCCTGACCGAGGCTCATTCCAGTATTGGCAACAAATAAGATCGCGAAAATCTTGCTAGCGAGAATCGCTCGATCCAACCGATCTCTTGAGCGGAAGTTCTTGTTTGCCGCATCGACTAATTTGTGTGCCTTGGCGATTTGCTTGCGCATCAGTGCTCGAGCACGGCTACTTTTAGCCGAGTATTCTGAACCTAGCGCCTTGGGCGTATTGATCGTGCCGGTATCGTAATCATCGGCAATAAAGTAATGAGCGACTTTGCTTGCCGTATGTAACGATCCGGGTGGCTCGCACCATTGTGAACTTGGGAATATCCATAGGCGGTCGTTGGGCCAGTTCATGTATTCGGGCACCGTCATCGAGAAAGGGTAAGGTTTCCGGTCGATAACCAACTCACTCAGTCCATAGAAAAGACTTTGACACCACGAAATCACTCGTCCTTGTGCATCGTCGCTCGGAACTTGAGTCGGAGTTTCGAAATTGCTGCTTTTTGTCAGAACATTAACGCCGCTACTAAGCGATTCGATGTTTAGAAATAGTTCTAAAGTGTCTCTGCAATTGCTCTGTCGAATAGCAGCAGTGTTATTGTTTAGCTGATGTTGGGCTACGATTCTTCGTAGATGCGCAACATAGCATCGGAAAGCATCACGAGCGGACGACTCGTCCTTTAGGGCGTCGCTATGTCCGCTGGTATCGCACCAGTCCATGAATCTGACGAAATTGCGGTGAATACCGTCAACTGTTTTCCTACCATACCTTCCATTGGTCACCAGTTCTGATACGAATTCGATCAGCGAGCGAACGTGAGCAACTCTCTCAGCGTTGAGCGATAGTAAATCAACTTGACGACCCTGACCCGGACTCCGCTTTGCATGATTCTGGCGGCGTAGGTAACACAGAGCACCAAAGTCGATTGAATGACCTCTGTAATATTGCAGCACTACTTGCTCAGGATGGAGTAGCGGAACATTGGCTGGAATCGGTAGGTCATAGACCTTTGTCGGGCGCGCACTGAAGTTCATTTGCGCTCCATGGCTTGTCGGGCAAGTTTTTCCAGCCTGGCTTCCCAGCCGTCCTGTACAGCACGTGCTAGCTCGAGCCTGCTGCGGTATGTCAAGTAGCGCTCAGTGGTTGCGAGTGAGGCGTGGCCCATGCGAACTCGGACAAACTCCATGACATCTTTCAGCGTCGCTTTCTTTTGCTCCACCAAAGGAAGCTTTGCGTCCACAAGGTTCATACCGAAGGTCGCTCGCGTGTCGTGAAACCGGTAATGAAATGCGGGCACGTCGTACTTCTCCCGAATGAAGGGTAATACATAATCTCTGATGTACTGACGGACTCCCTGTCCAACCTTGGCATGACGGAGCGTGTTGGTTTCATTGAAGGTGTTGGCGTCAGCCTGCGCGCTATAGAGTGGTGCCGCGCGGATACTGAGGAACAGATACTGTTCCTCAGTATCGCCCCCGTATGCGCGCAGCCGGCGACTTCGCGAACGGTCACTCGCTGCGTAAACGTGTAGCAGGCGATAGAACCATATCGGTATATGGAGGACGAGCTTTTTGTCGTTCTTGGTATCAATGCCGGTACCGGGACCCACCGGAATTCGCAAATCGCCATCGGAATGAGCGTCGAACGTGAGGAGCGCGTGCTTAACCTTGAAGGTCAGGATGGTCTGGATTCGAGCACCGGTCAGTAAGCCGAACAGGTGAATCAGCATCATCTCAGTATTGCCGAGCGAAACGAGCGCATCCAGTAACCATTCCTGCTCAATCTGTGGCAGCGGACGGAGCTTGCCTCCATCGTCGATTCTGTCGTCGTAAGGGTTGTCTTGTTGCGCGACTCGGATCGACACGTCTGTCGTTGTAACGGTCTTCGAGCGCTTGAATCCCTGCTGATCCGTAAACTGGATGTATCGGTCCGACGCCTTCCAAGGAGGATTGTCTGGAACAAATGCGCCGTCGTCTTGGAGCCAGCGATAGAACCGGATCACCGTTGCCATCCTGCGCTTGGCAGTTGCCGGTGCGATGTCGGCGTTGTGAACCGAATGCTTCAGATGACCGTTGAACCGATACGTCGGGCGCTGCAATTTGTTGGAGGGGAAATGCAGCCAATCGATCGATGTTTCGTCGAGGAAGCGGCGGTACGCAGCAAGGTCTTCAGCAATGCTGGCGTAGGTGCTCATTGCCAAGGAGATTCGGGCTTGGAGCGAATGGAGTATCCAAATGTTGGCTTCGGCCCAAGGCGCTCCCGTTGAATCCAGAACAACCGGGAAAAGATTGAACCGATGTGGTGTCCACACAGGCCTGCCATCACGGCGGGTGCTTTCGCCTTCGACCATCTTCGGCCGCATGAAGTAGGACGGAGGCTCGTTTCCGCCACTAGCCCCGGGTATGTGAACTTCAACGCCATCAGGATCGAGGCGATCCGTCACCTCTGTCAGAGCGAAGGACGGCAACAGAGTTTTTCGCGCGGTCAATGTCGGTTCGTCCCATGTTTTGGTTTTACCCCGTGTGGACAACCGGGCTGAACACAGCCACAAGGGCTGTGCACAGCAGTCCCTTCGAGACTGTTCCCCGGTATGCCCACACTCGAACCTGACGCGCGTGCTACGCCCGCTTGCCTCAAAGAGAAATATCGCTCGATCTCCGAACCCATCGCTGACCGCCGTCACGAGCGTACAAGACCATTTTATTTAACTTGCAGGTTTTAGGCAAGCGGTGATTACTTATCCGTACGTCACTGATATAGGTGTTGCCCGCCTTGTCCCACGCGACGTCGGTCACCTGGCGAAAACGTCCGGGCTCGGACGGCAGCGGCGGATTCGGATGCTTGAGCGGCGCGGTCTCCTCGTCCGATGCTTCCTGCTTGCGGCCGAACACCATCGCGACGCGTCCTTCCGGCGTGAACTTGATCACCATGTCCGAGCCCTTGTCGGTAACCCAGATGTTGTCGTGCCGGTCCACCTTCACCGTGTGCGCGAATGACCACGCATACAGGTTGTGGCCGATCTCGCGCACGAAGCGTCCATCGGGCGCGAACTCGAGCAGTTGCGCGGCGGCCGCGCCATATGCGGGGCCGGTGGTGTTGCCGCGCGACAGCACGAAGATATGGCCATGCGAATTGAGCGCGACGCCCGAGCATTCACCGAAGTACCTGTCGTTCGGCAAACGTACGGGGTTGGCAACCGAGTCATAAGCAATCGTGGGCACGGCGGGTGTGTCCGCGGCGAACGCGCACGGCATGGCGAGTCCGGCGGCGCTACCCGCAAGCAGGCTCATGAAAGTCCGTCGGCTCATCGCCCGGTGGTCGGGACCGCCGCAGCATGCACAAAACGACTCGTATCGCTCGCTCATTCGTTGTCTCCTTTGGTCCATCGCTTGAAGTGTGCAAAGGCAAGCCTAGTGCACAAACCGTTTAATGGCTAAATCGTTTTGGCGATGCTGAAAGAGACACTTCCCGTTATGCGCGATCACGTGCTGGTGGTGGCAGATGCTGTCCAAGTCGCGGCGCGCGGCGCGCGCCGCGCGGCGGCGCGGTACCGCTCGGCGTCGCGAGCCGGCCCGCTTTGCTACTATGTAAGACCGCGACTGCTTAGGTCCGCTTTAGCCCCGCGTTGGTCCATCACACAAGGAGATTCGAATGAGCAAAGGTTATTGGGTGTCGTCGTACCGCAAGACGAACGATCCGCAGAAACTGGCCGCGTACGCGCAACTGGCCCCGGCCGCGGTGGCGGCGGCGGGCGGCAAGTTCCTCGTGCGAGGCGTGGCGGACGAGGCGCGCGAGCAGGGCCTCAAGGAGCGCACGGTCGTGATCGAGTTCCCGACGTACGAGGCGGCCGTCGCCGCTTACGAAAGCGAGGAGTACAAGAAGGCGCTGGCCGCATTGGGCGATGGCGTCGAACGCGATCTGCGCATCGTGCGCGGCACCGACTGACGCGCGACCCGCAAGCGAACACTGCGCGGCACGCGCCGCGCAGTCACTCACTTCACCGCGCCGAGCGCGAGCCCCTTCACCATATAACGCTGCAACCACGCAAACACGATCGAAACCGGCAACGTCGCGCACAAGGTCGCGGCCATCACCAGATGCCATTCGACCACGTACTTGCCCGCGACCATATCGGTCACCTGCACGGTCAGCGTCTTGTTTTCCGGCGAGCGGATCAGCGTATAGACGACCGCGAACTCGTTCCACGCATTGATGAACGTGAAGATCGCGGTCACGACGATCGCCGGCACCGCGAGCGGCAGAAACACCTTGAACACCGCGCGCGTGCGGCTGCAGCCCTCGAGCCACGCGGATTCCTCGAGATCCTGCGGCACGGTCTGAAAGTACGACGACAGCATCCACACCGCGAACGCGATATTGAACGCCGCGTACGACACGATCACGCCGATCCTCGAATCGACCAGGTTGCCGTCGCCCCACGGAATCATCGCCGCGAGCCGGAATAGGCCGACCACCAGCAGGATCGGCGACAGCATCTGCGTGACGAGCAGGAACTGCCGATACAGGCCGCGTCCGCGAAATGGGAAGCGCGCGAGCGCATAAGCGGCGGGCAGGCACACCGCGAGTGCGAGCGCGGTGGACAGGAAACTGATGATCGTGCTGTTGCGCAGCGCGACGCCGAAGTTGGCCGCGTCCCACATGTCGATGAAATTGCGCCATTGCCACTGCACCGGCAGCCAGCGCGCCGGATAGACGAAGATCTCCGAGGCCGGTTTGACCGCGGTGAAGAACATCACCGCGAACGGAAATAGTATGACGATCACGAGCGGTGTCAGGGCGATCCAGCACCACAGCGAGCGTTTCGTCTTCGCGCTCAGACTCATGATGGCACTCCTTCTTTCGCGCGTTGCAGACGCAGATAAGCGATCGAGAACACGAACAGCATCACGAGCATGATCAGCGAAACGGCGGCCGCTTCGCCGGGACGTCCGAGCCGGAAGCCGAGTTCGTACAGGTAGGTGACGAGGATGTGCGTGCTGTTGTCGGGGCCGCCTTGCGTCATCACCCAGATGATCGGAAACGAGTTGAACACGTAGATCACGTTCAGCAGGATCGCCATGTTGATGAACGGGCGCAGCAGCGGCATCGTCAATTGACGGAACTGCTGCCAGGCGCTCGCGCCGTCGATACGCGCGGCTTCGTAGATATCGCTTGGCACCGAAGACAGGCCGCCAAGAAAAATCGTCACCGTGAACGGAATCGACACCAGAATGCCGACCGCGATTTCGACGGGGAACGCGAACTCGGGCGTCGCGAGCCAGTGAATCGGGCCGCCGATCAGGCCGAGCCGCTGCAGCGTGACATTGACCATGCCGTAGTCGTCGTTGAAGGCCCAGCGCCAGACGACGGCGGTCATCGTCAAAGAGACGGACCACGGCAGCATTACGATCGTGCGTGCCACGCCGCGACCGTGAAAGTCCTGGTTCAGAATCAGTGCGACAGGTACCGAGATCAGCACCGTGCCGCCCACCACGCACACGGTCCAGATGATCGTGCGGCGTACCGAACCGAGAAACACCGGGTCCTGAAACACGTTGATGAAGTTCTGCGCGCCGGTGAAGTCGCGGATCGCGCCGAAGCGCGATACCTCATGCAGCGATTGCCACACGATGTTGAAAATCGGATAGCTGATGATGAACAGCGCGAGCACGAGGCTCGGCGCAATCAGCAACCAGGGCGCGTGCGCGCGCGAAGAAACGGAACGGCTCATGCGTGCTCGATCGTAAGACGCGCCCGCTCTCTGGCGGCGGGCACGACGGAATGGGCCGGAGGGTGCATCGTGCTGCATAGGCTCGAATGTGGGAGTGGCGCGGCGCAACGCACGGCGCTTTAGCTACGGCGCCGCGCGTCCCCTGTTCGTCTCGTTACTGTCAAAAACCGCGTATCAGTGACCGAGCGACTTGTTCGCCTGCGCAGCGGCCGCATTCAACGCTTCCGCCGGTTGCGCCTTGTTCAGGTAGATCGCCTGCATCGCGTCGCTCACGGCCTTCGCGGTGTCTTCCCAGCCGGTCACGGTCGGCGCGAAGTGAGCCGTGGGCAGCAGCGCGATGAATGCCTTGATGTCCGGATCGTTGAACGCCGGGTCAGCCGCTTCGGCCTTCGTGGTCGGCAGGAAGCCTTCGGTCGTCGTGAACTCGACGCGCGGTTCCTTCGTGAACAGATAGTCGAGGAACTTCCACGCGGTCTTCTTCACCTTCGAGTTCTTGAACATCACGATCGAGTCGGTGACCGCGTAGGTGGCGTGCGTCGTGCCCATCGGCACCGGATCGATGCCGTACTTCAGGTTCGGCGCTTCCTTCTTGATCTGCTTGGCGAGGAACGGCGCGGAGATCACCATCGCGACGCGGCCCTGCTTGAACAGGTTCTGCACGTCTTCGCGGCTATAGCCGGTGACGCCCGGTTGCGTGAGACCCTGGTCGATCATCTGCTTGTACATCGTCGCGGCCTTCACGCCCGCCGGCGAATTGAACGCGGCCTTGCCGTCCTTGCCGACCACGTCGCCGCCCATCGTCCACAGCGCGTAGTAAAAGTAGACGTCGGTTTCGATTTCCTTGCCTTGCAGACCGAAGCCGGCGATGCCTTGCGCCTTCAGCTTCTTCGATGCATCGATCACTTCATTCCAGGTCTTCGGGCCGTCGGGGTAGCCGACCTTCGCGAGCAGATCCTTGTTGTAGTACAGCGCGCGCGCGGAAGCGGCGATCGGCAACCCGTAGGTCTTGCCGTTGATCTGGCCGGGAGCCAGGAACGGACCGATGAAGCGGGCCTTGAAGTTCGCGTCCATATAACCGTCGAGCGGCTCGGCGACGTCGTCCTTCACGAAGTCGAGCAGCCAGCGCGTGCCGACGATCGCGAGGTCCGCGTTGGCGCCGCCGGAGATGTCCGTTTGCAGCTTCTGTTGCAGCGTGTCCCAGTTCACGTCTTCGATCTTGATGGTCGTGCCGGGGTTGGCCTTCTCGAAGTTGCGGGCCATTTTCTCGAAGTACGGCGCGGTCGCGTCGCTGTAGTGAGCGACCGTCACGCGGACCGTCTCGGCATGGGCCGAGACGGCGATACCTGCAAACGCGAGCGCCACGGCGACTTTGCCTAGCGCGAGGGAAGCACGGGCATGCAACGACATTTCTCTCTCTCCTGTGGGTGGTTTGCTGCCGTCGCCGGCCGCCTTGGGTAAATTGTTTGAAAAAATCCTACATGACGCAAAATAGCTTGTCACGTAGGGTCTGCGATATTTTTTCTCGGGCTGTTTTGTGCATAAGATGCTGTAACGCATGGGGTATTCTGCACGGCGCGACGGGGTGGAAACCCACTCTTCGGGATGGCCGGCAGCCGTCGGGTTGGATATGTAGGAAATTTACAGCGTTGCGGGTGGCGCGAGCCGGGTGGCGGACGGCGCCGGCAAGACGGCCGAAACGGCCAGGCCAACGAGCGAGGAACACATGGATCGTGTCGTATTGGTAACGGGCGCATGCGGCGGTATTGGCAGCGTGTTATGCGAGCGCTTCGTCGAGGCGGGTGACACCGTGCTCGCGCTCGACATCGACGCGAGCGCGCTGCAATCGTTGAGCGGGCGACTCGGCGCGCAACGGGGCGCGCAACAGGGCGCAGACAAGGTCGTGCCGGTCGCGGTCGATCTCGGCGACGCCGCTGCGGTGCAGCACGCGGTGGCCGCGGCGGTCGCGCAGCGTGGACCGGTCGACGTGCTGGTCGCGAACGCGGGCGCGGCGCTCGGCGCGTCGCTCGCGAGCACCGACGCCGCAAGCTGGCAGCGCGACATCCATCTGAATCTGAACGGCACGTATCACACGGTGGAGGCGGTGCGCGCGTCGATGATCGAACGGCAGCGCGGCGCGCTCGTGCTGATCGGCTCGGTGAACGGTCTCGCCGCGCTCGGTCATCCGGCATATAGCGCCGCGAAGGCCGGCCTGATCAGCTATACGAAGGCGCTCGCGCTCGAGCTGGGCCGCTTTGGCATTCGCGCGAACATCGTGTGTCCGGGCACTGTGAAGACGCAGGCGTGGCAGGCGCGTGTCGAGAAGAATCCGCAGGTGTTCGAGGAACTGAAGAAGTGGTACCCGTTGCGCGACTTCGCGACGCCCGACGACATCGCCGATGCGGTGCTGTTTCTCGCATCGCCGCAAGCGCGCGTGATCACCGGCGTCGCGTTGCCGGTCGACGGCGGCTTGATGGCGGGCAACCGCCTGATGGCGCAGGAGCTGACGCTGGAGTCGTTCTGAGCCGCGCGCGGCGCGTGCACTACGGCACCGGCAATACAACATCGGCAATACAAGACACAGCAAGACAATGAGGACAGCATGGCAGCAGTGCAACTGAGCGGCATCTTCAAACGCTATGGCGACACCCAGGTCGTGCACGGCATCGATCTCGACATCGACGACGGCGAGTTCGTCGTGCTGGTCGGTCCGTCGGGCTGCGGCAAGAGCACGCTGATGCGGATGGTGGCCGGGCTCGAGGAAATCAGCGGCGGCGATCTGATGATCGGCGGCACGCGCGCGAATACGCTCGCGCCGCAGCAGCGCAACATCTCGATGGTGTTCCAGAGCTATGCGCTGTATCCGCATCTGTCAGTGTATGAAAACATCGCGTTCGGGCCGAGAATCCGCAAGGAATCCTCGGAGAAATTCAAGCCGCGCATCGATGCGGCCGCGAAGATGCTGAACCTCAGTGACTATCTGGACCGCTTGCCGCGCGCATTGTCGGGCGGTCAGCGGCAACGCGTGGCGATGGGCCGCGCGGTGGTGCGCGAGCCGTCGCTGTTCCTGTTCGACGAACCGCTGTCGAATCTCGACGCAAAGCTGCGCGTGCAGATGCGCACCGAAATCAAGGCGCTGCATCAGCGCTTGAAGAACACGGTGATCTACGTCACCCACGATCAGATCGAAGCGATGACGATGGCCGATCGCATCGTCGTGATGAACGCGGGACGTATCGAGCAGATCGGCCGTCCGCTCGAACTCTATGACCGGCCGGCGAATCTGTTCGTCGCGAGCTTCCTCGGCTCGCCGTCGATGAATTTCGCCGAGGGCGTGATCGTCAATCGCACGCAGGGTGCGGGCCTCGCGTTGAAGCTCGCGGACGGCAGCGAGGTCGCGCTCGAAGGCACGCCTGCGTCGGCCGTGGTCGGTGCGAAGGTCACGCTCGGCGTGCGGCCCGAGCACGTCGAGATCACGACGCAGATACCGGATGCCGCGCTCGACGTCGAAGTGATCGAGCCAACTGGCGCCGAAACGCACCTGTACGGGAAAATAGGCGGCGCCTCGTGGTGCGTGACCACGCGCGAGCGCTCGAAGATCGAGCCCGGTCAGCGTGTCGCGCTGCGTCTGCCGGCCGAACACATCCATCTGTTCGATACGGAGAGTGGACGCAGGCTGGTCTGAACCGCGTGCGGTTTGAACTTCGACCAGGCCGATTGAAGCCGAACAAGCTGCGAGCGACGCGGATCCATATGAAACAGCCCCTAAGGAACACCGGGTGTCCGCACCGAACTTGATTCCCCACATCCGCAACGCACTCGCGAGTCTGCGGCCCGCCGAGCGCAAGGTCGCCGACATGGTGCTCGCCGACGTCGACTTCGCGATGCGCGCGAGCATCACCGAACTCGCGCAGCGCGCCGACGTGTCCGAGCCTTCCGTCACGCGTTTTTGCCGCGCGATCGGTGCGCACGGTCTGCGCGACTTCAAGATGCAGCTCGCGCAGAGCGTCGCGGGCGGGCTGCCGTATGCATCGACCGCGGTCGCGCGCGACGACGACGTGCAGACCTTGATGGACAAGGTCGGCGAAGCGGCGATCGACGGCATCACGCATGCGCGCGGCGCGCTCGATCCTGCCGTGGTCGAAAGCGCGATCGCGGCGCTTTCGAGCGCCCGGCGCGTGTTTTTCTTCGGCGTGGGCTCAGGCTCGGGGCTCGTCGCGCAGGACGCGGCGCTGCGTTTTTTGCGCATCGACATCGCGGCGGCCGCGTTTACCGATGGTCATTTGCAGCGCCTATACGCGGGTCTGATGGAGCCGGGCGACGTCGCGTTTGCGATCTCGCATTCGGGGCGCAGCGTCGAAGTGAATGAAAGCATCCAGATCGCGAAGGAGCGCGGCGCGACGACGATCGCGCTGACCAACGTCGGCTCGCGACTCGCATGGCTCGTCGATATTCCGCTGCTGCTGCGCGTGGCGAGCCCGATCGATCCGAACACGCCGGGCGTGTCGCGGCTCGTGCATCTGTGCATCATGGATGCGCTTGCGATCGGCGTCGCGCTGAAGGCCGGGCCCGAGACGCTGGAAAAGATGCGCCACGCGAAGGCGCGGCTCATGCCGCATGAGCCGGAAGGGGCGGGCGGGTAAGCCGCGCACATTCCGCGACTTTCGTCGTCGCTCCAGGTAGAATCGGCTCGCAGCGTTCCCGTTTACGTCCGTCCGCCCATGCCCTCCCGTTCCGCCGACACCGCATCGCACGCCCCATCAACGACCACCGCCGAACGTGTGCCGACCCTGCTGCTGGCCGCCGCGCTATCGCTCGGCAGCGCGACAGCGCTCGGCTTCGCGCGCTTCGCGTACGCGCTGCTGTTGCCGTCGATGAAACTCGACCTCGGCTGGAGCTTCGCGCAGGCCGGCGCGATGAACACCGCCAACGCGCTCGGCTATCTGCTCGGCGCGCTCGTGTTTCCGCGCCTCGCGCGCCGCTGGTCGGCCGGCGCGCTGTTCGCGGCCGGTTGCGTGCTGACCGCGCTGCTGATGGCCGGCAGCGGCCTCACCGCCAGCACGTATGCGCTGCTGACGCTGCGCGTGATCACCGGTGCGAGCAGCGCGGCGATCTTCATCGGCGGCGGCGTGCTTGCGGCGCGGCTTGCGTCGGCGCGACCGCGCGACGCGGGGCTCGTGCTCGGTCTGTATTACGGCGGTACCGGCTGGGGGATCGTCGCGTCGTCGGTGCTGGTGCCGGTGACGATCCTTGATGCCGCCCACGGCTGGCAATTCGCGTGGTTCGCGCTCGCGGCGGCCTGCGCGCTATTCGCCGCGGTCGCGATCGGCGCGTCGCGCAGAATCGAGCGCGCGTACTCGAGCGCGGCGGCTGCGGCGCATGCAGCCGCAGCCACCCCCGCCCCGGGCTGGCCGCACTTCGCGGCCGCGCTCGCGGGCTACGGACTTTTCGGCGTCGGCTATATCGGCTACATGACGTTCATCGTCGCGCTGCTGCGCAACGCCGGCATGAGCGCGGCGGTCGTCACCGGTTTCTATCTACTGCTCGGCGCGGCGACCGTGGTGTCGGCGCGGATCTGGTCGACGCTGCTCGATCGCATGCGCGGGGGCCAGGCGCTCGCCCTGCTCAACGCGCTGCTGGCGATCGCGACGCTGCTGCCCGCGCTCTTCACGCAGCCGTGGGTCGCGTTCGTTTCGGGCGCGCTGTTCGGCGCGACGTTCCTGTCGGCGGTCGCGTCGACGACCGCGTTCGTGCGTCACAATCTGCCCGCGAGCCACTGGGCGAAGGGCATCAGCGCCTTCACGATCGTGTTCGCGGTCGGGCAGATCGTCGGGCCGGTCGTGATCGGCTGGGTGTCGGATGGCGCCGGGCTCGCGCGCGGGCTCGTGTATTCGGCGCTGCTGCTGGCGGCCGGCGCGGTACTCGCGGCGTGTCAGAAGGCGTTGCGCGCGACGTGAGTCGCCTTGTGCGTGCTTCGTATTCAGCGATACGTCCAGCACCGATGCGCGACGAACGTGAGCGGCGGCACCACGCACACGACTAGCGCGATGCCGAGCGCGGGCGGCCCGCCCGCAAGCTGCGTCAGGTGCGATACGAGCGCGGTCGACGTCAGGCCGCCCAGCGACACGACCACGAACCGCCCAGCGTTCAGCAACGCAGGCAGCGCAGAAAAACTCCAGAACGTGTTCAACAGATAAGAGGCCGCCGTCGCCCAGGTATACGCGATCGCGTTGGCCCACGGCGGCGACATGCCGGCGTCCGCGATCAGCGTCAGCGCAATGCATACATGCAGGCCGGTCGCAATGACGCCGCTCGCGCCAAAGCGCATCAGCCTGACCCGTTCGACCGGCATCATCGCGACGCTCCCTCGCGCTTGCGCAGGATCGCGAACAGCGATACGCCATAAGGCAGCGGCGCATGCGCGAGCCAGTGGCGCTCGGCGCTGAAGATGCGGTACAGCGCCGCGTTGAGCAGCCACGGCGGAATCGCGTCGCCGCTGGAATGCTTGCGACGCAGCAGCCGGTCGGCCCAGCGCGCGGCCACTGCGACCGGATACAGCAGCGTGTTGAAATAGCTGATGCGTTCGACTTCGTAGCCGGCCACGGCCGCGCAGCGCATCAGCGAGCCGCGGCTATAGCGACGGTGGTGGTGCAGGAAAACATCGTGCGCACTCCAGAGACTTTGTCCGGCTGGCACCGTCACGATGATGCGGCCTCCCGGCGCCAGCAGGTCGCGCATGCGCCCGAGCGAGCCGGCGTCGTCGGCGATGTGTTCGAGGCAGTCGAAGAAACAGATCAGGTCGAAGCGTTCGCCGTTGAACGGCACGTCGTCGGGGCAGTGGCCCGCGCGGATGTCGAACTGGTTGCCGGTCTTGCGCGCGCTCAGCGCCCGAGCGGTCGGGTCCATCTCGAGGCCGCTGACGGCGCCGAAGCCGGCCAGCATGTCGAGGTTGCCGCCGGTGCCGGAGCCCACTTCGAGCACGCATGCGCGACGCGGTAACGCGAGCCGTTCGAGCAGCGTGCGCAGCACGTCGCGCCGCGCGCGAAACCACCAGTGCCCGGCTTCGGTCTCGGCCATTTCGAGGTAGGCATCGGGAGACATGGTGGACTCCTCCGCTTTCAGTGGCCGACTACGCGAAACCGCGGCGCGGCACGCCTGCGTGTCAGTTCGACGCGCGCCACGTGCGCCGCGCGCGCATCCTGACGCACGCCCGGCAACATGCTGACCTTGCTCTTCGCCTGATAGCGACGCCGCACCAGATAAACGGGCCGTTCCTTCGACTCGTAGTAAATGCGGCCGACGTATTCGCCGATCACGCCGATGCCGATCAGCTCGATGCCGCCCATGAACAGCATCACCGAGATCGTGGACGCGTAACCGGGCACCGGATTGCCCGACCACAGCGTGCGGGCGATGACGAACCCGCCGTAGACGAACGCGAGTGTCGCGATCGACAGTCCGATATAAGTCCAGCTGCGCAACGGTACCGTGCTGAAGCTCGTGATGCCTTCGAGGGCGAAGTTCCACAGCCGCCAGCCGGAGAACTTCGAGTGACCGGCGCTGCGCGGCTCGCGCTCGTATTCGACGATCACGGTGCGGTAGCCGACCCACGCGAACAGGCCTTTCATGAAGCGACGGCGCTCCGGCAGGCTGCGCAGCGCGTTGACGACCTGCCGATCGATCAGCCTGAAGTCGCCGACATTCTCCGGCAGCTTCACTTCGGACAGCGCGTTGTGCACGCGATAGTAGAGCGCGGCCGCCGTGCGTTTGGCGAACGTATCGCACAGGCGGTTCGTGCGTTTGGCCGCAACCACTTCGGCGCCCGCGAGCCAATGCTCGACCATCACCGGGATCAGGCTCGGCGGGTCCTGCAGGTCCGCGTCGATCGGAATCACCGCATCGCCGAACGCTTCGTCGATGCCGGCGGTCAGCGCCGCTTCCTTGCCGAAGTTGCGCGTCAGGTCGATCACGCGAATGCGCCGGTCGCGGCCGCTCTGCGCGATCAGCCGATCGAGCGTCGCGTCGCTGCTGCCGTCGTTGATGCAGACGATCTCGAAGCGCGTGCCGTCGATCGATTCCAGCACCGGCACGACCGCCGCGAAGAAGCGTTCCACCGCGTCCTGCTCGTTGTAGAACGGCACGACGAGTGAGATCAGTGGCGTGCTTGTATGAATTGGCATGACGCTTCCCCGTTTATCGAATGATTCGAACCGCGTGCGAATAGGTGAGGGTGGTGCGCTCGCCGCGTTCTTCGTCCATCACGCGCACGCGGCGCACGACCATCAGCAGCACCAGCAGCAGAACGATCGGGCCGATCTGCGGCAACTCGGCCGTGCGGTTGAAAAGTTCATAGACCGGCAGCAGCCACGCGAGCGCAATCACACTCTGCTCGCCGCGCAGCCAGCCTTTGTCGATGCCGAGCGCGGTCAGGCAGGCCGTCGCGATGCCGAGCCACGCCAGTTCGTAGTGCCACACGTAGGGGTTCGTCAGCAGCGTGGCGACGACGAGGCTTGCCGCGCGCAGCCGCGTGTCGCGCGTGTTTCGCCACACCTGCCATGCGGCTGCCGCGGCGATGAGTCCGACGCAGGCCTGGGCCGCAAAGGCGGCGGCGATCGGCGCACCGCCCTCGCGCAGCACCGCGAACGCGGTCGGCGATGCGAGCCAGTAACCGCGGCATTGCTCGAGCAGCGTCTCACGCGCAATGCCGGTGTTGAGGAAGAAAAGCCGCACCGATTGCACGCCGCATATCAGCACGCTGAACGCGCCGAACAGCGCCGCGCTGAACGCGGCGGCCGCCAGTGTGCGCCATGCGCGTGCGGCAATCAGCACGAGCGGAAACAGCACGGCCATCTGCGGCTTGATCGCGAGCAGACCGAGGCACAGCCCCGCGCGTACCGGATGCCGCCGCAGCCAATGCAGCGTGAGCGCGGCGATGCCGGCGGTCAGCAGCGAGTTCTGGCCGAAGATGGCTGGCACGAACACGCACGGCGAGGCCGCGACGACGAACCATGCGAAGCGCGAGCCCCTGAAGCTGTCGGCAAGGCCCGACACGCGCAGCGTGCCCGCGCTGAGCAGCACGATGCCGCCGCCGACGAACACGAAGTACATGACGAGCTGCGGTAACAGCGCGAGCGGCGCGATCAGCACGAGGAACGTCGGCGGATAAAGCCAGGGCATCACGCTGTCGCGGCTCACGTTCGTGAATAGCGCGCGCTGTAGCTTGTCGAACGACGCGTGGTCATAGACCTGCATGGCCGAACCGTGCAGCAGTCCATACGAGGCCGACCAGAAAATCGAAAAATCCTCACCGGGACGCGTGAGCCGCGGGTCGGTGAAGCCGTGGCTCGCATAGGCCCACAACGCGATGATCCCCACGTACAGCACGCACATCCCGCAGCAGTAGAAGACGATGCGCTCGGGCGTAAGCCAGCCGTGAATCTCGCTGTCGCCGCTGCGCATGCGTAGTTGTGATGCGTACATGATCCCCGCCCCCGCGTGATCCGGATCGGGTCTATTGACCCGCCGTTCGTTCTGTTTATAGGTCTCGTCTTGTATGTGTCGGCGCGTGACATCGAATTAAAAACCGTGTCGTTGCGCTGAACCGGTCAGCTCATTGTTGGCGGAAATTGATGCGACTTTCAAGCTCGCGTTTTCCTGGCCGCGCGCCGCGCACTGCCGATTCGGTCAAATAGCGGGCCAAACGGCCAGCTTTATGTGCGCCAACGCACCAAGCCGTCTCGCCGATGAGACGCTTTGGACCGGCGCGCCCTTCGGGAACGGCGATTTTTCGATGGAATTTATTTTTTACCGGAGCAGGGAAAGTCCTGGGAAAAAAATGCCGAGCCTTGCCCGGCGGGGCATTACGCGATCCGCGAAGTGTTCGGCGGGTCAGGCAAAACGTTGCGCATTCGGACATTTCGGACGCGAATATGGCGCGAGGCTCGGGGCCAGTCGGCTCGAACCCGCGTCGTTACGCTGTTTCCGCAAAGCTGGTCCCGTCCTTGCAATAGGGAGTGCGCGGAAGTCGACGACACGATGCTGCGGACCCGAACAGGCAGCACACCATGGCGAGAGAGGGAGCCAACGTCGACTGACTAGCGGATGCCGGCCTCGAGCCGACGCCAAGAAAAGAATCACGAAAGACGGGGGATGTATGCACAACAAGATCACGCGAGTGCGCGGCGATACCAGGCCCGTGTGCGGCGCACATCGTGCGGCCATGCTGCGCCAGCGGCACGCGGCCGCGATGCTGCGGCTCGCCCGGCAGCTGCCGCTTCACTTTCCCCGTTTCCTCCAGTTCGTGTCGCCCAGCGTTGCGACCATGCGGATCAAACACCGCGCGACGCTGACCGGGCGGCGAAACTAGCCAGCAGCTTCCCGCAGTTCCCTGCAGTGCCCGCAGTCCCATCGCCCACGCCAATCATGGTAACGGGTTCCATTAGTTAGTTTTCCAGAGGAGTCGAATCATGAAGAACATCATCGCTGCCGCAGCCCGTTTCGTTCGTGACGAAGACGGCGTGACCGCCATCGAATATGGGCTGCTCGCCGGCCTGATCTCGCTGTTGATCATCAGCGGCGCGACATTGCTCGGCACGCATCTGCAGACGATTTTCAACAACCTCGCGGCCTCGGTCTGAGTCCTCCAGTCGACGGACGAACCTCGCGATTCGTCCGTCCCCTTCCCACTGGAAAAAGGAGGTCTGTCATGAAGAACCTGATTGCTCGCGCAGCACGTTTCATTCACGACGAGGACGGTGTGACCGCCATCGAATACGGCCTGCTCGCCGGCCTGATTGCACTGCTGATCATCGGCGGCGCGACCACGCTCGGCACCAACCTCAGCACGATCTTCAACAATCTCGCTGACTCGGTCTGACGCGGCTCAATCATCCTTGACGAGGTCATCATGACGCTGCCACCTCTGCCACCGCATCCTGTACCGTTGTGCGTGATCGTGCTGGCGATCGTGGCCGCGAGCACGGATCTCACTGCGCGGCGCATTCCGAATCGCCTGATCTCACTCGGACTCGCCGTCGCGCTTGCCGTGCAGATGTCGATTCACGGGCCGCTCGCCGGCGCGCTCGACTGGTTGATCGGCGCGGCGTGCGGCCTCGCTTTGCTGTTGCCGTTCTATCTGCTGGGCGGCATGGCCGCCGGCGACGTGAAGCTGCTGATGATGATCGGCGCGTGGGTCGGCCCCGCGCTGACCTGGCGGATCGCGCTCGCCACTTTTCTGATCGGCGGGATCTGGTCTCTGCTGATCGTGCTGTGTCGCGGCCGCTTCGCGCGTTTGCTCGCGAATCTGCGGCAACTGATCGGCGGCCTCGTGGTCGCGCCGCTCACACAGCCGAACCTGATCGATGCGCAGTCCGAATCGGTCGGGTCGATTCCCTACGGCGTCGCGATCGCGGCCGGAACCCTCGGAATGCTGTTCGCGGCCGCGCTATAGCCGGACGTTTCCACTGAACGATGCGGGAGTGTTGCCATGAAAAACAGTCGGGCTTTAGTGATGCTGACGATCGCCGTGCTGGCGGGCCTCGCGGCCGTGAGTTTCGCGTCGCGCTGGCTGCTGCAGACGTCGTCGGGCGCGGTGACGTCGGTCGCGGTGGCGTCGTCGGAAGTCAGCCTCGGCCAGCCGCTGAACCAGAACCTGATCCACATGGTCAGTTGGCCGACTTCGAGCGTGCCGCCCGGTGCGTTTGTCGACGGCAAGGCGCTTGAAGGGCGCGTGCTGCTGACGAGTCTCGCGCCCGGCGAGCCGGTGCTCGAATCGAAGCTCGCGCCGCAGGGCACGAAGGGTGGCTTGTCAGCGGTGATTGGTGAAGGCAATCGCGCGATCACCGTGCGCGTGAACGACGTGGTCGGCGTCGCGGGCTTCGCGCTGCCGGGCAACTACGTCGACGTGATCGTCAATACGCAGCAGACGAACAAGACCGACACGCCGCAAAGCATCTCGAAGATCGTGCTCGAAAAGATCCTCGTGCTGGCAGTCGCGCAGCAGGTCAGCCGCGATGACACCGCGCCGAAAGTGGTCAACGCGGTGACGCTCGAGGTGACGCCCGAGCAGGCCGAGAAGCTCGACCTCGCGCGCAGCGTCGGCACGCTGTCGCTGGTGCTGCGCAATCAGGTGGACAAGCAGACCCCGAGCACCGGCGGCGCGACCAAGCTGACCTTGCTCGACGTGCCGGCTTCGGCGCCGGCGGCGCCCGATGTGCATCCGGTGCGCACGCACTATGCGGCGCGTCCGGCGCCCAGGCGCGATTGCGTCGGCGTGCTGTCGGGGGTGACGGGCAGCGTCGAATGTTTCTAGCGCGGTCGCGGCGCGCGGGTTTGCGCGAGTTCACGTCAGGCGCCGCGATCTGAATCAGAAGGCAATCAAAAGACGTCTCGGTTCACACCTATCGAGCGACGGGGGCAGCAACATGAAAACACAACAACGGTTCTCATCCGGTGGCGGCAAGCATTGCCGCTCGCTCGGCGGCACGGTGCTCGCCGCCGCGCTATGCGCCGGATTGACGGCCGCGCACGACAGCGCGGCACAAACGATGGCCGCCGCGCACGTGCCGCCGGGCTGGGGTGCGCAGACAGCGCCGCTGCCGGTCGGCCGGGGCGCCGTGCCGATGCTGGTCAGCAACACGCCGATGCCGAGCGGCGCGACGAGCGGCAGGATGGTCGCCCCCGCGCAACTGACCGGGCCGAACTGCACCGGCGAGATTCGCGACGAATCGAGCGTGTCGGTGGCAGTCGGCAAGTCGATTCTGGTGCCGCTCGTCGAGGCCGCGCGCAACCGTACGCTCGGCAATCCGGTCGTCGCGCAGGCGACGCTCGTGTCGCAGCGCACGCTGTACGTGGTCGGCATGAGCGTCGGCACCACGAACATGATCGTGCAGGGCCGCAGCGGCGCATGCCAGATCATCGACGTGAGCGTCGGCGTCGATGCCGAAGGGCTGCAACGCACACTCGCGCAATTGCTGCCGAACGAGCGCGGCATTCGCGTGTCGAGCGCGGCCGCCAATCTCGTGCTCGCGGGCCGCGTGTCGAGCGGGCAGGCTGCGCAGCAGGCGATGAGCATCGCCGGCGCTTACGCGGGCGCGCAGCCCACCCAGCAAGACCAGGCGAGCACCGCGAGCTTTGGTAACGGCGGTACGATCTCGCAGCAAAGCTCGAGTGTTAGCAAGGGTTCCGAAGTCATCAACATGATGACGGTCGATTCGCCGCAGCAAGTGATGCTCGAAGTAAAGGTCGCCGAGGTGTCGAAGACGTTGCTCAATCAGTTGGGCGCGGCGGTCAACATCCAGGGCGGCTTCGGTTCGTGGACCGGAGCGCTGGTGAGCAGCCTGCTCGCCGGTGTCAGCAGTGGTATCGCGGTGAGCAAGGCGAACAACAGGCCGTTCAATATCGCCGTCGACGCGCAGAAGAGCGACAGCCTCGGCAAGATTCTCGCGGAGCCGAACCTCGTCACGCTGAGCGGCCAGGAAGCGTCGTTCCTCGCGGGCGGCCGGGTCTTCATTCCGGTGCCGCAAAGCAACGGCACGGGCGGCTCGACGATCACGCTGCAGGAAGAAGAGTTCGGCGTCGGCCTCAAATTCACGCCGACCGTGCTCGCGGGCAGCCGCGTGAATCTGAAGGTCGCGCCGGAAGTATCGGAACTGTCGCCGACCGGCGTCACCGTGTCGGCGAGCGGCACGAGCAACACCACGGTGCTGCCGCTGATCACGACGCGGCGCGCGTCGACGACGGTGCAGATGAACGACGGCGAGACCTTCGCGATCGGCGGGTTGATCCAGAACAACATCACCGGCGCGCTGAAGGCGTTGCCCGGCATCGGCGAAGTGCCGGTGCTCGGTGCGCTGTTTCGCAGCACGTCGTTCCAGCAGGATCGCACGGAGCTGATCTTCATCGTCACCGTGCATCTGGTGAAGCCGCTGCCGGCGGGCGACTATCCGCTGCCGACCGATAGCTTCACCGGTGTATCCGACGGCACGGTGTACGCGACCGGCAACATGGAAGGCCGCCGGCCCGCGGCGCAGGCAGCGGGCGCCGCGAACCCGAATGCGCCGCAGATGCCCGTGCAACCGCAAACGCAACCCGCGTTGCCCGCACCGGTTCCGACGCCGGCACCGACCGAAGGCTCGGCCGCGCCCGCCGCGCTGCTGCCGCCCGACACCCAGGCGGACCGGCCGGCACCGTCGGCGGCGGTGCCGCCACCGGACAAGACGACCGCAACGGCAGCGTCGGTAGCGCAAGCGCACACCAACGCCGAACCCGCACTCGCCAAAGCCGACGCCGTGAGCCCAGGCAACCCGACGATCAAGGGCGCACAGCCCAACCCGTAACGCGCCGCGAAGGAGACTCTCATGAAATCCGAACATCTTCTGATCACGCGCCGCGCGGCGTTGCTGCTGACGCTGTGCGCCACGCTGGGCGGCTCGTTGAGCGGCTGCATGTCGAGCTCGCCGATCTGGGACGCACACGTCGGCGACGCCGTGCGCACCGTGACGCAGATGCAGATCATCGATCCGCATGCGGGCGAGCACACGCCATCCACACCGGGCGTCGACGGCAAGGCCGCGGTCGCCGCGCAGCAGCAGTACGACAAGTCGTTCCAGACGCCGGTCACGACGTTCAATCCGTTCGTGATGGGTATCGGCAGCAGCGGCGGCAGTCAGTGATGGCGAACGCGGCGCATGGGGCGGACGCGCCGTCCGCCGGTTAATTCGACAGCTCGGTTGGGAACATCATGATCAACATCCTGGCTCTCTCTGAAGACGGCGCACGGCTCGCGCAGATCGCGCATCTGAGCGGCGAAGCCGGCGACTACCGGATCACGCGCGCGATGGGCACGCCGTCGCTGCTCGGCGAACGCGGCGACACGCTCGACGCGTTCGACGTGCTGATCGTCGACGCCGCGTCGCTGAAGGACGCGGAGCTCGCGGTGGTGGAGCGCCTGCATCGCGAGCATGGGCGGCTCACCTGCATCCTGCTGATTCCCGACGCATCGCCGCAGACGCTGATCGCCGCGATGCGCGCGGGCTTTCGCGACGTGCTGAACTGGCCGCTCGATTCGCGCCAGTTCGGCGACGCGCTGCAACGCGCGCAGGCGCAGAGCCTGCAAGGCGGCACGCGCGATACGCGGATTCTGTCGTTCGTGTCGTGCAAGGGCGGCGCCGGCACCAGCTTCATCGCCGCGAACGTCGCACATGCGATCGCGACTCTGCCGCAGAAAAAGCGCGTTTTGCTGATCGATCTGAACCAGCAGTTCGCCGATGCCGCGTTTCTGGTCTCCGACCAGACGCCGCCGTCGACGCTGCCGCAAATCTGCGCGCAGATCGAACGCATGGATGCCGCGTTCTTCGACACGAGCCTCGTGCACGTGAGCGACAGCTTCCATATTCTCGCCGGCGCGGGCGACCCGGTGAAGGCGGCCGAGGTCAAGGAAGACCGTCTCGAGTGGCTGCTCGGCGTCGCCGCGCCGCATTACGACTTCGTGCTGTTCGATCTCGGCCAGACGCTGAACCAGCTGTCGATGCTCGCGCTCGATCGCAGCGACCAGATTCATCTCGTGCTGCAGGCGAGCATGCCGCACGTGCGGGCCGGCCGCCGGCTGCAGGAGATTCTCTGCTCGCTCGGCTACGCGCAGGAGCAGATGCGGCTGATCCTGAACCGCTATACACGGCACGGCGAGCGGCCGCGCGCGGCGCTCGAATCCGTGCTCGGCATGAGCGCGTATCAGGTGATCCCCGAGGATGCCGAAACGGTGACCGATGCGATGAACCAGGGACTGCCGGTGTCGAAGACGGCGCGCGGCAGCGGGGTTGCGCGCAGCCTGCAGGCACTCGCCGAAAACATCGCGGCACGCGCGACCAAACCGGGGCGTTCGCGCGCGAAGGGCGAGTCGCTGTTCGGGCGGCTGCTGGGCCGCCAGCCGTCGCCGAAACTCGAAACGCTTTAACCGTGCTCCAACGCTACACGATCAGAACAGGGGAACGTCATGTCGCTTCGTGAGCAGATTTCCGCGCAACGCGTGCAGCCGCTGGGCGAACGCCAGGACCCGGCGAGCGCCGGCATGTTGCGCGGCGCCTACCAGAAACTGAAACGCGAGATTCATCAGGCGGTGCTCGAACGCGTCGAGCTCGAACGGCTGTCGCGCCTGCCGCCCGAGCAGGTCCGCCAGGAGATCGCGACGCTGATCGGGCGCATTCTCGAAGATCAGAAGGCGCCCGCCAACGATCTCGAACGCCGGCAACTCGTCGGCGACGTGCACGACGAAATGTTCGGCTTCGGTCCGCTCGAAGTGCTGCTGCGCGACCCGAGCGTGTCCGACATTCTGGTGAATACGCATCGTCATACGTACGTCGAGCGCCGTGGCCGTCTCGAAGCGACCGACGTGACCTTCTACGACGACGCGCATCTGATGAAGGTCATCGAGAAGATCGTCTCCGGCGTCGGCCGCCATATCGACGAATCGAGCCCGATGGTCGACGCGCGCTTGCCGGACGGCTCGCGCGTGAACGCGATCATCCGGCCCTGTGCGATCGACGGTCCGCTGCTGTCGATCCGCCGTTTCGCCGCCAACCCGTTGCAGGTTGCCGACCTGGTTGAATTGCAGAGCCTGACGCCGCCGATGGCCGAAGTGCTCGACGCGCTCGCGCGCGCGAAGGTGAACATCCTCGTGTCGGGCGGCACGGGCAGCGGCAAGACCACGCTGCTGAACGTGCTGTCGGGCTTCATTCCGGGCGACGAGCGCATCGTCACGATCGAGGACGCGGCCGAGCTGCAACTGCGCCAGCAACACGTGCTGCGGCTGGAGACGCGTTCGCCGAACATCGAGGGACGCGGCGAGATCACGCAGCGCACGCTGGTGCGCAACGCGCTGCGGATGCGGCCCGACCGCATCATTCTCGGCGAGGTGCGCGGCGCCGAAGCGCTCGACATGCTGAACGCGATGAACACCGGCCACGAAGGCTCGCTGTCGACGATCCACGCGAACACACCGCGCGATGCGCTGACGCGCCTCGAAAACATGATGACGCTCGGCGGCCTGTCGCTGCCGACGCGCACGATGCGCCAGCAGATTTCGTCGGCGATTTCGGTGGTCGTGCAAGCCACGCGTCTGACCGATGGCCGCCGCAAGATCGTCAGCATTTCGGAACTGACCGGCATGGAGGGCGACATGATCAACATGCAGGAGATCTTCGTGTTCCGCCGCTCCGGCGTCGATACGAAGGGCAACGTGCGCGGCCATTTCTGCGCGACCGGCGTGCGGCCCCAATTCGCCGAGCGCTTGCAGGCATTCGGCGTGGCGCCCTCGGAGCAGGTCTACGATCCGGCGCGTCGCTTCGAAACGACATGACAGGTATGGGCAACGCGCACCAACCGCTCGCCCGGTGTTTCAGGAGACTTGCATGAGCCCGATTTTCTACGCGTCGATCATTCTGCTGTTCGCGGCCGTGGCGCTCGCGACGGGCGGCGTCTACGAGTATTGGAACAGCCGGCACGGCCCGGTCGCGCGCCGCGTCGATTCGCGGATTCGCGCGCTATCCGCCGGCGGCGCGTTGAGCAGGCAGCGTCTTTCGATTCTGAAGACGCGCACGATGGCCGACTCGGCGGTGCTCACGCGGCTGCTGCTGCGCATTCCGCGCGTGCATGTGCTCGATCTGTTTCTGCAGCAGTCGGGGCTATCGTGGTCGGTCGGGCGACTCGTCGGCACCTGCGCGGTGTTGCCGCCGTTCGTGCTGATGGCGGGCGCGAGCCTCGCGATGCCATGGGTCTTCACCGCGGGCGCCGCGGCGCTGTCCGCATTGCTGCCGCTCGCCTACGTGCAGCGGCGGCGCAACCGGCGCATCCGTCAACTCGAACGGCAACTGCCCGACGTTTGCGACATGCTGTCGCGCGCGTTGCGTTCGGGCCATGCGTTCACCGGCGCGATCGATATGGTCGGCACCGAGTTCGCCGAGCCGATGAGCGGCGAGTTCCGCATCGTGTTCGACGAGATCAACTACGGCGTGTCGATCAGCGAGGCGCTGACGAATCTCGCGACGCGCGTGCCGATTCGCGATCTGCGTTACTTCGTGATCGCCGTCGTGATCCAGCGCGAGACGGGCGGCAATCTCGCCGAAGTGCTCGACGGCATCACCGCGCTGATCCGCGACCGCTTCAAGCTATTCGACAAGGTTCGCGTGCTCGCCGCCGAAGGCAAGATGTCCGCGTGGGTGCTCGGCCTGCTGCCGTTCGGCGTCGGCGCCGCGATGATGGCGATCAACCCCGGGTTCCTGAACGTTCTGTGGCAGGACCCGGCGGGCGTCAAGATGATCGCGGTGGCGAGCGTGGCCATGCTGTTCGGCATTCTGTGGATGCGGCACATCGTGAAGATTCGCGTCTGAGCGGGCGAGAGCTCATCGGAGAAGGACCATGCAAACACTGAACATCACGCAGATTCTGTTGCTTGCCGGCGTATTCGCGATCGTTTTCGCGGCCGCGTTCGGCGCGATGCATTTAAGCACGCCGCGCGACATGAGCCGCCGTATCGAGCAGGCGGGCGGCGCGAATGCCGTCCCGGCGCCGGAGCAACTCGACGCCGCCGCGCAGACGCCGTGGTACGAAAAGCTCGTCGAGATTTCGCAGCCGATCTCGAAGCTGTCGGTGCCGAAGGACGGCTGGGAGCAATCCGCACTGCGCCTGCAATTGATGAACGCCGGCTGGCGCTCGGCCAACGCCGCGCCGATCTATCTGGCCGCGAAGACCGCGCTCGCGCTGACGTTGCCGCTCGTGGCGATGCTCGCGCTGTACGGCTCGTCGTTCGCGAATTCGCTGCTCGAACGCGCGATCGTGCTGGTCGTGCTGGCCGCGCTCGGCTACTACCTGCCCAACGTCGTGCTGTCGCGCCGCATCGCAGCGCGCAAGCGCAGCATCGTCGAGGACTTTCCCGATGCGCTCGATCTGCTGACCGTGTGTGTCGAAGCGGGTCTGGGCCTCGATGCGTCGCTGATGAAAGTCGGCGAGGAAATCCGCCTTCGCAGCGCGGTGGTCGCGAGCGAGCTCGAACTGATGCTGCTCGAAATGCGTTCAGGTTTCTCGAAGGAAAAGGCGCTGCGCAATTTTTCGCTGCGCACCGGTGTGGAAGACATCGACTCGTTCAGCGCGATGCTGATCCAGGCCGAGCGCTTCGGCACCAGCATCGGCGCGTCGCTGCGTGTGCTGTCCGATACGCTGCGCACGCGCCGCCGGATGCGTGCCGAGGAGCGGGCCGCGAAGATCGCGCTGAAGTTGCTGTTTCCGTTGATGTTCTGCATTTTTCCGGCGCTGCTCGTCGTGCTGATGGGGCCCGCGATGATTCATATCTATCGCGATCTGCTGCCGAGCATGGCGGGTGGCGCATGACCACGCACTTCGTCGCGGGTGGACCGACATGTGGAACGAACGGAGCGAGCCGGTGAAACGCACCAAACAACGTGGCGCGGCAGCGGTCGAACTCGCGCTCGTGCTGCCGCTGCTGCTTGCGCTGATCTTCGGCATCGTGCAGTTCGGCTGGCTGATCAACAACTATCTGGTACTGACCAACGCGGCCTCGCTCGGCGCACATCAGCTCGCGGCGGAGCGCGGTTACGCATCGCCATACTCCGACGCGACCGCCGCGATTCATTCGCAGACCGGTGCGCTGAACGGCACGTTGACGATTTCGATGAGCGTCGGCGGCACGTCCTGCACGAGCGATAGCGCGTGCGTCAGCGCACTGGGGTCGAGCACGTCGGCGCCGGCTGCGGGTACGCAGGCGAAGGTGCAGCTCGGTTATACGTTCGCGCCGCTCTTCGGCGGCACGCTCGATAACCTCAAAGGCATCATGCCCCTCAGCTTGAGCGCCACCATGTCGGAGGTCGTGCAATGAGTGCAGCCATTCGTCCGAAGCGGAGAACGACACCGCCAATCGGTCACAAGCAACAGAAGGGCGTCGCCGCGGTCGAGTTTGCGCTGGTCGCGCCGCTGCTGCTGCTGGTGCTGCTCGGCATCGCGCAGTTCGGCTGGCTGCTCGGCAACTACGTGATGGTCGTCAATGCGGCCTCGTCGGGCGCGCGCTATTTCGCGTCGCAACGCGGCACCAGCACGCCGTACTCGGCCACGCAAGGTCAGGTAAGCAGCTCGGCGGCGCTTCTGAATACGTCGAATCTGTCGATCGCGACGTCGGTGAACGGCGTCGCGTGCAGCAGCGATTCGAGCTGCGCCGCCGATCTGACCAGCGCCGGCGGCACGAGCGCAGTCGGCACGGCGACCGTGACCGTCACCTACACGTTCGCGCCGCTGTTCAAGGGCAGCCTGTCGGGTCTGTACGCGATGATGCCGACCGCGCTCAATGCGAGCGAGGTGGAGCGAGTGCAATGACGACGCATGAATAACAAAAGCGGTGCGACCGTTTGGGAGGGGCATGAAATCATGAAAACGACATACCGTAGTTCGCGTGGCTCGCGTCGGCGTCAGCGCGGCGCCGTTTCCGTTCTCGTGGCGGTATCGATGATCGCGCTATTGGGCTTTGTCGCAATCAGCGTCGACTTCGGCTACCTGGCGTATAGCCAGCGGCGCCTGCAAAGCGCAACCGACGCCGCGGCGCTGTCGGGCGCGGTCGACCTTTGGACGCAATCGTGGACCACCGCGGAAAGCGACGCGCAGGCGTTCACGGCGGGGTACAACAACAGGCTGCCTGCCGCCGTCGTGCCCGCCAGCGCGACGATCACCGGTCTCACGTTGTCGAGCGTCACATTGCCATATAAGCAGGCGACCTCGGGCTATAACGGCATCCAGGTCACGCAAACGGCGACCGTGCCGCTCTATTTCGCGCGCGTGTTCGGCAAGAGTTCGCAGATCATTTCCGCGACCTCGCGAGCCGGGGCGGGCGGCGGCGCGGAGCCCGCGCTCTACAACGTGATGATCGTGCTCGACGCCACGAAATCGATGGCCACGACGACGGACAGCAACTGCAAGAACTCGAAGGGCGTCGCGCAGACGCGGCTGGCGTGCGCTCAGGCGGGCGCGTTGAAGCTGCTGACAGGCTTGACCAATGCGGGAGACAACGTCGGCTTGATGGCGTTTCCGCCGCAAACGTCGTCCACCTATAACTTCACGTGCTCCGGCAAGGCGCCGACCATCGCGGGCAGCTATTCGGCGTCGGGCGCGACTTACCAGGTTTCGTCGCTGAACACCGGCTATCTCGGCAGCAACGGTTCGGTCAGCACGAGCTCGGGTATCGTGCAGGCGCTGGGCGGCGGCAGTTGCGGCGGCATGTCGGCGCCGGGCGGTCTCGGCACGTTCTATGCGCAGGCGCTTACGGCTGCGCAATCGGCGCTCGTCGCGAAGTCGTCGACGCAGAGTCCGGCTGGGCAGAACGTGATCATTCTGTTGAGCGACGGTGTTGCGTCGTCGTCGACGAGTCAACTCGGCAGCAAGTACAGCAGCACTTATGGAAGCGAGTGCCAGGCCGCGATCAATGCGGCGTCGACGATCAAAACCAGCACCGGCACGTTGATCTATACCGTCGCGTATCTGGGCGGGGAGGCCGCGTCGGCGCCGAGCTGCGGCGACGGTAACGACAAGCTCACCGCGTGCAATACGATGCAGTCGATCGCGTCCGGTCCGTCGTATTTCTACTCGGACACCTGCTCGAATGCGGCAGGCGGCACCAATAGCCTCAATACGTTGTTCAGCCAGATCGCGTACAGCCTGACCAAGCCGCGGCTGATTCCGCAAACCGCGAGCTGAAGCGCGAAGGGCTCGTTATGAGTTGTCGCGTGTCTCGGCCGTGCGTCTGCCCTGGAAGATCGGCAGCCGCCAGCCATAGCGCAGCGACGCGAGCCGCGCCAACACGCAAGCCAATGTCGCGAACCACGGCGTCCACCAGTGCGTCCAGCCCGCGTACGAAAAACCGACTTGCACCGCCGCGCCTAACAGCGCGGCCGACGCATAGATCTCGCGTTCGAGAATCGCGGGTACGCGCGAGAGCACGACGTCGCGCATCACGCCGCCACCGACCGCGCTGACGATGCCGAGCAGAATCGCGAGTTCGGCATTGTGGCCATACGTGAGCGCTTTCTGCGCGCCCGACACCGCGAACAGACCGAGCCCGATCGCATCGAAGAACAGCACCGGCTGACGCAGCCGGCGCACCTGCGGATACGCGAGAATCGTCACGGCCGACGCGGCGAGCGCGGTCGCCAGATAGCGCCAGTTCGACAGCCCCGCAGGCGGGATCGCGCCGATGCACAGGTCGCGCACGATGCCGCCGCCGCACGCGACCATGAAGGCGATCACGACGATGCCGAGCAGGTCGAGCCGTCGTTGACGCGCGGCCACCGCGCCGCTGATCGCGAACACGAAGGTGCCGATCAGGTCGAGAATGGTATAGACGGCGTGTGAATTCACTGAGTGGTTTCGTGTTGATCGAGCCAGGCACCGGCCGCGCACAGCATGGCTTCGAGGCCCGTGCGCAGGGTCGGGTCGAGCACAGGTGCGAATTTCGGCGAGTGATTGCTCGGAATTTCGTTGAGTTTTTTCGCGGCGAGCGCCTGGCGGAACACTTCGGGCTCGGTGCCGCCGACGAACCAGAACGAGTACGGCACGTTCCATTCGCGGCCGAACACGCTGAAGTCTTCGCTTGCGGCGGCCGGCGGCGATTCGTACGCGCGCTCGCCGAACTGCGCCTCGAACGCGTTGCGCACACGCTCGGTCGTGGCCGCGTCGTTGATCGTCAGCGGGTAGCTCGATAGTGTCGTGAATTCTGGCTCGCGCGGCGCGTTCGACGCCACGCATTCGGCGCAGCAGATGCGGCGGATCGCGCCGAGCATGTACTCGCGCACGTCATCGTCGTAAGTGCGCATGTTGAGCTTTAGCGTCGCGTCGTCGGGGATGATGTTCTCTTTCGTGCCGGCTTGCAGCGAACCGATGGTCAGCACGGCGCTGTCGCTCGGCGCGATTTCGCGCGACACGATGGTTTGCAGACGCAAGGTCGTCGACGCTGCCATGATCACGGGATCGATCGACGTCTGCGGCTGCGAGCCGTGCGCGCCGCGCCCGAACAGCTTGATCTTGATGCTGTCGCCGGCCGACAGGATCGTGCCGCTGCGATAGCCGACCGAGCCCGCCGCGCCGACCATCACGTGCTGGCCGAGAATCACGTCGGGCTTCGGAAAGCGCGCGGTCATGCCGTCGTCGAGCATGCTGCGCGCGCCGCGGCCGACTTCCTCACCGGGCTGGAACACGGCCATCAGCGTGCCGCGCCATGCGTCGCGATGCCCTGCCATCAGACGCGCGACGCCGAGCAGCCACGTGACGTGCATGTCGTGGCCGCATGAATGCGCGACGCCGACTTCGAGCCCGTCTTCGTCTTTCGCCCTCACCGTGCTCGCATAGGGCAGGCCGGTCGCTTCGGCCATCGGCAACGCGTCCATGTCGGCGCGCAGCATCACGGTGGGACCGTCGCCGTTGCGCAGCAACGCAACGACGCCCGTCACGCCGACGTTGCGCGTCACCTCGTAACCGAGCTTTTCCACGTAGTCCGCGACGATGCCCGCGGTGCGCACCTCCTGCATCGACAGTTCGGGGTGCGCGTGCAGGTCTTTGTAGATCGCTTCGAGTTCAGGCAGCAGCGCGTCGATCGCGCTCGACATCGTTTCGATCAGCTTCGACATGGAGGGCTCCTTGTTGCCATGAACGCCAGGGAAGGAAGGCGGCGGAATGCGAACCGTCCGTCAGGATTGCGCAGGCGGCGCGCTTGCGGACTCGCTTTCGAGCAGGCTGTGTGAAAGCTTGCCGAGCAGACGTTCGAGCGTCTTACGTTCGTTCTGGCTGAGCGCCTTCGCGAGCTCGACCTCGAGTTCGGTGCCCACCGCTTCGGACGCCTGCGCGACTTCGAGGCCGTGCGCCGTGGCACGCAACGCGATACTGCGGCGGTCCGACGCATGCATGTTGCGCGTGATCAGGCCGCGCGTTTCAAGCTCGGCGAGGACTTTGGAAAGCAGCGTTTTTTCGATCAGCGCGCGCTGTGAAACGGATTTGGGCGTGATGTCGGGCTCCGCGCAGACGAGGCGCAGCACGCGCAACGCACGCACGTCGAGATCCCAGCGCTCGCGGTAGACCAGGTTCGCGCGGTTGATCAGCAACGCGCTGGTCAGGTCGAGCCTGAAAGTCAGGAAGTCCGAGTACAAGAAATTGCTCCGCTGTCGACCGTCATACGCAGTGCAGGCATTATAGGCAAGTAGTTGAAATTTTCAAATACTTGCACGGAGCGGACGGCCTGCGCAGTCAAAGCTGTTTGCAATAGAACGTCGTCGCGCACAACGCCCCGTCGGGCATCAGCGCGTAATTCGGCACGCTGCCGACGCGTAGCCAGCCGGCGCGCTGATAAAGCCGTTCGGCATCGCCGCCGGTTACGGTGTCGAGCACGAGAACCGATTTCTTCTCTTCCCGCGCGATGCGATCGAGTTCGCTCATCAGAGCGTGCGCGACGCCGCGCCGGCGTGCTTTTCTGTGCACGAGCATCTTCGCGACGTCGGCGCGATGTGGTTGATTTTCGGGTTGCGCGGTAATCAGCTGCACGGTGCCCACGATATCGCCGCTGTGATCTTCGGCGATCAGCAATACGCGCTCGCCACGCGCGACGCTCTCCACGACGTTGCGCCAGAACGCGAGCGCCGTGTTACGCGAGATCGGCAGCATGAAGCTGACCGATGCTCCGCCTTCCACGCAGTCGATCAGCACGTCGGCGAGCGCTTCGACGCGGGCCGAAGCTTCGTTCGCGCCCACGCGCCGTATGGTCACGTTATCGCTCATCCGTTTCTCCGTTCGTTGACTGGCGATGTGGTCAGCGCGACGAGATAGCGCGCGCCTTTGCGAGTGGGGTTACGGAACACGATCGGGCTGTCGAGCCGCATTGCCAGGCAGTCGCCGGTCTTGAGCCGCCAGCTAGTGTCGCCGACCGTGATTTCCATCGACCCGTCGAGCATCCACACCTGTTGATGAATGTCCGCGTCGCGCGCGCCGGTTTCGTAACTGACGCGCTGACCGGCGGGAAAGTTGACCTCGACCAACTGGATCGCCGAGCGCGCGGTCGGCGACAGATGACGTCGCACATACCCCGAGCTCGGATCGGTCCACACCGCCTGCTCGGTCGCGCGACTGACCGGCGATGGCTCGGCAGCCCCCGCGCCATCCTGCTCGAATAGCGACGCGAGCGGCACGTTCAACGCGGTCGCGAGTTTGTCGAGCACGGTCGCGGTAGGGCTGCTCTGAGCGCGCTCGATCAGCGAGATATTCGAGCGGCTGACTTTGCTGCGCTCGGCCAGTGCATCGAGCGACCAATTTTGAGCGTCGCGCAGTTCTTTGATCCGGCGCGCGATCTGGGCGTTGATGTCCATGTAATCCAGTTTAAGGGATGCGGTGTCCAGTAAACTAGACGGCGGCATTTTTGTTGTCAATGCGCAAATGCCCACTCACCAATTTGAATAAAAACTCGCACAAAATTGCCGACTCTTTATTCGCTTTGATTCGCTAACTTTCAATTAGCCTGTGTCGGAAAAGCCTTACGCCCCATTACGCATAAAATTACACGTATTGGTATAAATACCGATGCTGTAGTCAGACTACATTCTTACATTACTCACCACGAAGAGTCGCTACAGCCCATCCAGTTGCGTCGATTCTTCTGCCCACAGGCAAACGTTTGCAGTCATCGCTGCATGCCTGTTTTCGCGTCCGTTTTCCATCCCCCGACGCGCTCCGTTGCCCCAGAAAAGCACAATTTCGGAGAGACACCTATGCAGAAGAAACTATGGCCGGCCGTCGCGATAGCGGCGGCCGTGAGCGCCGCTGCGCACGCGGAAATACCCACTCCTGGTCTCGACTTCGCGCCCATGTCGACGGTGCTGAACGCGTTCGCGTCGGCCGCGGCGCATCGGCGCGCGCAAACGCTCGTCAACAAGATGACGATCGACGAAAAGCTGCAGTTCATTCACTCGCAGTACGCGATGTCCGCCGTGCCGGGCGGCGGCGCGGGCTACATTCAGGGCGTGCCGCGTCTCGGCATTCCCGACCTGAACATGGTCGACTCGGCCACGGGTTCGGGCAGCACCAACCAGCCATCGACGACCTTCCCGGCGACGCTCGCGGTAGCGGCGAGCTGGGACCGCGCGCTGTCGTGGAACTTCGGCAAGCAGATCGCGATCCAGTTGCGTCAGCAGGGCTTCGGCATGGGGCTCGGCGGTGGCACCAACCTCGCGCGTGAGCCACGCGGTGGCCGGCTCTTCGAGTATCTCGGCGAAGATCCGGTGCTTGCCGGCGAGATGCTCGCCGAGCGCACCGACGGCACGCAAAGCCAGAAGGTCATCGCGACGATCAAGCACTACATGGGCAACGAGCAGGAACATAACCGCGGCGGCGGCAATAGCCAGATCGACGAGCGCACGATGCGCGAGCTCTATCTGCTGCCGTTCGAAATCGCCGCGCGCCGCGCGCAGCCCGGCAGCGTGATGTGCAGCTACAACGAGGTCAACGGCATCCAGGCCTGCGAGAACTCGCATATTCTCAACGACGTGCTGAAGAACGACTGGCACTTCGAAGGTCAGGTGCAGTCGGACTGGGGCGCGACGCATAGCACGGCACCGGCGATCAATGCGGGTCTCGACGAGGAGGAAGACGTCGGTTCGACCGTCTATCTGACGCCCACGCTGGTCAAACAGGCGATCGCGAACGGCTCGGTGTCGACCGCGCGCCTCGACGACATGGTCGAGCGCAAGCTGTATGTGATGATCCGCACGGGCGTGATGGACGATCCGCCGAAGGGTGGCGCGACCATCGACTTCTCGGCCGCGAGAGCCTTCACGCAGTCGGTCGAAGAGCAGTCGATGGTACTGCTGAAGAACGCCAGCAATCAGTTGCCGCTCGCCGCTGGTTCGCTGTCGCGTATCGCGGTGATCGGCGGCCATGCCGACGCGGCGGTGCTGACGGGCGGCGGTTCAGGCAACACGCGCGATCCGGTGACGGGCGCGTTCGCCGGTTGCGGCGGCTTGACGTTCGGCACGGAGACGGGCTGCAGCTGGTGGACCAATCCGTGGTTGAAGCTGAACACGCCGATCGTGTCGGCGATCAAGGCGCTCGCGCCGCAGGCCACCGTGACCTTCGCCGGCAACAGCGATCAGCAGTCGCCGTTTGCCGCCTACACGCAGCAGCAGATCACCCAGGCGGCCACGCTGGCGGCCAACTCCGACGTCGCGATCGTCGTGGTCGCGCAGCCGGCCGGTGAGGATATCGGCGATCTGCCGAGCCTGGGCCTCGCGAATCCGACCAACCAGGATGCACTCGTCGAAGCGGTTGCGGCGGCCAATCCGCACACGATCGTCGTCGTCGAAAGCGGCAACCCGGTGCTGATGCCGTGGAAGGATAGCGTGTCGGCGATCATCGAAGCATGGTATCCGGGCGAAGGCGGCGGCAATGCGATTGCGAACGTGCTGTTCGGCAAGGTCAATCCTTCCGGCAAGCTGCCCGTCACGTTCCCGGTGCGCGACCAGGATACGCCGACGTGGGGCACGAATGGCGCGTTTGCGGCGAACCCGGTGTACGCCGAGAAGCTCGATATGGGCTATCGCTGGTACGACTCGCAGAACATCACGCCGATGTTCGAGTTTGGCTATGGCCTGTCGTACACGCACTTCGCGTACTCGGGTCTGTCGGTTCAGCATCTGCCGGGCGGCCTGATCGACGTGTCGTTCAACGTGCGTAACGATGGTCGCGTCGCCGGTGCGGAAGTGCCGCAGGTGTACCTCGGCGTGCCGTATCAGGGTGAACCGCCGCGGCGTCTCGTCGGCTGGGACAAGGTGGGTCTGAACCCGGGCGAATCGCGTCGTGTGCACGTTGTCGTGACGCAGCGCATGCAGAGCGTGTGGGATATGACGAGCAACCGTTGGCTCTATGTGCCGGGCAGCTCGGTGTACGTCGGCGCATCGTCGCGCGACATCCGTCTGCAGGGGCACGGCTAAATAGTGTGACGGTGTAGCGAATGCGGGCGCGCCAGGTTGCGCGCCCGCCTGTATTGTTGATTACGCTTTCAGCGTGTTCTTGTAGAACTTTCCATCCTTCATCACGATGCGCAGGTTCTGCTCCGGCTTCGCGATCAGGTCGAGATTCTCGAGCGGATTGCCGTCGACGAGCAGCAGATCGGCGTACGCACCTTCCTCGAGTACACCGAGCTTGCGCGGGTACGGATTGCGGTGCCCGGACAGCGCGAGTAGCTGGCCATTGGTGCCCGTTGCGATGCCCAATGCTTCGGCTGCGCCATACCACGCCTTCATATGCGTGAGCATCGTGCCCTGCCGCGCGGCCACGGCCTGCGAAAAGATCAGGTCCGTGCCGAACGCGACCTTGATGCCATGCTTGCGCGCGAGTTTGAAAACCCTGTCGGTGCCCGCGATCACCTGAAGAAATTTTTCGCGGATCGGTGGGGCGAGCGGACCCGCGTCGTCTTCGTTGACGAACGGCTGCGTGCTCAACCACGTGCCGTTCTTCGCCATCAACGCCGCGGTCCTGTCGTCCATCAGATGACCGTGCTCGATGCACTGCACGCCTGCCGCAACGGAGCGCTGAACCGCTTCGGACGTGTACGCATGCGAGAGAATATAGGTGCCCCAGTCGGCCGCTGTTTCGACGGCCGCGCGCAACTGTTTTTCGGTAAACGTGAGCATGTCGAGCGGGCTGCGCGGCGTCGATACCCCACCGGCTCCGACCAGCTTGATCTGCGTCGCGCCCTGAATGAACTGCTCGCGCACCCGCAAGCGGATTTCGTCTTCGCTGTCGGCGATCGCGAAGCCACCGTCCCGTTCCAGTTGGGTGACCTGGTTGCCGGCGCGCGGCAGATCGCTCAGCGCACGAAAATCGCCGTGACCGCCGGTGGTCGTGATCATCGCGCCGGACGGGTAGATTCGCGGCCCGGAAATCATGCCGCTATCAATTGCCTGCTTCAGCGCGAATGACGGGCCGCCCGCGTCGCGTATCGTTGTGAAGCCGCGCAGTAGCGTACGTTCGGCTTCAGCGCTTGCCGCAAGATGGACGAATGCAATGTCGGATTGAAGGATGACCTGAATCGGCACTGCCGCGAGCAGCGCGTGCCAGTGCATGTCGATCATGCCGGGCATCATCACCTTGCCACCGCAATCGACGAGCGTTTTGCCGTCGATCGAAGCCGGTTGACCCCGACCCAACTGGCTGATGCTGTCACCGTCGACAACCATATAGAGGCCGTCACGCAACGTCGACGATTTGCCATCGAACAAGCGGAAGTTCGTGAACAGCACCGGCTTGTCCGGCGGTGCTGGCGGTTGGGTGGTTTGAGCATTGCCAAGACCGGGCAGAACCAGGCTCAGCATCGAAGCGGCGAGACCGGTGACGAAGCCGCGCCGCGACAGATCGGCACTGATACGGCGGTTGGCATACTGCGCTTGAGACTTGTCACAAAGACATGAAAACGACGGACTGACTGTTTTATCGCCGATGTACTTTCCTGAAGGCATAGCTCACCCGTAACGTAGATCACCGTGCATCGAAAGCCGCCATCTGACTACATTTCACACCTGGCGACGCGAAAGTCAAGCCCGCACAGATTATCGCCTACGAACGAGGATGGCAAATTCCGCTTCGCTTGATACAAGCATCGAAATTGCATCTATTACTCGATTACGCGGTTGCAGCATGTAATTAGAAAAATATGCTTGCGACGGGCGAAAAGAACGGGCTATGCTCACGCCACGTATTCTGTAAGTGAGTCCCCCGAAATAAGGCGCGATTCCCTACCCTGCTTGGGGGGATGGGCCAAACAAACGTCCCAATAAAGCGGATGCATCGGCTATTACAAACGTATTTTCTATCATCGCGATTATCGAGCGAGGCGATCGGTCATTCTTTTAACGCCGCTGCAATTAGAAACTCAACTATTTCACAATTTCGCCGCCACTCCATGAATGCCGGGATCGGAAAAATCGCATTCAGTCTTTTTCAATTTTTTCACGGAGAAACAGAAATGATCGATGTGTCAAAGCCGCGTATGCTCAAGGTGCTGGCGGGGGCTGGCTTGTCGCTGTTTGCCGTCACCGCGATGGCCGACGATACGCTCGGTTTGTCGGAAAGCCTGTTCTCCATCGGCGCGCCGGAAGTGACGCAGGCGCCTGGCGCGGGCGCGAGCCCGTGGCGCTTTGCGGTTGGCGCAGGGGTCGTGAACATGCCGAAATTTCCGGGCGCGAGTGGCACGAAATGGGAAGTGGTGCCGTCGGTGAGCGTGAATTACGACCGCTTCTTTATCGGCGCGAATCCAGACGCGGGCTCGGCGCTATCGCTGGGCGCATATCTGTATCGTGATAGTAACTGGCGCGTCGGCGCGGCGTTGACCTACGATTTCATCGAACCGCGCAGCGAGTCCGACGACTCGCGGCTGCACGGACTCGGCGATGTCAAACGCACCGCGCACGCGGAGCTGTTCGGTGTTTATACGTGGGAGTTCGTCACGGCGCGCGCGAGCGTTTTGACCGATATTGCCGGCAACGATCGCGGCACCGTCGCGACTTTCGATCTGTTGGGACGCTATCAACCCATTGCGCAACTGACGCTCAGCGCAGGCCCGGGCCTGACGTGGGGAAGCGACAAGTACAACGAAACCTATTTTGGCGTGAATTCCGAGCAGAGCGCTCGCTCGGGATTGCCGACCTACTCGGCCAGTTCCGGTTTGAACCAGTTGCGCTTCTCAGTCAACGGGGTTTACCGGATCGCAACGCGTTGGAACGTTGGCGCGAGCGTGTCGTTCGCGTGGCTGCGCGGCGACGCGACCGACAGCCCCATCACCGAAAAGACGAGTCAGATTACGTACGGCCTTTTCGCCAATTACCTCTTTTAGTCGTCCGCCAAAAACGAAGGCCCGCTGCACCCGATCGCGTGGGTGCAGCGGGCTTTCCCGTTCTACGAGTCAGCAAGCGCTTCGTCAATTCTTCTGCGCGAGCAGCGCCTGAATCCTGGCTTCGGTCTGCGCATAGTCGCCTTCTCCAAAGTGCGTGTAGACGATATGACCTTGCTTGTCGATCAGATAGAACGCGGGCCAGTACTGGTTGTTATAGGCATTCCAGGTGGCGTACTGGTTGTCCTGCGCAACCGGATAGCTGATACCGAGCCGTTTCAGCGCGGTCTTCACGTTGCCGGTGTCGCGTTCGAACGGATATTCCGGCGTATGCACGCCGATCACCGTGAGCCCCTGATCCTTGTACTTCTGGTTCCAGCTTTTTACGTAAGGCAGCGTGTTGGCGCAATTGATGCAGCTATAGGTCCAGAAGTCGACGAGTACCACTTTGCCGCGCAACTGCTGCAATTTGAGCGGCTCGCTGTTGAGCCATTGCGTGATGCCTGTGAGCTCGGGTGCGGGCGAGCCGCTTTCCTGCGGCGCGGCGATGGCGACCGTACTCGTCGCGATTAACGCGCAGGCGGCAAACGCGGTGGACAGTGCGAAGGTTTTCAAGCGGGTAGTCATGTCAAAGTCCTTTGAGTGAGGGGAAAAGACCGGCGAGCCGCGCGTACAGCAGCACGTCGTACTGAAAATAGATGGCGAGGGCGGTCAGCATCACCAGTACGCCGAATACCTGTTGCAGGCGCTCCGCGTGACGTGAGACCACACGTACATGACGCGTCACGAAATGGCCGCCGTAGATGATCGCGAGCATCGGAATCGCCGCGCCGATCGCATACAGCGTGAGCAGCAGAGCCGACCAACCGAGATCCTGAGCCTTCACGACGAGCACCAGAATCGACGCGAGCACGGGGCCGGCGCAGGGCGTCCATACCGCGCCGAGCGACATGCCGAGCACGAAGCCGCCCGCGTTGCCGCTGCCGGGTTGCGTACCTGGCGCAATGGCCGCGCCGATGCGCTCGAACGGCCCTTGCAGTTGCGCGACGAGCCAGTCGTAAGGTCGCGGCCAGATACGCAGAAGCCCGGACAGTGCGAGCAACGCAATGCCGGTATTGCGCAGTACCTGTTGCGCGACGTGCACGGTGCTCGACACCGCGCCCAATAGCAGCGCGAAAGACGCGAAAGTCAGAATGAAGCCGGCGACGATGAACAGTGGCCGCGTGCAGCTCGGTCGTTCGACGGAAGTGCCGAGCAGGATCGGCATCACCGGCAGCACGCAGGGAGAGGCAATCGTCAGCAGCCCGGCGAGCAGGGCGAGCGGAGTTTCGAGAGTACTGTGCATGATGGGCGTTCCGTTGGCTGGGATGGCCGTATTGGAACGCCCGCACGTATCTGGTTTATGTCGGGGACCGGGCGCGCTTGCAATGTAGTGTGTCTGCGTATGGCGCGGATACATGGCGACACAAATCGGTTGAGCAACCGATGCGCGCGGGGGCCGAGGCGGCGGTAGCCGAACGCTGGCTCAGCGCGCCCTGCGCTTACGCACAGCGGTTCCCGTCGCGGCTGCGACGCTATTTGCGCTGGACGTGGAGAACATCGGCATACGCTCCTCGATCCAGCGCAGCAATTCGAGAGGTCCCGGTGCGAGCGGACGGCCGGTCTTGACGAGCACACGCGCCTGCGCGCCGGAAAACAGCGGATGCGCGATCGGTATCGTCGTCAATTCGCCGCTCGCGATTTCGCGGTAGGCAGCGAATTCGCCGATCAGCGTCATGAAGTTGTCGACCGTGACGAAGCGCTTCAATGCGCTCAGTGAGTTGGTGGTCAGCGTCGCGGGAATCGACACGTTTTCGGCGAGTTCCGTCATCTTGACGACATGACCGATCCCAAAGGTGGGTGGCATCAACGCGAGCGGCCACGCGCGCAGGTCGTCGAGCGTCGCGGGTCGCTTGCGCTTCGCGAGCGGATGGTCGCTTCTTAGCAACAACACGACCGGCTGCGGCGAACTCGCGCGATGCTCGAGGCGCGCATGAGGCGGCGGATTGTACGCAAGCCCGATATGCGCACGACTTTCGGCGACTTCTTCCTGGATCGCGTCGACCGCGAGCATATCGAGGCCGATTTCGAGTTCTGGATATTGGACGCAGAATGGCGCGAGCACATCGTCGACCAGCGTATCGACGAAGCCTTCGCTGACCGCGAGCCGGATCTGCCCTCGCTGCAGGCCTTTCAACGCATGCAACTGATCTTCGAGCTTCTCCTGCTGCGAACGGTAGCCGCGCCAGAATTCGAGCAGATGCGTGGCCGCTTCGGTCGGCCTGACTCCGCGCGACTGCCGCTCGAACAGCACCGCGCCGAGTTCGTCCTCGAGCAGCTTGATCTGCCGCGTGATCACGGAGGGTGACGTATTGATGCTTTCGGCGGCGCCGCGGATGGTGCCGTGCGTGAGCACCTCGTTGAAGTAGCGAAGGCGTTGCTGGTTGATCTCGCGCATGTGATTTGTCGATTGCGGTTAGTGTGTTGCCCACAAGGCAACGATATGTGAACTTAGTTGCTCTTGCTGATGAAGGCCTGCGCTGTCACTATCCATCTCAAGCGTCGCGACAGCGGTAAGCCAGTGGTTCAGTCGTCAAGGCATCTCCGGTTTCAGATTCGCTCTACCCGTCTCGTTCGATTCGTTTCAGATTGCCATTGAACTCTGCTCTGCCTGCACGGTGCTCGCATGCGGCTGTGCGATATCGCGCGCGAGCGGACCCGATCAATTCCGTATCAAAGCCTTTGCTTGAAGGAGAACAATCATGTCGGATCAGATCAATAGTCGCCGCCGCCGCTTTCTCGGAACGGCGGTTGCCGGTATCAGCCTGCTCGAATTGGGACTGAGCGGGCTCGCGGATGCGCAATCGGCCGACGCGGCCGGCAATGCGAAAGCGGGCGCGCGCGTGGCGTCGTTCGGGAACATTCGCTCGATCAATGCGGGCACGCTGAACGTCAGCTACGCGGAAGCGGGCCCGCAGAACGGACCGGTGGTCATTCTGCTGCATGGCTGGCCTTACGATATCTACAGCTTCGCCGAAGTGACGCCGTTGCTGACGGCGGCCGGTTATCGCGTGATCGTGCCTTACCTGCGCGGCTACGGCGGCACGCGTTTTCTGTCGGCGGATACGCCGCGCAACGGTCAACAGGCGGTGGTCGCGGTCGACATCATCAACCTGATGGACGCGCTGAAAATCGACAAGGCCGTGCTCGGCGGCTTCGACTGGGGGGCGCGCACGGTGAACATCGTCGCCGCGCTGTGGCCGCAACGCGTGAAGGCGATGGTATCGGTGAGCGGCTATCTGATCGGCAGCCAGGACGCGAACCGCGCGCCGTTGCCGCCGAAGGCCGAGCTCGCGTGGTGGTATCAGTTCTATTTCGCCACGGAGCGCGGCCGCGCGGGCTATGAAGCGAACCGTCATGACTTCAACAAGCTGATCTGGCATACCGCCTCGCCGAAATGGAATTTCGACGACGCCACGTTCGAGCGCTCCGCCGAATCGTTCAATAACCCGGACCATGTTGCCGTGGTGATTCACAACTATCGCTGGCGTCTGGGACTCGCGCAGGGCGAGCCGCAATACGACGAACTCGAAAAGCGCCTCGCCTCCGGACCGACGATCGCGGTGCCGACCATCACACTCGAAGGCGATGCGAACGGCGCCGCGCATCCCGAGCCCGCAGCATACGCGAAGAAGTTTACCGGCAAGTATCAGCACCGCAATATCAGCGGCGGCATCGGCCATAACTTGCCGCAGGAAGCGCCGAAAGTCTTTGCGGATGCGATTCTCGACGTCACCCGCCTTTGATGGAGCCGGCGCGCGCCGGCTTCTTCTGGATGGAACCCCAGCAGTCGAACGTACGGCTGCTGGGGTTTTTTCATGAGCGGGCTATTTGCAACACACCTGCAACCCGCACGACGCATGCGACGCCGGCCCTGCTCGGCAGGTTCGGAAGTGGGTTTTTGTATCGCAATGTATCAACGGGATACGCAGACAAACACGCTTGCAGAAATGGGGGGTGACGAAAACATTGCAGATACGTTGGAGCGTTCTAATGTCTTCACGCAAGGTTGATTCACAACGTTGCGTGAATCAGGCGGGACGTCACAGTGTATCTGCGTAGATGGCTTCGCGTCCCGCTCAATCCTTATCCCTGATGGTTTGATACCCGGAGAAGACTCATGAAACTCGTTCAATCGCTGATCGTCGCCGCACTCGTTGCCGTTCCCGTCGTTTCGTTCGCGCAATCGCAGCCGCAACAGGGGCTCACACGTGCCGAAGTCCGCGCGGAACTGGTCCAGTTGGAAAAGGCCGGCTACAACCCGGCCAGCGACAACACGCAATACCCGCAGAACATCGAAGCGGCCGAGGCGCGCATCAGCGCGGGCCATGACGCGGCCGCCTACGGTGGCGTCGCGAACGGCAGTTCCGCTTCGGGCTCGCACATGACGATCAAGCATGCGGCGGCGGATCGCGGGTACGACGGCTCCAACATCGTCGGCCTCGGTTCCATCTACGCGCATTCGTGATCGATGCAAATGAGCAGGCCGTCCGCGTGCATCGGCTCACGTCGACGCGCGGACTCCTTGTTTAACTCAACCTGTCGAGACAAAAACGATGACCACGCTGCTGAAAAAAATTCTGGGTTCCGTTCTGGTGCTGGGCGGACTGTTCTTTCTTTCCACAGTTCATCAGTACCTCGTCGAATGAAGCGCATTGATCGGCCAATCATCAGTACCTTTTGCTGGGCAGTACTTTTGCGCTGATATTCGCGTTGGGCGTCGCATCGGCGGCAATCTTCCCGCACCGTCTGCGTACGGTTCTACAGCGGCCGACCCGGCTGCGCATCGTGAACCATCTGATGGGGGAGCTTGCTGGTAGGGATGGGCACGCTGATGGCGGCGGTACGCTGACCATGAAACGATCCGCATACCGCCGCCGCGGGAACAACGTCATCCTTATCGTCTGTACCGCGCGATATCAATGGAAAATGAGGTACAGGATGATCAGTACGATCACTGGAACGCCGAGCAGCCAGCCAAGTAGGTAAGGCATGATGTCATCTCCTTTCGTATTGAAGTTCGAATACGCAGGAGTTTCAGCAGGCAGCGTGCCTGGCTCGAAGATGTCGATCTATTCGAGCAATCGAACGACGGCAACGCCGATGGTCCGCGTATTGGGCTTTAGCCATTGTTCGAAAAGCCCAGGGACATACGGCCGCGTTGCCGATATCTTCCACGGCGCCGACCCGACCGTATGGAATCGACTCGTCGGCCCGCGTCGGCGGAATACCTTTACCGTGGCCGGGCAGGTCAGAAACTGGCCCGTCAGATTCGTCGACAGTACGTGCTGCCAATCGTCGAGCGTCATGTCGGCGAATTTGCCGTCCTTCTGTAGCTTGGCATTCGCGACCACGATATCGATGCCATAGCCGATTCCCGAACTTGCGCCGGTAACCAGCGCGACCTGATTGGCCAGTAACTTTCCATCGAGTGCTCCGGCAACGACGAAAAAGCGAAGCCGCCAACTACCGGCACGCGACATCGCGCGGATAGACGGCGGCCCGCCTCATGTTCCAGTCCACTACGCGTGGTCTATATCACACCGGCAACCAGCAGAACGATCACCACGATCAGTACGATGCCGAGTCCACCGGTCGGACCATAGCCCCACGATCGGCTGTGCGGCCACGCTGGAAATGCGCCGATCAGCAGCAGAATCAGCACGATTAGAAGAATGGTTCCTAGCATGTTATGACCTCCGCCTGGTTGAGAGACCTGCTTTATCTACGTTGGCCACAAGGCCGCAGGGTAATCCCCAGGGAGCAAACCTTGTGCCCAAGGTCGATCCTTTAATCAGATCATCGGGACGGCGCGCGGCGCGTGCGGGGATTCTCGAGCCAATTGAAACGGCACCCGTCGCGCTCAAACCTGAGCCGGGTGCCGTTTTTCCAATTGCGGACACGTCGCGCGTCCTATAGATAGGTTCCGGTGATGCGGCCTTCGAAGATCGCGGTGTTGATGTCCCAATCGTCGACGGTACCCGTGCCGCCGCCGTCCACCTTGACGACTACCGAGCGGCCGCCGCGCAGCGTCTTCATCTGTTCGGCGGTCAGCGTTTTCTCGTCGGATGGCTCGCCCGCGCCGGGCGGCAGGTCTTTGATGATCACAGTGGCTTTCATGGCATTTCTCCTTGACGTGGAAAGGCGAGCACAGTGCGGCGCCCGCATCGATTTCTGCAAGGCCTATGCCAATGTGAGGGAACGTGCGCCGCAACATGGAGCGGGGGCCGCGATGCGAAGCCTGGCAAGGATCCGCGCGATAGCCGCGTTGAATCGCACTGAACACGATCGCGATTGCGCGTCGATGTGTTTGCGCGCGTCCCACGACTCACGTGCGAATGGTTGGGGCGCAGCGCAGCGTCGCGCGTGGCGAACTCAGGCGTCCAACACTCAATCGCAAGCGCAAACAGAAACGGCACGCGCCATATGCGCGTGCCGTGATGGTGAAACGCCCCGGCGAGGAATGCTAGCGGCGCTGGCGTCTACGCGGCGAGGCTGCTTCCGCGATACGCAGATGCGCGGCCGGAAAGCCCGGCGGGTACTCGACGACTCGCATCGCGGCCGGCACCAGCGGCGCGGCGAGACTCGAGCGCGCGCCGACACGGGCGCCGCCGACGATCGCGGCCATCGCCTCGCGGTCCAGTTCGACGCTTTCGGTCAGATCCTTGATGCTCAGCTTGGCCATGATGGCTCCAGAAAAACGCTCCGGCGGCCAGACCCGTTCGGGTGTCGGCCGCCGTGCTCGGAATGTGTTCGGCGTGTCATTCGTTGTGCTGAGGTCTCAACGCACTATCAGTATAGGAAATCCATTCGCGGCGCGCATGGCCGTAGTGTTGCCGCGGCAGTGAAGGAACCCCCAGTCCCCCGCTGCTGCCCCGGCTTACACGGCGGAGTAATTGGCGCCCGACAGGATAGGGTCGACTCTCAGCTTCAGCGGCAGCACGACGCCTGGGCCGATCGAACCGATGTCATTGAGCGCTGCGACGTTGACGATTTGCTGCTGAGCCAGATTCTGAGTGACGTTGACGTTGACGTTGACGTTGGCGATGCCGGCAAGGCTGCCGAGACCACCAAGGCCCGAGGGCATGGGCACGTTGCTGCCGGTGCCGCCGGCGATCCCGGACATGGCCCGGCGGTCGAGTTCGCGCGTGCCGGACAGATCGCGAATCATGAGGGATGACATGGCGTTTCTCCAAAGACGTACGGAAAGCGGACATGAATGGCTCGCGGCGAAGCGGCCCGCGGCTGCGGGCGCCTCGCCGCACCACGCACTGTTAGTGGTTGCTGTTGCTCGAATTGATATACGGCGAGAAGTCCGACGTGATGCCGGTGGCGAACGCAACATCGTTGCCGTTGGCGTTCTGGAAGTTCAGTTCGTTACTGATCACTTGCGTGGTGGTGCTGTTCTTGACGCTGGTCGGCGCATAGACCGGGGCGAAGCTGTAGTACTTGCTCGGGCCGAAGCCGCCGCGTACGGCTTGCATGGCTTTGCTGTCGAGTTGTTCGGTGACGGACAGGTCTTTGATCATCAGCGTTTTCATGGTGAGTCTCCTGAAAGAAGTTTTCGCAGTGTTGCGAGTGGTTTCGAGCAATTCGTTTGCTCGGACATCACTAATGCACAGGCTGTGCCAGTATTAATCAAGGATCCTGAGGAAATCGGCGAAGCCCTGTCGTATAAGGGTTTTGCGCGTGGAGGGACCATCGTGCCGGTCAGCTCGAAGCACGCTGACGCGCTCGGAGCGGTGGCCACGGTCCGACATTGCGGCGGACCCTGTTGGATGGCGCACGACATTGCGCGAGCCAGCACGCGGCGCGGCGCGCGGCTCATGCCTGGTTTGCCTGGTTTGCGAAAGCGCGGACCGGGAGCTAGTATCGAAACGGCACATGTAACTGGATACGACAGGTTTTCTATCGACCCGCGTGGCGTCGGTCGCATGCGACACGGTCCAGCGGCAACGGCGGTGCTTCGCACAAATGGCTAGCCTTGCGCGTGTGATTCTCGACTTCCAGAGCGGCGAGCTATCGCGTGACGAGTTCGTCGCGCAGATCGACAGCGCGTTGGCGACCGAGCAACTCGGCCCGACGCGGCTGCTGGAGACGCTGTACGCCGCGCATCATCGGTCGCCGTTGCCCGACGATCTCTACCTGGAAGTGCGGCGGCGCATCGAGTTGCTGCGGGTTTCGAACGTCGCGGCGGGTGGCGAGGAAACCGGCATCCAGACCACGGTCGATCTACCGTCGCTGCGGTCGTCGAGCGCTGGCAGTGCGGGCGCCGCGAGTACTGCCGGCAGCGCCGCGCACGAGACCATCAAAGGCATCGGCGATACCCTGAACAACCGCTTCGTGCTCGAGGAGTGCCTCGGCGTGGGCGGCATGGGCACCGTGTACAAGGCGCTCGATCTGCGCAAGCTCGAAGCGTCGGATCGCAAGCCCTATCTCGCGATCAAGGTGCTGAACGTCCAGTTTCGCGGCAATCCGAATTCGCTGGTCGCGCTGCAGCGCGAGGCGCGCAAGGCGCAGGTACTCGCGCATCGCAACATCATCACCGTCTACGACTTCGACCGCGACGGGCCGATCGTCTATCTGACGATGGAGTACCTGAGCGGCAAACCCTTGAGCCAACTGCTGCGCACGCCGGGCTATCAGGGCATGCCGGTGCGGGCCGCGCTGCCGATCGTGCGCGGCATGTGCGCGGCGCTCGCATACGCGCATGAGCGCGGCTTCGTCCATTGCGATTTCAAACCCGCGAACGTGTTTTTGACCACGAATGCCGAAGTGAAAGTGATCGACTTCGGCATCGCGCGCGTATTCCAGCGGCCTGAAGAGGAGAGCGACGCGACGGTGTTCGATCCCGGCAGTCTCGGCGCGTTGACGCCGGCGTATGCGAGCCCGGAGATGATCGAGCATCGCGAGCCGGACCCGCGCGACGATATCTACGCGCTTGGCTGCATCACGTACGAGCTGCTGACGGGACATCATCCGTTCGATCGCCTGTCGGCCACGCAGGCGCGCAACGCCGATTTCAAGCCGCAGCGTCCGGCGAATCTCGATGCGCGACAGTGGCGCGCGTTGCGTGCCGCGTTGTCGTTCGATCGCAATACGCGTATACCGAGCGTCGTGCGCTTTATCGCCGAGTTCGACAATGAAGCGCGCGCGGAGAAGTCCGGGACGCTCGCGTGGGTCGGGCTCGCAGGCCTCGCCGCCGTGTGCGCGGTCACCGTGGGCGTGTTCGCTTTTCGCTCGGGGTCCGGCCGGCAGCAAGCCGCACAAACCGAGGCGGCGGGATCGCAGAGCGATCAGGTCGATCGGGCGGCTGGGGCGTCCGCTGTCGCGCCCGCACCGAAGCCCGCGTTGACGCTCGCCGCGATCACGCCCACGCTTGCCCAGGTGCCCTGTTCGGCTTTATCGGGCGCGGTGCAGGACCACGCACTGACGGTACGCGGTTTCCTGTCGCAGCGATACGGTGCCGCGCATCTGAAGGAGACGTTGGCGGCGCTGCCTGGCGTCGATACGGTTTCGCTAGACGTGCGGCCGCTCGCCGACGATAAGTGCGACTTCGTCAAAACGCTCGCGCCGTTTCTGGTGCGCAACTGGCAGGCGGGGCGCGTGGCGTCGCTGCAGATGCGTCCGCCAAGCGGCTTTCTGACCGAGAACGACTCGCTGGTGGTCGACCTGAAAGCGCCGCCGTTCGATTCCTTTGCGACCGTCGACTACTACCAGCTAGACGGCCACGTCGTGCACATGGTGCCCAGTCGTCTGTGGCCGGACAATCAGATGCAGGCGAACGGCGGTCCGTACACGATCGGCAGCAATGCGGGCGATTGGACCATATCGAAGCCGTTCGGCTCGGAAATGGTGGTGCTGATGGTGACGCCGGTGCCGCTGTTCGACAAGCTGCGCCCGGAAAGCGAAGCGCGCGCCGATTATCTGCGCGCGCTCGAGACCCGGCTCAAGCAGATTGGCGGTCAATACGGGCAGGATCGCCTGTTGGCGGACTTCGCCCCGATTACGACCAAACCCGCGACGCGGTGATCCGTCAGGGAGCCAATCGACACGGCTTTTAGTGCAGATCCTTGACGACGCGAAAACCGTTCTGCGATTGGCGCACGCCCGCGCTGTATTTGAAGCGCGTCGCGCTGAGCATGTAGTCGCCGCCTTCGCGCCATGAGCCGCCGCGAATCGCGCGCATCTCGCAGCCGGGCGAGTCCCACGCGTGGCCATCGACGGGCGCGCCCTGGTAGGTGTTGTGCCAGCAGTCGGCGGTCCACTCCCAGACGCCGCCGTTCATGTCGTACAGACCCAGCGGATTCGCGGCGAACGTGCCGACGTTTTCCGGGCCTTCCTTGTGCCACGGGTCGCCGCAGTCCTTGCAATTGGCGTTGCCCTTGCGCATCTGCTCGCCCCACCAGTACGTGGTCGTGGTGCCGGCGCGGTCCGCGTATTCCCATTCGGCTTCGGTCGGCAGACGGTACGGTTTGCCGGTCGTTTTGGCGAGCCACTTGACGTACTGCTGCGCGTCGTCCCAACTGAGATCACGCGCCGGTGCGGTCTTGATGCTATTGCTCTCCGGCGTCAGCTTCTGGCAGGCGCCGGCGGCGACGCACGCATTCCATTGCTCGACCGTCACGGGGAATTTACCGATCGCGAAGGGCGCGCCAATGCTCACGTGATGCACGGGCTTTTCCGACGGATCGTCGGTATTGCTGCCCATTGCGAACGAGCCGGCGGGCACCGCGACCATGACCGGACAGGCCGCGCAGTCGCGGATTTCACCGGCCGTCGGTGGATGGGCGACGGTCTTTTCGGCGAATGGCGCCGCGGCGGCCGTGGCGGGCGGCGTCGGCGATGGCGCGGCAGCGGGGCGCGGTGGCGGCGCGGCTGCGCTGGCTTGCGTCGCGGGATGCATGACCTGGGCAGGCGGCCTGGGTGGCGCGACGTGACCGCTCTGCGTCGCGGGCGCGGCTGGCGGTGCAGCCGGCGCGGCACTCACCGCGGGAGTCGATGCCGCCGCGCGCAATCGATCGATACGCGCATGCGCGAGTGTGGCGAAGCGGCCATTCGGATAGGCCTTCAGATAAGCCTCGTAATCGGATGGGTAGTTGCTGTCCTTGATCGAATCCCAGAACGTGATTTCGTATTGTTCGCCGCTTTCCTTGGGCATGATGCCGCGACTGCGCGGCGTGATGGCCCGACGCTCTGACGTATTCGACGACTCGATAGCGCCTTCGCCACTTGTGGGAATGGATGAACTCGCGACAGAGAGCCACGGTTGCTGCGTTCCGCGTGTAGCGGTGCGTACTTCGGCACCGACCTGTCGGAACAGCGCGGCGAGCGATCGAGACGATGCGTCGGCGTGGTTGAGCGCTTGCAGCAAGGCATCGGTATAGACGCCATGCCGCGGACCGTCCGCCGCGAAACCGCCCGGTGCGGTTGCATAGGCAATCACGGTGTTGGCAGCGATCCTCGGTTTATCGATCGCAACCGCGGCGGGGGCAAATGGATTGTCGAGGCACGTATCGAGAATCACGAGATTGAGCCGGCCGGCACGGGCGGATTGCATCGCATGCAAAACGGTATTCAGATCGACGCCGTTATTCAGTAGCGACACCGGCGCGCGGATGTCGGCTCGCGCATCGAGTCCCGCCGGCAAAAGCAGCGTTTGTGCGCCCACCTGCATGCCGTGTCCGGCGAAATAGAACACTCCGATATCGCCTGTTCGCAATCGTCGTTGAAATTCGTCGATGGCCGCGCGCATTTGCGGCGGCGTAGCATTCGTGCGCGTGATGACTTCGAAGCCACGCGCACGGAGCGCAGCGCCGATCGATTCGGCGTCGCGCGGCGCGTTGGCGCGGATCGGGTTAGTGGCGTCACCGTACTCGCCGTTTCCGATCACGAGCGCGACGCGCCGCGAATGCGTGTCGTCGCGTGACGAAGCAAACGGTGAAAGGAGCAAAGCGGTGTCCGCCGGCCGCGCCGGATGACTCGCTACCCAAGCCGGGCTCGGCTCGATGCTTTCATGTTGCGTCGCGGCATCGGCACTGTCCCACTGCGCCTGGATTGCCCCAACCATGCACACCAGCAGGAATCGTCGCCACATCCTTATATCCTGTTTGTACCGGACAGAGTTCAGGCATTCGTGCACCACGCTCGCGCTGCCCGCGCTCTTTATTAACGATAGCACGCGCTTTGCGTCACAACTGTCCGGGAGTCCTTAACGCGTCATACGGTTAACGAGCATTGCGTATCTTTTTGGCAAGTTACGTCCTAAGCTAATTCAGAAAGTCACGTCACACGGTCGTTTTAACTAGGTGGGCTGCCTGCCGGTTTCGATCCGCGACATGCCGCTCGAACACCCGGAAGGTCATCGATAGCCGGGCCCCAGCCATGACTCCTGTTCGGGAGAGTGCGCTATGCGAAGAACCCGTGTTTCCTTTCTTTTCGGCAGTCGTGATCCGGCGCAAGCGCGTCGCGGCGGATTACGCGCGGCGGTGTGCGCGACGCTCGTCGCGGTCTGCCTCGGTATCGGCACTGGCGGCGTTGCGCGCGCCCAGCAGACGCCGTCTCCGCCGGGGGCCGAGGAGTACATCATCTGGCCGTCGGATGGCGCGGTGATTCACGGCGGCAAGCTGTGGGTGCGCATGGGGCTGCGCAATATGGGCGTGTGTCCGAAGGGCGTCGCGTTTCCGAATACCGGCCACCATCATCTTCTGATCGACACGGATTTGCCCGCGCTCGATCAGGAGATTCCATCGGATCGCCAGCACCTGCATTTCGGCGCGGGCGAAACCGACGCGCGCATCGAGTTGCCGCCCGGCAAGCACACGCTGCAGCTGATTCTCGGCGACCATAATCACGTGCCGCACGTACCGCCCGTGTATTCGAAGAAGATCACCATCACCGTGCTAAAGAACTAACGCGGTCCGTTCGTTCGAACTGGTCAAGCCGGAACGGAGAGTCCTGATGAAGAAGATCATTGCGGCCGCGGCATTCGTCGCAGCGGCGCTCACTGTACCGACCGCGCCGCAGGGCGCGTGGGCAGCGACGCCGTCGCCGCCCGGCGCTTACGTGTATATCGGCTATCCGAACGATGGCCAGGTGGTGCCCGCCAATAAACCGTTTCGCGTGTGGTTCGGTCTGCGTTACATGGGGGTCGCGCCGAAAGGCGTGAAATACCCGAACACAGGCCACCATCATCTTCTGATCGATACCGATCTGCCGCCGATGGATCAGGAGATACCCTCGGATCGCCATCATCTGCATTTCGGCGCGGGCGAAACGGAAACGATGATTTCGTTGCCGCCAGGCAAGCATACGCTGCAGCTGTTGATGGGCGACGACATGCATATGCCGCACAACCCGCCGGTGTATTCGAAGAAGATCACGGTGATCGCGCGCTGACTGTCATCGAGCAGCCAACAATGTCGCGCGCGCTGTTGGCTGCGATCCACCATTCACTGGTCTCGCTTCGCCGCTCGTCAGCGTCGGGACAGCGGGTGCGATCTTCCTGGCCTTTGCTACAAGGCGTTCAGGACGCGAATGACGAAAGCAAGGCACTCCTGGCATAGCCCATGCATCAGTAGCGCCCGAGCAGACAAGTTGCTCGAACCCGACGCACCACGATGCGCTTTCCCATTCCCAGGAGATTTGCCATGAACACGCTGATGATCAAGGACCTGTCCAACACCGAACAACTCGACAGCAAGGCGATGAGCGCCGTGCGCGGTGGCAACGGCTACTATTCGATGCCGTCGTACCTCAGCTATGCGCCCGTCTATGCGCCGACCAGCATCAAGAACGTCTCCACGACGCAGATGATCAACACGGAAATGAACATCCAGAGCGCGAACGGCAACAACTCGGCGCTGGTCAGCGGTACGACCACCTACATCCAACCGACCATTTACTCGAGCAACGTCAACAACGGGTAGTGAGCGGCGCACGCGCGGCCCGGGCGGCCGCGTGTGCGTGCCCCAACAGGCGCGTCGCTCAAAAAGACCGCTAATCCAATCGTCCTTTCCACGCATCCTTCGCGTATCCGCCGCTCCCCGCATCGACTTTTCCGCCGCTTCATTGCCGAAGCCGCGCGGAAGCGGCTCGGCCTGAAAAACCGGGCATCTCGCGCGAAACAGGCGGGTGCAACTGGAGACCACCGTGTCAGCATTGCCGGAATCATCGTTCGATTCGTCGTGTGATTCGCTGGACCTTCAGCGGGTTCCTGCTGAAGCCAGGACGCCTCGCCGCATAGCCCGTGTGCTAAGCGGGATCTGCGCGGCAACGATGTGCGCTTTGGCAGTGAGCGCGTGCGTCGACGTCAGCATGCCGGCTTATCAACGCCCGGACACGCCGGCCAAGACAGCGTGGTCGGATCGCAATGGCGCGCCGGTATCGGCCGCGGAGACGATCGAGCGCGACTGGTGGAAGGGCTTCCAGGACCCGTACCTCGATACGCTGATCGACAAGGCGATCGACGGCAACTTCGATATCCGGGTGCTGGCCGCGCGTATCGAAGTCGCGCACACGCAGATCAGCGAGACAGGCGCGGCCGCATTGCCGACGGTGGACCTCGGTGCCGGCGCCGACTACACGAAGACGACTGGCCAGCCTTTGACGAAGACGTACAACCTCGCGCTGCAGGTGAACTGGGACATCGACATCTGGGGCAAGGTCGAAAAAGGCGTGCAGGCGCAAAAGGCCGAATTCCACGCGAGCGAGGCGGATTGGCGCGCGGGGTATCTCGAACTCGTCGCGAATGTGGCCAGTACCTATTTCCAGATCCTGCAATTCGACGACCAGATCGCACAGCAGCAAAAGACCATCGCCACGAACAAGCAAATCCTGGCGATCTACGAAGGCCAGGCGCGCAATGGGCTCGTGCCGCAAACGCAGGTGTTGCGCCAGCAGGCGGAACTCAACCGGCTCACCAACGATCTCTATGATCTGCGCCGCTCGCGGGCGGTCTCCGACAACGCGCTATGCACGTTGCTCGGCGTGCCGGCCGGCGAATTCCATGTGCCGCAGGGCCATTTACAGGAGCGCGTGAAATTGCCGGGCGTGCCCGATGGTTTGCCCGCGCAATTGCTGTCGCGCCGCCCCGACGTGGTGGCGGCCGAATTCAGGGTGCTCGAGGCCTATGACCTCGTCGGTCAGTCGAAGCTCGCGCAATTGCCGAGCATCGGCCTCACCGCGCAAGGCGGCACGGCAAGTTACGCGCTTAACCAACTGCTGAAGTCGTTCACGTTCGGCCTGATGCCGAGCATCAATTTTCCGCTGTTCGATCCCGGCGTGCGTGCGCATGTGAAGGTGACCGAGGCGCAATCGAAAGTCGCCGAGCAGCAATATCGCGTGGCCGTGATGGGCGCATTCGAGGAAGTGGAGAACGCGCTCGTCAATCTGAGTGCCCATAAGGCGCAGCACGCGGAATTGCTGCAGCAGGTGTCGCGCCTGCAGATCGTCGCGGATCAGATCCAGTCGCAACTGCGCCTTGGCGTCGTGTCGCAACTCGAAGTATTCGAAGACGAGCGGACCTTGCTGGAGGCGCAACAGGCGTTGCTGGAAAACCACCAATTGATTCTGTCCGATACGGTAACGCTTTATAAGGCGCTCGGCGGCGGATGGCCCGGTGTCGACGTGCAAGCGCAGGTCAAAGAGAAGTAACGAAACATTGAGCTAATCCACGAGTTGGCGTACCGCGCGGGTATTTCGTCGGCTGACGGCTTATCCGCGGTCTTCTCATCCGGCGATATCCAAATTGACACTCTCGATGCGTGACTTACAATTCTTTAGGGGTCAGCGTTTGCGTGGCTCTTCACGACAATATCGTTGCGCCGTTGTTCTTCGTCCAGTTCGCCCCGCGTTCCCGCCGCGGCAGGTAAACGCTTAGCGATCCAGATAAAATGGCCACCGGCGAAGCTCCGATTGCTGAAATACGCGTGACAGTGGACGCTGCCTTCGACGTGGTGTTGTCACCGGTTGCCTGCGCGCAGCGCCCCGCGCTCGACGCCATTCGAATCGTCGACAACCTGTTCGCCATCGGCCGCAGCGAAGCGCCGTTCAGCGACTATCCCGCACCATGGACCGCCGCTCTCTCGCGCCGACATGCGCGCGTTTTCATCGAGCATGGCGCGATTTATGTTGCCGATCTCGGCAGCAAGAACGGCACGACGGTCAACGGCATCGCGGTGCGACAAACCCCCGCGCGTGTACGCGCCGGCGATGAACTCTGCTTTGGCGGTGAACTGCGCTATCGCGTCGGCATCGAGCCGCGCGCGCGTGTCGTCACGGGTGGAAGCGCTTCTCCCCTCATTCATCTATTGCTGGTGCCGCAGCGCGATGACCTGGGTCTGCAACCGGTCGACGTGCTGGCTTTTCCATTTCTGATCAGTAAAACGGACGAGGTTTTCTCGCGCTACAAAGACCGTTATCCGCACCAGGTCAATTACATTTCCCGGCGCCATGCGCACCTGTTTCTGAAGGGCGGCGAGCTCTATGTAGAGGATCTCGGCAGCACCAACGGCACGTTCGTGAATGGACAGCGGATCGGCGAATCGGCGCTTGCACTAGCGGAGGGCGACGTCGTTGCATTTGGCGGCGACCACTTCGTCTACAGGGTGTCGCTACAGAACTCCGCCGACGTCGAACCCACCGTGACCCAGCTCTCTCTTCAGCCCGCTGTCGACAGTGCCGCCGATGCCGACAAGACGACCTTCGTCGGCGCTGCGCATTCGTTTCTCGACATCTTTTGCGTCGATCCGGCGCTGCAACGCGAAGACGAAGTGAATGAAGCGGCGCAGCCTGGCTCCGCGCGCGCGAAGCGTGACGGAGTAGGGACGGCAAATGGCGCGCAGGGCGCCAAAGGTGCGCAGGCGGGGTATCCCGCCGATACGAGAGACGGCGCGAACGAAAGAAGCGGCAAAGCTAACAGCGCGGCAAGAGGTAAGCCGCGTCGCTGGAAGATGGTCGCCGGCGAACTCCACAAGGCGTTAGCGGACGGCGAGCGCACCAATGTGCGGCGCGCGGCGGCATGGGGCGCAGCGGGTATCGCGATCGTGGTTGCGCTTGGCGTGGGCCTTTATCTGCACGGTTCGTCGGAACGGGAGTTGAAGAGCCTGCTCGCGAGCGGTGATTACTCGAGCGCTCTCACGATGGCGCGCGGCTATCTGGCCACGCATCCGGCGGACACAAAAATCAGCGCGCTCGCGAGCGAGGCGTTGTTGAAAGCGAACTTGCCGGGCTGGATCGAAGCCGTGCAAAAAGCGCAGTTCGACCAGGCCGACATGCTGCTGAAGAACATGAGGGCGTTGAGCGGAAATGACGCCGATGCCGCGTCGCTGGTCGGCGAATTGCAATGGGTCGGCGATCTCGAACGCTTCGTCGCGGCGCGAGGCGGCGTCGACGCGCCGATCCGCATGTATACGGACGAAGCGACGATCAACGGTCTGCTGCACCGCTGGGACGACGACGCGGCGAGTCACCAGCGCGCGCTCGATCGGATTGCGAGTTACGTGCCGGTCTTCGCGGAGCCCTACGCACACACGCTCAGCCATCTGCGCAAGCTCGAAAGCGACGATTCGGTGTACGTCGCCGCGATCGATCGGCTCAATGGCGTAATTCATACCGAACTTTCGCGCGACAAACCCGACGCGCTGCTGCCGGTACTCGACGATTACGCGCAGCGTTATCCGCGGCTCGCGGGGCTCGATAGAGTGCGCGACGATTTGCGCCAATACACCGGGTTGCTGAATGCCGCGTTGAGCCGTCAATTGACGTCATTGCTGGCGATGATGAAAACGGTGCGCTTCAGCACGCCGCCCTTTCAGGCGCAATTCCAGCAGCTTGCGTCTACACGCTTGCCGTCGGCGGACATCGTTCAACGGCAGGATGCGGTCGATGCCGCGTGGCAGCGCGGCGACGCGCAGCAGGCGCTGAACGATTTGCAGTCGATGCCGGCGAGCCGGTGGTCCGATGTGCTCGCGGCCGAAGCGACGCACAAGAAGGCGTTGTCCGATCAATACAACGATCTGCGGAAAACGCGTGACGGGAAAGATTACGACCAGCGTCTGCTGTCGTTCTACGCGAGCCTCGATCCGCGGATTGACGCATGGTTCGTGCAGGCGATCCAGAAAGACGTGGCCGCGTTGCATGACAAGGCGCTCGCGCATGCGCAAGATCTGCTGGTGCGCGCGCAAAGCCTGTGGAAAGAGTACCGCGCGAACGGCCCGATCGGCGGCACGCAGCGGCTCGAAGCCGGCATCTCGCCGGGCTTTCGCAACGAGGCGCGTCTGCTGAGCGACGCGCAGACGGCGGCACGCCAGGGCATGCGCATCTATACGCAGTTGAAGGCCGATCATCCCGCCGACTTCGATCGCCTGCTAGCGGATATCGAAGCCGAAGCGAGTTTGCAGCGCCGCTCGTTGACCGAGTTGCGCATGGTGCTGGACCCTGGGCTGCTGAAAGCGAAGCTCGCGTTGATTGGAGGCGATCAGAGTGAAACGCGATCCTCACCCTAGACCGTTGTCGGAGGCGCTCGAAGATCATAGCGTCGAAGGCATTGCGATTCTGACGTCCGAGCCGGTGCGGATTGCGCGCGCGCTGATCTGGGCGATGGTCGCGCTCGTCGTGTCGGGTCTGCTGTGGTCGTTCGTCGGCCGCGCGGATGTGATCGTCAGTGCGCCCGGCACGTTGTCGCCGGAATCGGAGGTGCGGCGCATCTATACGCCGATCGACGGCGAACTCGCGGATCTGTATATCGCCGAGGGGCAGCCGGTGTCGAAAGGCGACGTGCTCGCGCGGCTCAATGCGCGCGGCGCGATCGAGGCAGCGAGCAATGCGTTACAGGCACAACTGAAACTCGAAGACGCCGAACGCGAATGGAAGCAGTTCCCGGAGAAGAAGGCGTTGATGGAACGCAAGGCCGCGTCGTTGAAGGCGCAACTCGAAGTCGAGGAGCGCTTGCACGAGAATCGCGTTTCAGAAGGCACGACGAAGCTTGCCGAAGGGCAGAAGGCCGAACTCGACGAAGCGCGCAGCTCGCTCGATAACGCGCGCCGCACGCGCGAAGCGGCGAATCAGGAACTCGATCGCTATTCGCGGCTGTTCGCGCAGCCGGGCGGCGGTGGCATTGCCGAATTACAGGTCGAGCAGAAACGCACGGCCGCGCTCGAAGCGGATAACGCTTACCGTGTCGCGCAGTCGAAGCTGGCCGAGCTCGACTTTCGTCTGAGCCATGAATACGCGCAGGCCAATGCGCAACTGGCGACGAGCGGCCAGCAAAGCACCGATCTGCAACTGCAATACGATCAGGCGGTGCGCGACATCACCGATGCGGAAGACAAACTGCGCGTGCAACTGCAAAGCGCGCGCCTCGAAGCCGATGCCGCCGCGCGGGTGCGTTTCGAGAACATCGATAAAGACAATTTTTTGCTGATTCTCGCGCCGGTTTCAGGCGTGATCACCGACGTCACGTCGACGCAGCGCGGCGACAAGATTCAGGCGAATGCACCGCTCGGCGGCATTGCGCCAAAAGACGCGCGGCCCGTGCTGAAGATCGAAATCTCCGAACACGACCGCGCCTTTCTGCACGTGGGCCTGCCGGTCAAATTGAAGTTCAACGCGTTTCCTTACCAGCGCTACGGGTTGATCAGCGGCACGCTCGCCTATATCTCGCCGGCCACGAAGCCATCCGCGCAGGACAAGCAACCGGTCTACGAAGGCCGTGTCACGCTGGACAAGGACTACTACCAGGTGGCCGGCACGCGTTATCCGCTGCGTTACGGCATGACCGCCAATGCGGAAATCGTCGTGCGCGAGCGGCGCCTGATCGACCTCGGTCTCGATCCGTTCAGAGAGGTGGCGGGTTGAGCGCGCGAATCAAACATCCACGAAAGGAGCCGAGCAAATGACCGCGATAGTGCGTATCGATGACGAAGTCGTGGACGTGGACGAGTTCATTCGTCTTCTGAAACTGACCGGCCAGTTCGAGAGCCTGGTCGAGCAGATCGTGCGCGACAAGCTTACCGTCCATGCGGCGAAGAAGCAGGGCGTCGCCGTCAGCGCCGACGAAATCCAGCAACGCGCGGACCAGTTTCGCCGCGTGCGCGGGCTGCATCGCGCGGCGGACATGAATCATTATCTCGACGCGCTGCACGTGAGCCTCGACGAATTCGAGGCGTTCATTACCGACGGGCTTTATCAGGAGAAGATGCTCGACGACATCGGTAACGACGCGGCGATCCATGATTACTTCGCGCTGAATTCACCGAAGTTCGACGCGATCGAAGTCAGCCATATCGTGCTCGATAGCGAAGGCAAGGCGAAGGAAATGATCTCGTACCTGCACGACGACCCCGACGGCTTCGGCGAGATGGCGCGCGAGCATTCGATTGCCGATACGCGCGAGTCGGGCGGCGTGATCGGCAAGGTACTGCGCGGTTCGCTGAAGCCCGATATCGAGGCGAAGATCTTCAATGCGGCGGTCGGCGATCTGCTTGGGCCGTTTCCGTCGGCCGACCGTTCGTGTTTCGAGATCTTCGCTGTCACGGCCAAATATCCGGCCACGCTCGATGCCGACGTGGCCACCGAAATCCGCCGTTTGCTGCGCGAGAGCTGGCTCATTGCCCGCGCCCAGGAACACGTGATCGAAGCGCGCTAGTGCCCGACTAGCGCCCGATAAAAAGCGAGGCTCACCGATACATGGACGCCCTCCAGACCGCGCCATCCGCGCCTTCCACCGCCGAATTTCTCGCTTCGGTGGAGATCCTGTCGCCGTTCTCGCGCGACGAAATCGAGCGGCTTGCCGAGTACGCGCAGGCAAAGTTCTATCCGTTTGGCGAAACGGTGTGCTCGGCCGGTGAAGTGGCCGAAGGTCTCTATGTAATCCGCTCGGGCACCGTACGTATCTTCACCGAGGAGCACGGCAAGGAAACCAGCATGGGCGTGCGCAAGTCGGGCGAGATCTTTGCCGACATTGCGATGTTGCGCTCGTACGTTCACGAAGCGTCGGTACGTTCGTCGGGCAAGACCGAAGTGCTGTTCATACCGCGCAGCGCGATCGAACCGGTGATGGCGGGCAACGCCGCCGCGTTGGCGTTCGTCGCCAGCTATGTGGCGATCAATTCGGCCGGGGGCTTCGTCGCGCAATTGTTCGATCTGCGCGGCAAGCTGAACAAGGCGGAACTCGAAGAGTACGTGCGCAGCGTCGGCGCAAAACGGGTCGCTGCCGGCAAGGAGATTCTGAAACAGGACGGCCGCGACGACAGGCGGCTTTATGTGGTGCGGCAAGGCCAGGTGCGCATCGTGCGGCAGGAAGAGGGCCACGACTATACGCTCGCGACGCTCGGCAAAGGGGAGATATTCGGCGAGAAGGCGTGCCTGATGCGCCAGGAACAGATGGCATCGGTCGTTGCAACCACCGACACGCGGCTGCTGGTCATCCCCGAGCGCACCGTTCATTTCATTCTCGAGCGCAATCCGAAACTGCGAGAAGTGCTCGACGAGCGCATCCGCTATGGCGACCGCGAATTGCAGCGGCAAAAGCGGCTCGAACAGCGGCGCAAGCTGCCGTTGATGCTCGACCTGCAGAGCAAGCCGGAACTCGGCGAGAAGATCATCCGGCGTTTCGCGCTCGTCGAGCAAGCCGAGGAGATGGATTGCGGCGCCGCGTGTCTCGCGATGATCTGCCGCCATTACGGCATTCCGATGACGCTCGGCAAATTGCGCGAACTCGCGAACGTGACCACGCAGGGTGCAACGCTCGACAGTCTCGCGCGCGCGGGCGAGTCGCTCGGCTTCACGACGCGCGGCGTGCAATGCACGTTCGATTCGCTGCGCGGCTTCGATCTGCCGTTCATCGTGCATTGGGAAGGCTATCACTATGTGGTCGTGTACGGGCTGTCGAAAGACTATGTCTGGGTGGCGGACCCGGCACTCGGTTTCAGAAAGCTGAGCGTCGAAGATTTCGAACGCGGGTGGAGCGGCACCTGCCTATTGTTTACCGGCGGATCGCAGCTGCTGCAGATGTCGGCCGAGCGCTCGCCGTGGATTCGCTTTGTCGGCTATCTGAAGCCGTACCGCAAGATACTCGGCTATCTGTTTCTGGCGACCTTCGTGATTCAGGTGCTCGGCGTGATTCCACCGCTGATCATTCAGAACATTCTGGACGGCGTGATCGTGCATCAGAACGTCAGTCTGCTGCATATGCTGATCGGCGGGCTCATCATCTCCAATGTCTTCACGCAGTTGATGTCGACGATTCGCGCGTATCTGGCGAACTTCATGGTTCGCAACATGGACTTCGCGATGATGTCGCAGTTCTTCAAGCATACGTTGTCGCTGCCGTTCTCGTTCTTCGCGAAGCGCAAGACCGGCGATATCTTCGCGCGCTTTCAGGAAAACCAGACGATCCGCGCGTTCCTGACCGAATCCACCGTGACGACCGCGCTGAATCTGCTGATGATCTTCATCTACTTCACGATCATGTTCGTGTACAACGTGAAGATGACGCTGGTGTTGATCGCGTTCGTGATTCCGATCATGGGACTCACGGTGATCGCGACGCCGAAGATCAAGGGCTACGCCCGCGAGGTGTTCACGGCGTCGACCGAGGCGAAGTCGTTCCTGATGGAAGCTCTGTCCGGCGTCGAGACCGTCAAGGGCATGGGCATCGAGCGGCCGGTACGGTTGCGCTGGGAGAAGAAATACGCAAAGGCGCTCGAATTGCAGTATCGCGCGCACGCATTCAATATTCTGGTCGGCTTCGGCAGTCAATTGCTGAATGCGGCAACGACGATTGCGATTCTTTGGGTCGGCGCGAATCTGGTACTCGCGCGTGAATTGACGATCGGTCAGCTGATCGCGTTCAATGCATTCATGGGTAGCGTATTGAGTCCGCTGATGGGTCTCGTCGGCTTGTGGAGCATGCTCAACGATGCGGGTGTCGCGATGGAACGGCTCGGCGATGTGCTCGATATCGAGCCCGAACAGAAGCCGCAGGATTTGCCCTCGCGCGTGATGCTGCCGGAGCTGCAAGGCGAAATCAGCCTGCAAGGCGTGTACTTCCGCTATGGCGAAGAGGATTCCGCTTATGTGCTGGAGAACATCAGCTTCGATATCAAGCCGGGTGAACTGGTCGCGATCGTCGGGCGCAGCGGGTCGGGAAAAACCACGCTCGCGAAGCTGCTGGTTGGCTTCTATCGGCCGAGCGAAGGGAAAATAACGATCGACGGCTATGACTCCGGCGTGATCGACAAGACTTATTTCCGCGCGCAAATCGGCTACGTGATGCAAAGCAATCTGCTGTTCTCGGGCACGATCGCCGAGAACATCGCAAGCGGCGACGACGCGCCGGAGCGCCGCCGCATCGAGGAAGTCGCGAAAATGGCCGACGCGCATGGCTTCATCAGCAAGATGCCGCTCGGTTATGAGCAGATCGTCGGCGAGCGCGGCATCGGTTTGTCGGGCGGTCAAATCCAGCGGCTTTGCATTGCGCGTGCGTTGTATCACGATCCGCGTCTGCTCGTGTTCGACGAGGCGACGTCGGCGCTCGACTCGCAATCGGAAAGCAATATTCTCGGCAACATGCACGACATCCTGAAGGGCCGCACGGCGGTGATCATCGCGCATCGGCTAAGCACGATCATGCGCGCGGACAAGATTCTCGTGCTGTATGAAGGCGCGATCGTCGAACAGGGCCGTCACGAGGAACTGATCCAGCGCGGCGGCATGTACTATCAGCTCGTGCAGAAACAGTTGAGTGCATCATGATGAAGATACTCGACCAGATTGAAGAGGCGAGCCCCGCGATATCGTACGCGGGACTGATCGAGCGGATCGAGATCCTGCGCTCCACGTTGCGCTGGTCGTCGCGGCTCGAACGCGCCGATATCGACAAGCTGCTGAGGCAGGCCACGTCGTTGCGCGACGAAGTGATGCAGCTTTCGCACAAGGAGCGCTTCGTGCAGGCGGCCACCGCGGGCGAGCCGCAAACGAGCGCGGAGCAATCGCGCGGTGCGCGCCGCAAGGCACTGCTCGAACGCAGCTTCATTTTCGAGGGCACGTTCGGCGACAACCCGCGGTTGCTCGAATCGCTCGAAATCGCGGAAAAAGCGGCGCCAACCGATTTGCCGGTGTTGATCGATGGAGAAAGCGGCACCGGCAAGGAGCTGATGGCGAAAGTGATTCACGCGAATGGCTCGCGTGCCGACAAGCCGTTCGTTTCGGTGAACTGCGGCGCGATTCCGGACAATCTGCTCGAATCCGAACTTTTCGGGCATCGCAAGGGCGCATTCACCGGCGCGTCGAGCGACCGCAAGGGAAAATTCGAAAGCGCGCATACGGGCACGATCTTTCTCGACGAAATCGGCGAGTTGCCGCTCGCGGGCCAGGTCAAGCTGCTGCGGGTGCTCGAGGCGCACGAGATTCAACGCGTCGGCTCCGACGAAACGATCGCGGTCGATACGCGCATCGTCGCGGCGACCAATCGCAATCTGCGCAAGCTCAGCGAGGAAGGCCGGTTTCGCGAGGATCTGTTCTACCGGCTCAGCGTGATTCACGTGACGTTGCCGCCGCTGCGCGAACGGCGCGACGAAATTCCGTTGCTGATTGCATGGTTCGGCGACGAAGCTGCGGGCATCCTGAAACGCCGGCCAGTCAGGTTGACGCCGCGTTTGCGGGACTTTCTATTGAGCTACGCGTATCCGGGCAACATTCGCGAATTGCGCAACGTGATGTACCGCATCTCATGTCTGGCTGCAGACATGGCCGACGTCGAGCATTTGCCGCTCGATATGCGACCCGCCGCACCCGGTTCGGCGGCGGCGCAGGCGGAGGGCGGACAGGCGAGCGGCGAGCAGCCGATCAGCGTCGCGAATCTGATGTCGTTGAGCGACGCGAAGCGGGCGGCCAGCGACGACGCCGAAAAAGCGTTCCTCGAACGCGGACTGCGTGAAGTCAGCGGGACCGTCGCCGAACTGGCGCGGCGCATCGATATGAATCGCTCGCACTTGCAGATGCTGCTGAAAAAGCACGGCCTGCACTCGAAGGATTTCCGCAATCGCAATGCGCCGCCCACGAAGAACGGCGCGAACGAGCGCGACGAGGAAGACGACGAAGGCTGAGTGAAGGACCACTGAACGCTCGGTGAAACGCGCGCCTGAAGATCATCAAGGCGCCGGGTTCAGCAAGGTCTTGTCCGCCGCATTCGGGTCCTGCGCTTCGACGACCACTGCGGTGATGTTGTCGCGCCCGCCGCGCGCGAGCGCAAGGTCGACGAGTTCGCAACATGCGTTTTCGCGCTCCGCCGTGGTCAGCACGTCGGCGATCTCGTCGTCGCTCAGTTCGTTGCTGAGACCGTCGCTGCACAACAGGAACACGTCGCCGTCGGCGACTTCGATCGCGTCGTCGTCGAGTTCGAGCGAATCCGTTGCCCCGACCGCGCGCGTGATCATGTGCTGCGCGGGATGATGGCGCGCCTCTTCGTCGGTGATGACGCCGAGCGAGCGCAGCTCCTCGACCTGGCTGTGATCGCGCGTCAGTTGCCGCAATTGCCCCGCGCGGTACAGGTAGATGCGGCTGTCGCCGGCCCACACGTAGCCGCAGAAGCGATCGCATGCAAGCAGCACGACCACGGTGCTGCCGATGCGCTGCACCTGGCGGCGCGCGGCTTCGTCGCGCAATTGACGGTTAGCGGTTTGCAGACGCGCGCGTACATCGGCGATCAGCATTCTGAGGCCGTGCGGCGCCGCCAGTTGAGTCAACGCGTCGATCACGGTGCGGCTGGCAACGTCGCCGACCGCGTGACCGCCCATCCCATCGGCGACAGCCCAGCGTCCCGCTTCGGGTTCGTCGAGGCAGGCATCTTCGTTGATTTCGCGGACCCGTCCCGTGTCGGAACGCGCGGACGATGTCCAGCGAAATTGGCTCTCGCATGTCACAACGGCTACACCATATCGTTTCGGTTGCGTGCGTCCGGAGACACGGTGAGGTTCGCGTTCGCGCCGGTATTGCGTACGTCGACCGACTGGAACTGGTTGATCATCTGGTTAGCATAGAAGTTGTTGGAGACCTCGTACAGATTGACCACCGGCCCAATGCTCGGCGTTTGCGGCACGTACGGCTGAATCCAGCCATAGATCCATGGCGCGCCGCCGCCGCCGCGAATCGCCGCCATCGCCTTGCGATCGAGCGCGAGGTTCAGCGAGAGGTCGTTCAATTTGATGCAGGACATGTCGTTCTCCGGTTGGCCGCGTTCGCAATGCGCGCGGCTGAATGGACTCTGCACCACACGGTGCAAAGGCCATGCCAATCGGGGGCGGATTCGGCGCGAAGCCCGCGGCGCATTGACTGGCGCGGCATGCGCGGCTTTACCACGAACGCGCTCGACGCGATCGGTCGGCTCGCGGCCAACAAGCCCACATTCGAACAGGTGTGAGACCCAACACATTCAGCGGGTCCCGCGAGTTCTCCATTCAGTTGAAATCAACCCGCGACACGGCTCGCAAATGAGCGTCGCACACCAACAGATCAGCGCGATTTCTGTTGGTCCCGTCCTGACATCTGCCTCTTCAGAAAACCGCTCGATCAGCCGTCAACCCTGTAAACAGGGGCTTTCCGGCGCCTGGCCCGGATGATGCAAAAGCTGTCGCAACAGTGTTGGAAATGCGAACGAGGCCAGCCATGAACACCCAAACGCTCGATACACGCGACGACGACCCGCAATCCGCAGCCGCTTGCGACACCGCATCATCGACGATCGATCTGCCGATCGGCGCGCACCTGGTCACGCAACGCAACGGCTACGAACATCACGGCATCTATGTCGGCAATGGCCGCGTCGTGCACTACTCGGGCTTTGCGGCCTCCGCGCATCCCGGACCGGTCGAGGAAGTCGAGCTCGCGCGCTTCACCGCCGGCCATTCGCTGTCGGTTCGCGCGACGCCGAGCGCGATCTACGTCGGCGCCGATGCGGTGCGCCGCGCGCGCTCCCGCCTCGGCGAGAACCGCTATCGCCTGCTGACCAATAACTGCGAACACTTCTGCGCGTGGTGTCTGCTCGGCGAAAGCCGCAGCGAACAGGTGCATTGCTGCTTGCGTCATCCGAGCACGGGCATGCGCGCACTGCTGTGCCTCGTGAAGGCGTTTGTCGAGAGCGGGGCGAGGAACGAACACCGCGTGGCGCAACTCGCGCAAGTCGCGTGAACGCAGCGCGTCAGGAACGGGACGATTCGAGGAGAACATCATGGTAGCCGCAGAAAAAAGCTTGCACTGGGCCGTCGACAAATGGCTCGCACCCACGCCGTCGATGCCCGCGCGCGTGGTGCGGTTCTGCCATCGCGCGTCGCAACAGCAACGCTATGTATGTGTGCAGGCGTTGAAGCCGGAAGGATTGCTGTCGATTTTCTTCTTCCGCCACGGCGACGGTTCGTGGAACGTGTTCCCGCCGCAAGCGGAGCGGCCCGCGATGAACCGGTATTGCCGCACGGCCGCGTAGGACCTCATGCGTGACCCGCCGTGGCCGCTTCCGTGGCGAGCCACTGACTGAACAGCAACATCGCCGGCGTCATCGGCTTGCCCTTCAGGCAGGTCAGCCAGTAACTGCCCGCCTTGACCTCGACGTCGAACGGGCGCACCAGACGCCCGGTATTGATCTCCCTTTCGAACATCAACGCAGGCACGAGCGCGATGCCCGCGCCCTGTATCGCCGCTTCCACCATCAACCGCGACGAATCGAACACCGGTCCGCGCACCGGCCGCGGCGCGATGCCCGCGGCCGCGAACCAGTTGATCCAGTCGTCCATGCGGTACGAGCGCAGCAGCGTTTCGTTGGCGAGATCGTCGGGCCGTGCGAGGCGCGCGGCGATCTCGGGCGTGCAAAGCAGCGCGAGCGGCGCGTCGAGCAGTTTGGTGGCAAGCGAGCCGGGCCACGTGCCGTCGCCGAAACGGATCGCGAAATCGAGGCCCTCGGTCGCGAGGTCGACGAGGTTGTTATTGGTCAGCAGCCGCAGCTCGACGAACGGATGCGCGTCGCGAAACGACTTCAGGCGCGGCATCAGCCAGCCGACCGCGAACGTGCCGACCACACCGACCGTCAGCACCTCGTGAAAATGCCCGCCGTCGAACTGCTTGAGCACCGCCTCGATACGATCGAACGCGTCGGACAGCACGGGACGCAGCGCGAGCCCTTCGTCGGTCATCGCGAGGCCGCGCGGCAAACGCTTGAATAGCGCGGTGCCGAGCCGCTCCTCCAGCGAGCGGACCTGCTGGCTGACCGCGGCCTGGGTCACGTTCAGCTCTTGCGCCGCGCGCGTGAAGCTCAGATGCCGCGCGGACGATTCGAACGCGCGCAGCGCGTTGAGCGGAAGATACGGTCTCATGGTGCAGATACAAGATTTTCTTATGAGTGGGCTAACTTATCACCATCGGCCCACTTCGCCGACTCCCTGTCTCTTATTCGCCAGTCGAATTGTGCGACACTAGGGCCACATCGACGGGGGCAATCGTATGCCCGGCGCCGCGCCAGACATGCGGTGGCAAGTCGGCAATGAAGAGCCGGCAATTGTGAGCAACGGTGAACGGCCGCCGCGGATTGCCTCGATGTAGGTGGTGAGAAGTTGACTGTCCAGATGGAATGCTCGACATGTTCTGCCGACGTTCGTCCAGGTAAGCCGTCGGCTCGTGCAACCTTGCATCATTGCCCTCGATCGGGAGTCCGCTATGTCCGTGTATGTTCTGGCCTTGCTGATTGGCGTCGTCGCCGGCCTTCGCGCGATGATCGCCCCCACCGCCGTCAGTTGGGCCGCGCGTCTGGGATGGCTGCCGCTGCAAGGCACGTCGCTTGCCTTCCTCGGCTTCGCGGCCACGCCGTATATCTTCACCGTGCTGGCGTTCATCGAACTGATCACGGATCAATTGCCCGAAACGCCGAGCCGCAAGGTGCCGCTGCAGTTCGGCGCGCGAATCGTGCTCGGTGCGCTGAGCGGCGCGGCGATCAGCGGCGCGCATGGCGGCCTGGCGGGCGGCATGATCGTCGGGGTGGTGGGCGCGGTGGTCGGCGCGGTAGGCGCGGTGATCGGCACGCTCGGCGGCGCGAAGGTACGCAGTTCGCTCGCCAGCATGTTCGGGCGCGATGCGCCCGCGGCGTTGATCGAGGACGTGGTCGCGATCGTCGCGGCTGCGTTGATCGTCGTGTCGTTGCACGGGTTCTGACACAAACGCAAAAACGCGGCGGGACGCTTTGCGCGTCGCCGCCGCGTTCGGTCGCTGCCCGCAGCTTATTGAACCCGGGCGATTCGCCCGGCCGTTGTGACTTGCGTGACCGGCGCCGGCGCCGTCGAACTCGCCGCCACGGGCGGCATCAGCTTGCCTTGCACGAGCAGCTGAAGCGTCTTCACGACCAGAATCGCGATGATCGCGTTCGCCACCACGAACAGAACCGGTGCCGCGAATTCGATCGGACCCGTCGCGCCGCGTTCGACGAGACGCAGGGCCATCGTCGGCAACGCCGCTACGCCGAAGCTGAACGCCCAGTAGCCGGGCACGAATGCCTGTTGGCGGATCCACGGCAGCAAACGCAGCAGCATCAGCGCCTGATAGAGACCGTAGCCGAGAAGCGCGTAGGCGAATAGATCGGGCGTGCCGCTGGTGAGGCTCAAATACGCGACACCACCGACGACTGGCGGCGCGAGTTGCACGCCGAGGGTCGGGCGCAGGGCTTCGGGCAGTGGTTCATGCACGGCGGCGCGATGCAGGATCATCGATTCGAGCGCGAGCCAGGCCAGCATGCCGCCGCCGAAAAACAGCTCGCCCAGTTGATGGAAGCCGAATGCGGCCGAGCTCGCCGCCGCGACGAAGCCCGCTCCGACCGTCGGCAGATAGATCGCCGGCGTGGTCAGTTCGGGCTTGCGGCCGCCTTGCCACAGCTTGCCCTGTAGATAGACGCCGAGCCCGAGTTGCGCGATCGCCGCGATGCCGTACAGCGTCAGCGCGAGGGTATGCGCGTACGGCTGCAGCAGTTGCGCGGCAAGCAGCGTCGAGATCGGCGCGAGGGCGACGAACGAAGACTGCACCGGATGGTCCAGTTCGGCGCGTGCGGCGGCGGTCCGTGCGAACCACTTGTGCGCGTAGGCGAACAGAATGATGACCCAGACGGCGAGCGCCGCGATCGTCACCACGCTGCCGGCGACTGCCGGCAAGTGCCACAGGCGGCTTGCGACGCGCCACAGGTTGGCCAGCGCCAACGAGCCCACCGCGATGCTCAAGAAGCCAACGGGAACCGCACCACGATTGCTGTTCATGACGACCTCCGAAAGTTGCGTCGCGCTGCGGGTTGCTGGCCATGCGCGATCGATGGCCTACTGTAAAAGGCCACGGAGAATCGCAGAACGCTGCAGACGCTCGACAAATGGCGCGAGCGTCTCAAGCTGTGTTTTAGCGGGGGAAAGGGGCAGAGAAGGCGGGGGGAGGAAGGGCGGCCGTCAACCACCCATGCGCACCAGCATCGCCAGCAACTGGTCGAACGAAAGCGGCTTGCGCGCGTAGGCAAAATGTGGATTCGGCTGCACCGGAATGTCCGATGCGGCACTGCACAGGATGATCGGAATCTCGCGCAGCTCTGGGTCCTCATATAGCGCCGCGCACAACTGGAGGCCCGACATGACCGGCATCATGCAATCGGACACGATGACATCGGGCCGGCTCGAACGGACCAGTTCGAGCGCGACGGAGCCGTTCGACGCCGTCCGTACCGCATAGCCGTGTCGTTCCAGCAGCAGCCGCCATACCGTGAGGATGTCGAACTCGTCGTCCACCACCAGAATGGTTTTCATGGGCGGCTAGGTTTTTCGCCGCGATCGCAGCGTGGCCGACAAGCCCGGCGTCGGTTGGGTGCCCGCGGCGCCGGACGAGCCGTCGATCACGTCGAGTCCTTGCGACGAAATCGACAGTTCGCGCAGTGACGTGTCGTGCGCGCTTTCGCGTTGCTTCACCACCGAAATCACGCGCCGCAGTCCGTCTTCGGTCTCGGCGTAGCGCAGCAGCACGAGGTTTTCGGTCAACGCCGACACGCGCACGGCCTTCGCGTGACCCGGATCGCTGTACAGCGGCAGTTCCTCGGTGACGAGCGTCGTGACGGTCGCTTCGCGCAACTGATGCAGCAGTGCATTGAGGAACAGGCCGAAGCGCTCGGTACGCAACGCCGAATCGCGAAAGCCCTCGACGCCGTCGATCACGATGCGCGTCGCGCCGGTCTGCTTGACGGTGGCGAGCGCTTTCGACGCGATTTCATCGACCGCGAGTTCGATCGCCGGCTGCCAAAGCACCATCAGACGACCGTCCTGCCACGCATCGGCAAGCGCGATCGACACCGCTTCGGCCTTGCCGATGAGTCTCTGCGGACTCTCGTAGAAGCCGAGATACACGCAACGCTCGCCGCGTGCGAGACCGGCCGCGAGGAACTGCAGGCACAGCAGGGTCTTGCCGACGCCCGACGGACCGATCAGCGTGGTCGTCGCGCCTTGCGCGAAGCCGCCGCCGAGCAGGTTGTCCAGGTGCAGCAAGCCGAAGCCGAGCCGTGCTTTCAGATCGACGGGGCCCGCTTGCTCCGCGCACCGCGCTTCGAGGCGCGGGAACATCAGCAGCCCGCTGCCGGCGATGCGGAAGAAGTGCTTGCCCATCAGATGATCGCGCGCGCGCATCTTGTGCACTTCGATTTCGCGCGCGCGCCGCATGCCGTCGTGATAGCTGTTCAGCTCGATCAGACCGTCCACCAGCGTGTGCTCGGGATGCGACTCGTTGCCCGACAGCGGCGCGAGCAGCAGCGTCGTGCAGTCCATCGCGGCGACCAGCGCGTTCAGCTCGTGGATGAACTTCGACAGCGACAGCTCGGTTTCGCTGAATTCGCGCGCACTGCGAAAGCCGTCGATGATCATCAGGCTCGGCCGGTAGTCGTAGATGCTCGACGCGATCAGCTTCAGGAAACCGTCGAGTCCGTCCTGCATCAGCTCGTGATAGCCGGACACGAACAGCATCTGCTGCGCGACCGCGGCTTCGTCGAAAAAGCTCAGGCCTTTCAGGTGACCGAGCAGCTTGTCGTGCGATTCGGCGATCAACGTCATGTACAGCACTTTCTCGCCTTGCCGCACCCGATGAAAACCGATCTGGCTCGACAGGATCGTCTTGCCGGCGCCGGCCATGCCCTCCAGTAGATAGACGCCACCGCTCACCAGACCGCCGCCGAGGATCTCGTCGAAACCGGGCACGCCGGTTTCGACATTGCGTCGCGCCGCGTCAGGCCGGGCCGCGTCGGACGGGAGGGACGTGTTGGATGCGTCGGTAGTCATTGTCGATGTGTCGTTCAAAGTGCAAGCGACGGCCTGGTCGTAACCGTCCTGTGCTCAAACCCGTTGGGGCAGCAATCCCCATTCCCGATCGCGAGCGACAGTGTCCTGCGGCGTGAAATGCGGGGAGTCTATCCGGCAACGTGTGCCCGGCGAACGGCGTGTGCTCGACAGGGCGGCGTGAGAGGGCGAAAAAGGCCGGCGGCGAGGAGCCCGGTGCATGCGGTATGAGGGGGAGTGAAGTGCGGTGGCCGGTCGAACTTGCAAACCGATGCAATGAAACGGAAAGGCGAGCGCTTCGCTCATACGGCGCCGCAGGCTGCGCTCGAGGCTGCCGATCCCATAGGTCAGGTGCAGGTTCGAACGGCGGCTGCGAGTGGCGCCGGCTTCGGCGGACGGCTTCTGATGCTGGTTCATGGTGTACCGGGTGACGCGCCTCGCCGTATACAATTCGGCAGCGCCTGATCCCAGCGGGCTTTCACCCGCCTATTTGCCAACCGATCCAACCCATGCCGAATCCGACCCGGGCCTTTCTTCTCGGCCCGCTCCTGAAAGGCGTTTCACGCTCCTTCTATCTGACGCTGCGCGTGCTGCCCATCGGCATGCGCGATCCGATCGGCCTTGCGTATCTGCTCGCGCGCGCGGCCGATACGATTGCGGACACCTCGCTGATCGCGCCGGGCCAACGCCTCGAATTGCTGCTCGCGTTGCGCGATCAGGTCAATGGCGTGGCCGTCGACAGCGCGCCGTTCCAGCGCATCGCCGCGGAAGTCGCGGGTCAGCAGGCGCAGTCGGATGAAAAGCGGCTGCTCGAATCGTTGAGCCCCGCGCTCGACGTGCTCGCGCAACTGAGCCAGTCCGACTGCCACGCGGTGCGCGCGATCGTCACGACGCTGACCGAGGGCATGGAATTCGATCTGCGCACGTTCCCCGACGAACGCTCCGGCCAGATCGCGGCGCTGCGCGAATACGACGAACTCGATCGCTATACGTATCTGGTCGCGGGCTGCGTCGGCGAGTTCTGGACCGCGATGACTTACGCGCACATGCCGGGCACGCTGAAAGAACAACCCGACACGATGAAGCAGCGTGGCGTGCGTTTCGGCAAGGCATTGCAAATGACCAACGTGCTGCGCGATTGCGGAAAAGATTTGCGCATCGGCCGCTGCTATTTGCCGCAGTGCATGCTCGAGCGCCACGGTCTGAGCGCGCGCGATCTGCTGCAACCGGCCAATTCGATGCGCGCGCGGCCGCTGCTCGTCGAACTGTTGCGCAAGACCCTCGATCATTTCCGCGCGGCGCTCGACTATACGCTCGCGATTCCGGTGAGCGCGGTGCGCTTGCGGCTCGCCTGCCTGTGGCCGATCCTCATCGGCCTCGACACCTTACTGCTGCTCGCGGATAACGACGCGTGGCTCGATCCGGCGAAAGTGTCGAAGGTGACGCGCCATGACGTGTATCGGATCATCGCGTCATCGCTGCTGCTGGTGCCGTCGAATGCGCTGGTGCGCCATGCGATCAATAGCCGCATCGCGCGGATCGAAACTCGGCTGTAGGCGTAAACGCCTACGGTTGCGCGCACAGTCACGCGCATCGAATAAAACTGAATCGCTTCAATGCACTACGAATCGCCCGCAATAGCCGCGATTTATTCTGGATCATTGAATCTTCAACAATCGGGAAAGCCCCAGGCCACTGCATTCGCGCTTCACGTTAGTCTCTTCGAAAAGGAGGCGACCCATGCGACAAGCGTTCAATATTGCGTTGGTGCTTTTGCTTGGCTATCTGATGGCGGATCGGGCGTTGATGCGTGCGCAGGCGGGCGAGGTCGGCACGATTACATGTCACCAGGGCGCGGCGCTCGTCAAATCGGACGCGTTGAAAAAGGGCTTTGGTGACGCTGGCGCGAGCGCGCAGAGCGAGAGCTTCCTGTCGAGTTGCCTCGTGACCGGGCGCGGCCAGGTCGGCAATCTGATCGCACGCGACTGAGCGCGGGCAGCTGAGAATTCATCGCGGCGCACGCAGAGCGGCGCGAAAAAGCGCCCAGACCGTGAAGGCCTGGGCGAAGTCATCGGGAGCCCGATGACGGAGGTAACCACATACGAACTGGCCCGCGCTCGGAGATACCCGAGTCGCGGGCCAGTTCATTTGAATCGGGGTGCGCGTCGCAAGGACGCGCTATTTGGAAGTGTTCGCGGTTCGTTTCGCCGTAGGGCTTCGTGGCCACACGACTGCGCTTGACGAACCGCCTGCCACCTACCGCTTACTGACCGAAGTAGACCGACTTCGGGCCACTCGTCGGAGCCGCATGGCTCGTTTGCGACGTACCGCTCACCACACCACCGAAGCCGGTAGCGGCTTGACCGACGCCGTTTTGCGCGTCGACGCGGGCTTGCGCAGCCTGGATGTCAGCCGGGTAGTGAGGGTCGGCGTGACCAGGTTGATAGCCGGCCTTTTCCAGTTGGATCAGCTCGGCGCGCACTTGAGCGCGGGTCATGGGCTGGTTGGCTTGCGCGAACGCGGCGACCGGAGCGGCGACAGCGACGGCGATGACAACGGCTTGAATCAGCGATTTCATGATACTTACCTCCAGTTCAGGGTTTTATCTTGCTGCGAACTTGCTTGTTCGTAGTCAGTGATTGCATTGTAATTTGGCGAACTGGACAGAGTAAGTCGTGAGGTAGGTAATGTTTGTTGCGAAAATTGATACAAAGCGACGGAACTTTTAGGGTTAACGCGTAGACGTGTGTCCGGTGTCACAGGAAATGAAAACCATGCGAGGTCGGTGAACGACTGCTGCCACAGTTCGCGATTAATCCGGCGGTCGACATCCCTTGCAGGAGTAAGGTAGTCCGCGATTGCGTCAAATCGACTCCAAGCCGACCGTGAACCATCACCACCTATTCGGCAGCTTCCAAACTACAGCGGCCATCCATTCCTGCCAGTCGCTCGGCGGGTCATCGGCCCTGAGCGGACGACCGGAAGTACAGGCGTTCCCTTCAGTTAAAGTATCTGCGTCTGTTGCCGATATGCCGTGTGAGTGCCGACCCGTCAAGCGCTCTAAGCAGCCCTGTTTTATAAACATTCCGGTGCCGATCGATAGGCGTCGTCGATGACAAAAGATCGGCCGGCAGCGAGAAAGATTTGCGATGAAATGCGCAGCGGCATGCCGGGCTTCGTCACAACTGACCGCTGCAGGGACGCCGCCATGGTTATGCAAGTGATTCGACCGCGATGAAAGTTTCACCGGTTTGCCATCGAATGCGCCCATAGCCTCTGCCGAGGGCCGCTCAACCCATGCCGAGCCTGAAAAAGTGAACCCCACGTGCGACAAACTGAGTTTGGCTCCTTGCTGTCGGTCTTGGCTTGTTTCATTCTTTTCTCGTTGTGCGGTTGCCATCAGCGAGACCACGATTCTTCGAGCACGAGCGGGCCGGCCAGTACCACCATCACCGCCTTGGTCTGGGCTCCTGACTGGCCGGAAGAAATGCTTCAGATTGCTGCCGAATTCAGCAAGCTGAATCCGGACATACACGTGGATGTGCAGTTCATGATTGGCAATTCGGTGGAAGAAAATATCAAGCCGCGGATCGCCTCCGGCAACTTGCCCGATCTGGTGAGTATCAACCCGAATGCCTACGCGGCCGACCTGGCCGATCAAGGGCTCCTCGCCGACGTTAGCAACACATCCGCCTGGAACAACATGCTCGATCCTCTCAAAAAAGACTGGACCAGTCGCCAATCCAGGCACTTTGGAATAGCGGGGGGAATGGCTACGACTTTGATCTATTACAACCAGGACATGTTTGCGAAGGCGGGGATCAGGGAGCTGCCGACCAATTTCAACGAATTCCTGGCGGTTTGCGAACAGCTCAAACGTGCAGGCTATACGCCAATAATGTGGAACGGCGGCTTCCCAAATATGCTCGGCAACGGCCCCTTCAGTTCAGGCTTTGCTAACAATGTGGTTGCGAGCGAGCCAGACTGGAAGGACAAAATCAGCGATGGCACGCTGGATTTGAACACCCCCCAGGTAGCGGATATTTTCGCCAGGATCAGGCTGATGCCGGAACGGGGTTTCGTACAGGAATCGTTCACGACAACTGGCTACGATGATGGCATACGGCTATTCAAGGAGGGCAAGGTCGCAATGGCTTTTCACGGTAGTTGGGCAGCCGGTCTGTTGCTGCACGGCAATCCCTTTGAAGTTGGCGTGCTCATCCCGCCCTGGAACGCGCCAGGCGAGCAGGTGGTGCCCGTGATCGGCAGCGAAACCGGGTTTGCGGTGTCGGAAACGCCCAACAAGGCCGCGGCAATGCGTTTTCTCGAGTTCGTCGCTGGGCAGGGGTTTTCCATCCTCCAGATCAAGCGCCAGAACATTTCCCCATTCAAGCAGTTCCCGGGCATGGTGGTGAGCGATCAGAAGATTGTCGACTACACGAACATGGTCAGTCGCTATGCTGTGACCGGCAGCCCGTACTATTCGTTTCTACCCTCCAATTCCATCGAGCGCTTGCATCGATTGATACAGGATGTGCTGTTCAGGAAAATCACGCCAATGCAGGCAGCAAAACTCCTGGACGAGTCTGTTAAGAATGAAGCGAAGATGCACTACAAATGACCCCACTGATCGCTTGGCTGCGAAGCGCATTCGCCTACTTCTCGTTGGATCTGCTGCGCCGGGTCGAAATTCGCTACCGGCTGATAACCGCGTTTATCCTGCTTTCGCTGATACCGATACTTGTCTCCAGCTACATTTCGTATGCGGAGTCAACAGCAGAGTTCAAGCACAAAGCGGAGATATTTTCCAAAGAGGTAGTCAAACAGGTATCCAAAAACATCTCGTTGCGGATGGAGCAGATCGAGACGGAGAGCAGCCTTCTGGTGCTCTCCGATCAGGTTCAAGACGCGCTGACCCGCATCGCACACGGCAATGAAAAGGAGCAGAGCGAAGCTCGCCAGGATCTGACCCGACTGCTCCTGGAGCACTACGGCGCGGTTGATTTCATCAACCAGAAATATTTGCTCGACAAGGACAACCGGATCACGGACACCCAGGCGTTCGCGCAATTGACGCGGAGTGTGGTGCATCTGGTCCAGCAGGCTCCCGATCGAAATGGCCGGCCTTACTGGGGCAGCTATGACAACGGGGCCGGTCAGCAAGATCTCGGGATGGTGCGCGCCATCATCGACAAGAGCGACAATCGGCAGATCGGTAATCTGGTTCTAGTGATTCGCCCCGAGTATTTCTCATCGATTTTCAATGACGTCGCCGTGGGCAGTGGAACGGAGATCTATGTACTTGACGCCAGCAGCGACAAGCTGATTGTTCGTGCCGACGGCTCTTCAATGAGCACCGACGGAAAGGCTGAACCGGGTCTGCTCGAAAGAATCGCAAACGCCGATCCGCACGGCGAGCCAAATGGCTTCGTCGACTTCCATGGCAAGAATGGCGACCGATATCTCGCTGCATACACGGGTATCGCCGGCACAAAATGGTTTGTGGTCAGCACGATCCCGGAGAAGAAGTTGACGGCGGAGGCACAGTCCGTACGCGATCAGATCATACTGGTGGGCATTTCGGGGTTTCTGCTTTCGATCTTCCTCGCCAATTTCATTTCACACAGCATCTCTGTACCGCTCAAAGATCTGGTGCGAAGGATGGACGACACCGGTAGCGATGCAGGCGCAGAGGCGGAGGCATCGGTGGACGCGCGCAGTGAGATTGGCGTAAAGGATGAATTGGGCAGATTGGCGCACAGGTTCGAACGAATGAGTGCGGCGATCGGGCAGAAGATCCAGAAGATCAACGAGATCAACGCTTCCTTGGAGCAGACGGTCATCGAGCGAACGGCCGAGCTCGTCGCCAAAGAGCAGGAGTCGCGCACGTTGATCGAGAATTCACCTGACACGATCACGCGCTACGACCGAGAGCTGCGCCGCACCTACGCCAATCCGGCTTTCTGTGTCTCGGCGGCCCGCAGCCTTCGCGAATCGCTCGGCAAACGGCCCTCAGAGATACCGGGCGGTGCTAACGCGCTGGCTTACGAGAAGAAGATCAGCGAAACCATTGCAACCGGGAAAAGTCGCCAATTCGAACTGAGATGGCTCAGTAAGGACGGACAGGAACAGTGCAGCCATATCAGGCTCACTCCAGAGATCGACGCGTCGGGCGAGGTGAACTCCGTGTTGGCGGTCGGTCGTGATTTGTCGGACCGGATGGCATTCGAGGCAACGATATGGAAACAGGCTAATTACGATGCGCTGACCCATCTCCCGAACCGCCAGATGTTTCATGCCCGTCTCGAGCATGAAGCCGGCGTGTCCCATCGCTCCGGGCGGCCGATGGCCTTGATGCTGATCGATCTCGACCGCTTCAAGGAGGTCAACGACTCCCTCGGACACGATATGGGCGACATCCTGCTGATCGAGGCCGCGAGGCGCATTACCTCGTGTGTGCGTGAATTCGACACGGTCGCTCGACTTGGCGGTGACGAGTTCACGGTGATTCTGCCCGAGTTGGACGACACCGGGAGCATCGAACAGATCGCGAAGACGATCATCGCCACGCTGGCCCAACCCTTCAAGCTTGGTCCGGACGAGGCTTTCATTTCTGCGAGTGTCGGAGTCACGCTTTACCCTGACGACGGGACAGAACTGGATGTTCTCTTCAAGAATGCCGACCAGGCCATGTACGCGGCCAAAGCCGCGGGGCGCAACCGTTTCCACTACTTTACGCCCGAGTTGCAAGTGGCGGCAGAAAAGCGCCAGCGTCTCACGAGCGATCTACGTACCGCCCTGCAAGTCGACCAGTTCCGTGTTTATTACCAGCCTATCGTCAATTTGGCGACTGGCGAAATTTACAAAGCTGAAGCGCTAATTCGCTGGCTGCACCCTGTGCGCGGCACGATCAGTCCATTGGATTTCATCGCATTGGCCGAAGACACGGGGCTCATCGTTCCGATCGGCGATTGGGTGTTCAAACAGGCCGTGCGCCAGGCGCGTCAATGGCGCCGACGATTCCATCCATCGTTTCAGATCAGTGTCAACATTTCACCGGTGCAGATTCGCCAGGACAATCTGGTGTGTATCCAATGGTCGGAATACCTCATTCGGCAAGGCATGCCTAGACAGAGCGTGGCAATTGAAATAACCGAAGGGCTGTTACTGGACGCCGAATTGAACGAGAAGTTGCTGAGTTTCCGCGAGACAGGAATCGGGATTTCGATCGACGACTTCGGGACCGGTTACTCGTCCTTAGCCTATCTGAAGCGCTTCGACATCGATTATCTCAAGATCGACCGTTCATTCGTACAGAACCTCGGTTTCGACGGCGGCAATCAGGCGCTCTGCGAAGCAATGGTCATGCTCGCTCACAAGTTGGGATTGCAGGTTATTGCCGAGGGGGTCGAGACGACGGATCAACGTGATTTTCTCGCCGCCGTGGGTTGTGACTTTGCGCAAGGCTTTTTGTATTCGGAGCCGGTTCCGTCTGATCAATTTGAGGAGCGGGTGTGGCCGACAGCCAGGCAGGCGGCTCACCAAGAGGTGCGCGACGAATCGTGAGCTATCGCCGAACGAGTGTATGCCAGGTATCGAGAAACGAACCCCGGTCACGGTAGTCTCGAACGGTTGAAAACAGTTCGACCTCAGTCCTCCGAGTTTTCGGGAGCAGCCATTGGACAGGCTGCGATCGGACGGGGCGCCAACGGCCGCAAAGGCCGGTCTCGCGACAGACGGACTCAACGCTCGAAAGTCCGTTTGCAGGCTTGAAGATACGCCTGAACGTGTATATCGAGGCATCGACCAACGGCGGCTTGTGGCCGAACCTAGTCCGACGTTTAACACGCCGAGTGAGCCGCCATTCATCAGTTCGCGTCGGGCAGAGGTCGACCCGCATCAGTCCTTCGGGCCGGGAGGACATCAATGGCGGCTTCCGGAGTGCTCTGGACATCCGTCTTCGCGCAGGCTGCTGCTCACTTCGGCCTTTGCTGACATTCGGAGAACTTGTCTGAGCCGATCACGCCCGGTCGCATGCGTGGAGTGAAAGGCACCTACCTACTCACGCCGCAAGACAGTTCAACGACATTCGGAAACGTTGACATCGTCGGATCAACATATAGCATTCATCCAATGCTCTGGGCAATCGACAGGGCTTCGCGCTCCGGCGAAGTGCGTTTCCAGGGGATCAAGCCCTGTTCGGTCTGCCAGTCTCGAAGTAGAGGACCAGGCCAGCCGGGCGGCAAGGTACGTTGGTTTCGGCACCACGGTTCGCTCATTCCGTGGTATATCGCGCGCTCGCGAACAAGTGTGCGCCGGGAACGCATCCGGTGCGGGCGTCAAAACCAGATGCTGTTCCGGCACCGCCGGCCGGCGTGTTCGTTGTTGCTATCCTGTGGAGGATCAAGATGAAAAAGCTTGACGAGATTCGCAAGGAACTGACCGACGCCTTCGATGGCAAGGACCTGAAGGTGAACGACCAGTTGTTGAGCGTGTCCCCCCATTTTGCCGACTACGTGAGGATGGGCCACTATCTCTCTTGCGGCTCGCAGACAACGATCACGGGTACACCGTCCGTTCAGAACGCATTGATCGCGCTGGATGCGGACATGACGAACCGGATAAACAAGACTTTTTTCGCCGAATCACGCGCAATCAAGCACTTCGATCAACAGCAGACGGCCTACGCAACGAAAAAAGCTCAGCCGGACAAGGACCGGGACTTCTCCAAACTTCTGACTGCCTCGCTGGACGCGTTCGAGCGCAAACACGGATTCGTCGTTGTCGGCGACCGGCTCCCGAACTATGCCGGTTTTGTCTTCGGGAATGTATTCAAGGAATCGCTGGCGCTGAAACAGCACTGGAAAGATGTCGGTGCTGGCCCGGAACACGGCGAATACACCCACCGCCTGCAGTGGTACATCATGATCAGTGCGGGCGTGATCCAGACGGTGCCGGCGTACCAGGAGGCGACGATATTCGCCAGCATCGCACCCTGGCAGAAGGGCAAGACCAATCTGTGGACCTTCCTCTTCGATCAACTGGCCAAGGATCCCTCGATCGGCGGCGACAAGCTGGACTTCCGATCCCCGGAAAACCTCAACATGTGGCTGGTTGGCGACGCTTTGCCGGATTTTTGTCCAGTCCTGCGTGCGTTTCTGCGCGCCCGCATGGCCAAGCGCCAATCCACCTACGACATGGAAAAGTATCTCGCCAAGAAGTTGGGGAAATCGAAGGAGGACGTTGCGCAAATCATGGAATACATGCGCGACGAAACCATGGCGAAGCGCAATCCATCGGCGCGCATCGCCTATCCGAAGAGTGCCAAACCCGAGTTAGCACCCTATGTCAGAACCTGATGCCGAGATAATCGGCGCGGGTCGGCGGGCACAAGTGGCGCACCGCGGCAAGCGCAGCCATGTCGGCATCGGCCGAATTGTGCGCGTAGCGCGTCAGTCAGGTTTCGGAGTAGTGCAGCCGTTCGTGCCAGTGTCTCGCCACGTCTCCACGGGGCGAGGTCAATGAACGCAATCGAAATTAAATCTTGCGAATCTCAGGGCTGCAATCGTCAATGGCGTCCGTCCTACATCTGATTTTGACGTCGGCATGCATGCAGTATCTCGTTGACCGCAAATGCTCCTCTCACGGTCTGCACATTTTGCAGGACACACAGGTGATACGCTCTTTCGCGCGGCAAAAGCATTGCGCCATTTCTGTAAATCGCGTCGCACGAGTTGCTGATCTGGCGAGCCGCAAAGCTGCTCTGACTGTTTCCCAACGAATGCAGAATGCATTGATCGTAGTCTGGATTATCACTACCGTACGCTAGGGCCGAGAGCGGGGTGGCGAGCGTGATCGAGAGAAACAGATAGGCGAGTTTGAGCATGATTGCGACCAAGACTCAGGGATATAACGGCGGGCAGTTACCGATTATCAGCGATTCAGGCGTCAATGTCGAATGACCGGTGGTGGCAGGGCCGAGTCAAATACTCGGCCCACCTATGTGAATGCCTCAGACCGACCCTCAACGGCCAGTCACGGTGCGCGCTCTCACTCGCAGAAAACTGACCGTTCCGTACGTTCAAGTGGCATTTTCGGGAACAACTATTCGACTTAGCCGCCGCTGGCCGGTCGCCACACCGACGGCGGCTTAAGCCAACAAGGTGCTGGGACCTGCGTCGTCATGGTGTTTCGCGTCCGCGGTCCGCGTGGGAGTTCGTTGTTTTGCGAGGAGAAAAGTTGAGCACGCCTGGTGAGGAACCGGAAGCCTAGTACCTCATCGATCGTGAACAAGAAAACGGTCGTAATGCCCTCAGAAAAAATGCTCACGCTCACAACAACCCGTCGAATTGAAGCGGAACGGTCGGTATCGAGGCAGCGCAGATAAAGTCACCGGAAGCGAATTCAAAGAGGCCCCTCGTTGGCGGGGCCTTGATCTACGAAATCACCGTGTTTCTGTTAGTACGTCACAGAAGTCCCACTGCCAGTAAAACTGTGCTGGGTAGGAGCGTCATTTGCATAGTCGCCAACGGCCTGGATGATGTTCACGATCTGCTGCGGCAACCTGCCGCCGCTGACGGCGGTCATTGCAGTACGATCCATCTCAACGGCTACGGGGAGGTCTTTGATTACCAGCGCGTTCATTTCGATTCTCCAAGGGTAAATTAGTCGGTCAGGAATGTCAGAGCTTGTTTTGAGGGTGTAGATACTCCTCGATGAGGATCGAGGCAAAGTGCGTGCCAAACGGTGGCACCGCGGTAAGCGATCACGCAACCAGTTGAAAATATTGGATTTTTAATGGCGACCAGTGCGAATTGGTAGGCAGACATGCGCGCTGCGACCGGTGGGTCGGATCCAACTCTCCGTCTGGCGCTGTGGGTTAGATCGCGACACATGCGGTCCGCCTCCGTCTCCCGTGTTTGTACGATGTCCTCGATGCTTAGAATCCGATCGAAGCCTGAGGACAATGAGTCTGTCGCACGGTCGCTGAGGGAAACGCCGATTCGCTCCGCGGCTTTCCTCGTTTCAATGACGGGAGACGCTGTCAGTCAGCGAGACATTGCCCGGCTCTTCGATGTCTATCTGCACAAGCCGTTCTCCTGCGAGACACTCATGCAGGTCATCGAAGACGCTCGCTGCAGCAGCGATGCGAATACTCGCCAAGCCGCTTGGACTAACTGTTGTCGACGGAAGCGCACACAACCCATAGTCGGATGTTCAACGGCAAGCCTCTTCCGGGTCACGGAGCAAAGCGAGCGGGAGCTTTCAGCATGAAAGCGACTTTCGAATGTCTGGCCGAGTGAGCGGGCGACCGGCTGAACATGGCCGAGAGCGCCAGTTCAATTGAAGGTCGCGCGAAGCGGGCGTGAACGGCACCGTCTGTTTTTCCGTATTCAAGGGCGCGGATGAGACAAGCGTGCCCCACTACACAGGCTAATCCAGCGTCGAAAGGCTTCCGCGAGCCGTCTGTGCATATGGCGAATGGCATATAGCAGGGAGTACCGCCGCGTCTAAACTGAAATTGCCGCCACATCACGATCACGACTTTTCTCTGCCCACATTCCGACGTGTCTGGGTCCTCCGGCGCAGTTGCCCGACTCGACGAATCAATCCACCTGCCTTTTTCATCTGCTGAAAAGGGCGTAGAGACGGGCTGACGGGCGTTCAACGATGTGAGATCTGAACGATGGCCAAAAAATCTATGCGCGCACCAATTCTCGCCCTTTAATAAAGTGAACTAACGCCTTTGAACCGGTGGTCAGAATGGAGCAAGTTCTGCGTGCAGCGGTCATGCAAACGGGATCGGCCATGTTCGATGTCGAACGAACGCTGGCCAAGCTCGAACGCGACGTAGTCGCGGCGTCGAAACTCGATTCGCAATTGATTGTGTTCCCGGAAGCCTTCGTATCTGCCTATCCCAAGGGACTGCATTTCGGCGCTCCCGTCGGCGAGAGGACGCCTGAAGGCAGAGAGGACTATCGCCGGTACTTTGACAGCGCGATCGAGGTGCCATCCGTGTGGACAAATCGAATCGCGCAGATCGCAGGCGACCTGAGGCAATACCTGATCGTCGGTGTGATTGAGCGCGACGGCGGTACGCTCTACTGTACTGTCATCTTCCTGGCGCCCGATGGAATACTGCTGAGAAAACATCGAAAGCTGATGCCCACAGCGGCCGAGCGGTTGATCTGGGGGTTTGGCGACGGGTCGACGCTTCCCGTATTCGATACGCCTTTCGGTCGGCTGGGTGCGGTGATCTGTTGGGAAAACTACATGCCGCTTTTGCGCATGGCCATGTACGCGAAGCGAATACAGATTTATTGCGCGCCGACAGCGGACAGTCGGCTCACCTGGGTTGCTTCAATGCAGCACATTGCGATGGAAGGCCGCTGTTTTGTGCTCTCTGCGTGTCAGCATTTACGGCGCCGCGATGCGCCGGACAACTATGCTGCCGTCCAGGGCAACAATCCTGATACCGTCCTCATGCGTGGCGGTAGTTGCATAGTGGGACCACTAGGAGAGGTGCTTGCCGGGCCCGTGTTCGATGAAGACGCCCTGCTTGTTCACGAACTGGATCTCGCTGACCTCGCGAGGGGAAAATACGATTTCGATGTCGTAGGGCACTACGCACGTCCGGATATATTCCGCCTCCATGTAAATGAGTCGGTTACCCCACCCGTCGTCTTTGAGCAGAACCGTTGATTGCGCCTGGTCGGGCTGTTTCTCCGAAACGGCCTCGCACGGATGCCTAACGTCGGTCGCGACATCACCGAGGACATTCGGTCTCAGTATGCATTTCATTGCGGCACTTCACCGTGCCTTCCTGAAACAGGCGAATGATGCCCGGTTCTCGGGCGATGGAGGACGCTATGTATTCCTTGTTGCCAATATTGGGACCTGATCCTGACACCCCGTGAGCGCGGAAGCATACTCATTCGGTAATGATGGTCAGGCAGCCGGAACTCGGGGGTGTGGCCGATGGCGCGAGGTGATTCGCTAGTTCTTGGCGGAAGACCGATTCCAATCGATCCGTGGGGCCCCTGGTTGCAACTACAGCCGGAAAAGCGCGATGCGCTCATTGCACTAGCGATCGACGAGATCGCGAGTTCTATCTTTGACGACGCGACCCGCGTGCAGGTGCGAACGACGTTGGTTGAAGCCGCAACCAGCCGCCTGAAAGGTATGAATGTCAGACGCAGGTATGAATGTCAGACGCGGTCGAACCGGATCGCGGCAAACCTCGAAACGAAACGCGGAGATTCCCAGAAAGCACGGGCTTCCGGTGAGCTGGCTAAAGAAGTTTGGCCGCTAGCGTCTGTTGCGATGAGACGATCATTGCATTGAGCATCTCTTTCGAAAACGGCGGATTCAACCGGTCGATGCAATAGTTCGATCGAATCGTTCAGCCGGTGTTTCGTAATTCAGGGTCTTTCGTGGTCGCTCTTTCAGCCTTCGTCCCACTCGTGTAGACTGCGCGGTTGTCCCAACAGATCGACCACCTCGACCCGGCTCTTCCTCCTGGGTCCGGCGTGTGTCAATGCCCGCGTTCGACGCGCCCCCGACAACGCTTGATGGTTTTGACCAGCTGGTAGCAGACCCGAGCGAGTACTCGATCGAGCCGCCAGCGGAAGAACAAATAAAACGGATGCATTTCTGGAACACCCCCTGATTGAAGCGGAAATCGAATTGCTGGTTGATTGCCTGATCGGCGACGCCGCGCCGGACGAGGCAATCGATGTCGCGTCGAATTTCCGATCCAGCGAATTCGACATCGCGACACGCGCGCTCGCCGTCGACGGCTGGTGTGTCGTGTCGAACTTTTTGTCACAGAGCCAGACGCAGGCCTTATCGACCGAATGCATGGCCATGCACGACGCGCAGCTGCTGACACCAGCCCGTGTAGGGGCCAATCGCGCTGCCACACTTTTGCGCGGCGATAGCACGCACTGGTTCCAACCTGACGCGCTGAGCACGCGGCAGCAGGCGTTCGCCGATCGCATCGACGCACTACGGAACGCGCTCAACCGCGACCTGTTTCTCGGTCTGGTCGATAGCGAATCACACTACGCGGTATATCCGCCAGGTGCCGGATACGCACGCCACCTCGACTGCCTGCGTAACAGCGACAGCCGCGTGATTTCCGCTGTGTTCTACGTCAACGAAGCGTGGCAGGACGCCGAGGGCGGCGCACTGCGGCTATACCTTGCTGATCAGTCTTATCACGACGTCTTTCCGCGCGCCGGAACGCTGCTCTTGTTTCTCTCGGCGGAGTTTGAACACGAGGTGCTGCCCGCCACGCGCGACCGCATGAGCATTGCATGCTGGATGAGGCAGCGGGTGTAAGCCGAACTGCGTGCGCATCTGTGGTTAGCGTCCAGGATCGCGCCCTTTCGGATCAGCTTGACAATCAATTGCCGGATTTCGTTAGTGTCCAGTTCGGCATGGTGCCGATGGCATACGCGCGAAGCCAACGCCGAGTCACGACAATGTGGCCGAGCTCGGAAGCTCAATCAAGCCGTGATCCCTCCTTTCGCCCCCGTCACCCTGGGTGCAGCAGACGCGGGAACAGAGTCCCCAAAAAGTAGCTCAGTGTTGGAGATTTTCCTCGCAATCTTCCCAGTACCGAAGCGGGTCGCGATGTTGTGGATAGTGTAAGTTGAGCCACTCTGACAACCGGGCCCAATCGGGATGGTTGGTACCAGTTTGAGCCGACCAGATCGACGACCTCTCAAGTACTCGACCGTTCACGCGATCACGGACGAGCAAGCTGCCCAGTCCGCTTGAACTGTTCGTCTGTGACTCAACCAGATACCGCGGCAGAATCCTGAGCTCAGCATCCTCGGCCCACCCGTATATGGCGCGGACCACGCCGGACGGATCTCGCAACTCTATGGGTCCGCTTTCCGGGCGAACGGCTGTCCAACCTTCAGGAAACTCAGTGACAACCTCGTTTTTACCTTCCCTTACCCACTTCGCCCGCCATGCCCTCGCCATCGACTCGCGCATGCGAGATACCGACTCGTAGGCAGCAGGCAACTCGATCGCCATCGGAAGAGTAATGAGGTTGTCTTTCCAGAGTTTGGCTTCGTCGTCGACGCGCTCGACCTCGTCGAACACCCCTGCATCGAATGGGTTCTCTGGCCGGCTCGATACTTTCACGTTCCCATTAGGCAGACCCTCGAAAAGGCGCTCAGCATCATGGCGGGTAAGTTTCGTCTTTCCTTTCTTCATTTGGCTCTCTGCAACAAGGTTGTCGCTAACGCGTAGGCCATAACGACCGAAATCGGGCGCCACTTCCTCTCACGCGCGTTTGAAGATGCTCACGATCCTATTCTGCGCTATTCGCATGTTACCTGCTTGCGCGGGGCAATGGCGCGGCTTATGCCGGCCGCTCCTGCCGCCGGACATCAGACGGGTCGATCCTCGCACAGGATCAGAGGATGAGCGGACGGGCGTCTATCGACTTCTCGCGAAGTCTCCTTCTACCACAGCGGTTATCGAATGGAAGGAGATGGCAGAATCCGGGCAACTGAACTGCCGTACACCCTTTGCGGACGGTCACGATAAGTGGAATTCTACGGCCGCTTTCGCAGGGCGGATTCAGCCACTTGGCACGCCTGCATTCCGACTAGCTTCTCCCGCCCCCCGGAAGGAATTGACCCAGTTATCAAGCAAGCGCCGTGGCGGCTGATCGCAAAGGCTTACCACTAGAATTCGGACTGCGGGAACGGCGATGCACCATTGAGCCAGTCGTAATGCTCAACATTGACTCTTGACTTCAGTACACCTTTGTTGCGAACGTTGCCGTCGTCATCTTGAGCGTTATCCGACGAAAATCTCAGCGCCACACCGACGGTGGCGTCCGCAAACCGTGCTGTCAGATTTGCGCTGCTCGTGCAGTCTACCGGTGCACTCAGGGTGCCGGTTGTCACGATCGCTCCTCTTTCCAGCGTCCGACCTTGGCGCGCGAACTCCTTCCAAAGGAACGCAAGGGATTCAAACGGCCGAGTTCGATCATCGCCATTAAGCGTTGATGCGATACGCTCACGGTTGCGCCAGATGCCCGCATCCTCATCAAAGGAACAATCATCTGCAAAGGGGATTTGCTCGCCGCAGATTAGTGCGTGGAATCCAAGGTTATCGGCAACGAAGCTAGGCTTTGCGACTGCTTTCCTGTCGATGTATCGGCTACACACGACCTCGATGGCAACAAAGGCACGATCAAGCATTGACGTATCGAACGCTTCTTTTGCAGGAGAAACCGTGCGACCAAAGCGAAAAGCAACCTCGGTTTCAAGCGTCGCACGACTATCGACGCGAAAATTGAGGATGCTGCCCGAAGGTAGGACTCGCGATTGGACCAAGCACCCGGTGGCAGGAGCGTTGATTATTAACTCGCCGCGCAGTCCGCGCGGCGAGGCACCCGCGATTTTCCATCCAATCACGGCTCGCCGATACGCTCGACAAAAAGCGCCTGTGCGGCGTAGCCGCCACTCAGCGAACTGGGTCTTGATCCGGGCGGCAAGTCTCCAAGCCCCAGCCCGGTCTGCCACGACCATTCCAAGTGGGCCGCGGCGGCAGCGGGATCGAAACGCATCTGTTCCATTCCTTCAACGTGGGCGTGCTCTGTTATACAGTGGACGAATAGCTCGGGGAAAAGGAGGCCCCGCCCTAACGGCGAGGCTGTCGTTCCGAGCTGGCTTAGACGTCCTTGGCTCGAAGTTGAGCCGGGAAGGCCCAGATAGCGATCGCTGCGCAAAGCACGCACAAAGCGACGATCGTGTAGAGCGCGGGAGTTGTGCTTCCGGTCAAATCGCTGATACGGCCGACCATCACAGGGCTGACGATGCCGCCCAATTGCCCGATCGAATTGATCAGTGCGATACCGCCCGCAGCACCCACACCTGTCACAACCTTAGGCGGGAGTGTCCAGAACGCCGGAATCGTGGTCAGCATGCCCGTACCGAGAACAATCAGGGCGACGACCAGCGCAACCGGGTTCTTCGCGAAGATGCCCGCGCCAAGAAAGCCTGCGGCGGTGAGCAGCATGCAACCTGCGAAAACCATTCGACGATTCCCAGAACGATCGCCCAGCTTGCCCATCGTGAGCATCCCGATGCCACCAAACAAGTACGGGAGGGCTGTGAGCAGACCGATGATAGAGGGGTCTTTAATTCCCGACGAGCGGATGAGCTGTGGCATCCAGAAGTTCATTCCGTAAGACGCGACCTGAACGAGGAAGTACGCCAGCGCCAGAATCAGGAAGGCCTTCGACTTCACCGCACCGAGAAACGAGTGGCTTTCGGCCTTCTTCGCGTCGGCATCGAGTTTGGACCGCAAAAGAATCTTCTCGTCGTCATTGAGCCATTTGGCATCTTCGACACGATCGTCAAAGCGGAAGAGCACCACGAACCCAAGCAGCACGCAGGGCAAGCCACCGATCAGAAAGATCCAATGCCATGCGGCCATACCCATGAAGCCGTCGAAGTGCGAGAGGATGAAGCCCGACAAAGGCGCACCGAGGACGCCGGAGAACGCCAGGGCGAGAAAAAGCAGTCCACTGACGCGGCCGCGATGCTTCGCAGGAAACCAGGTCGAAAGGTAATAGAGTACGCCTGGTGCGAAACCCGCTTCCATCGCGCCGATGATAAAGCGAGCAATGTAGAACTGCATCTCGCTCCGAACGAAGACCATGCACGCCGTGGCGATGCCCCACGAGATCATGATGCGCGCGATCCATTTGCGCGGTCCGACACGAAAGAGAAACAGATTGCTCGGAACTTCGCAGGCAACGTACCCCACTACGAACAGGGCAGCACCCAGGCCGTAGGCAGTATCGCTCAGCGCAAGCTCCTTCTGCAGATGAAATTTCGCAAAGCTGATGTTGATTCGATCAAACCATGCGAACAGATAGCAGATGATGAGCGGAATAACGCGAAGTTTGACCTTCAACATTAGCGCTGTTTCGTCATCGCGTATTGCTACGCCACCTTCCAATGCCTTATTGATTTGCATATGCTGCCCCTTATGTCTCTGATAAAGGGTAGGTGTCGCGGCGTTGTTTTAACGCAGCGTCCAAAACCGTATGTCCGGGTAAGTTCGGCTCGATAGGAACGGCTCAGTTCAACTGCGCAGGCCCGGAATCTTTTTTTGCGTTCTCGTTTCCAAGGAGCTGTTCCTGCACGCGACTGATTCGCTATTTGCCTTGGCGGCTCATGATTGTCTCCATTTCGCTTGTTTAGTATCGGTGCGATGCACCTGTCACTGTCGGACGAAGAACGACACCCACCCGTTGCCGGGTGGGTGGATCTCATTACTTGGTGAAGTTGGCTTCGCGCGCCTTGATGATCGCGACTACCGTGTCATTGACAGGAGTCGGCACGCCGTACTTCCTGCCTTCGCGAGAAATTGATCCGTTGATCGCTTCGACTTCGCCGCGACGGCCGAGGTTATAGTCGAGCAGCATCGAGGGGCGAGCATTGGGAATCTTGCTTCCAAGCTTGCGAATGTGCTCGATCGGATCGCCCACATCGAGGCGGATGCCAGCGGCTTTCGCCACCGCAATCGCTTCTTCCGCCGCGCCCTTTGCTACACTCCAGGCACTGGGGTTCGCCATTACTTCGCCGATGGTCATTCCCGTTGCACACGTGGTGCCCGAGAACGCGACGTTCATGATCAGCTTTTCCCAAACCATCTGATCAAGATCGTCGAAGATCGCAACCTTGAAGCCCGACGAGCGCCAGATTTCAGCAGACGCTTCGAGGTCATCACGCGACAGACCACGATAAGCGCCGAAGCGAATCATTTCCATGCCGTTGTGGTGTGCATGACCGGGTGCGCGAATCGATGCTCCAAAGCCTCCTACAACGCCTATCGCGATCCGGTTCTCTCCGAGGATCGTCGCGGCCTTTTCGGCAGAGCCCAAACCATTCTGAATGGTTTGAACAACTGTCTTCGGACCGAGGAGTTGTTCCGAGGCACGAGCGGCAGCCTCAACGTCGAACGCCTTCGTCGCGATGATGACGAGATCGCACTCGCCAATACCATTGGTCGTCGTGCTGGCGTGAATCGGCACCGTGCGGTCGCCGCTGGCACCTTCAACACGCAGTCCTTTCTTTTGCATCGCGGCCACGTGATCGGGCCACAGACAGATCGCATGTACTTCGTGGCCGGCGCTCACCATCAGACCAGCGTATACGGAGCCCATTGCTCCGCTGCCTACAATCGCTACCTTCGCCATTTCCGTGCTCCTTAGTGGCTAAGCACGGAGATGATTGCCTTCGTGACGCTTTCCGTGTTGCCGTTGCCGCCGATGTCCGGGGTGCGCGGACCGTCTTGCAACACCTTGGCAGTCGCCTGGCGAATCGCCGCAGCAACCTTTTCGCAACGCGGATCGTCATTCTGTCGGGCGATCCATTCGAGCATCATTGCAGCGGACAAGATCGTTGCAACCGGGTTGGCTACGCCCCTTGCCGGCGATGTCCGGCGCGCTGCCGTGGCTCGGCTGGAAGATGCCGTGCTTCAGGCTCACGTCGCCCGAGGGTGCGACGCCGAGACCACCCACCACACCGGCTGCGATTTCCGAGGTGATATCGCCGAAAACGTTCTCAGTCACCACCACGTCATAGCGTTCCGGGTTGGTGACAAACATCATCGAACCGGCGTCGATGTAAATCCGGGCAGTGCCGATGTCGGGGTGACGTTCCGCGACTTCATCGAACACCTTGCGCAGAAAGGCGTTGCTGCGCAGCACGTTCGACTTGTCCAGCAGCGTGACGTGACCGGGCGTGCCATGTGTCTCGCGACGCTGCCTGGCTTGCTCGAACGCCACTTCAAAGAGTTTTTCGCTGGTGGCGCGAGTAATCGTCAGGCGATCGCTGACAGCTTCATTGCTGGGTTCCTGCTTGTCGTGACGACCAGCGAACAGACCTTCCGTCGTCTCACGGATGACGAGCATGTTCACTTTCTCGGCCTTTACACGCGTCGGCACGCCGGGGAACAGCTCGCAGGGACGCAAGCTCGCGAACAGGCCATAGCGTTCGCGCAGATCGATTTGAGGCGCAATTTCGGTACCGTCATCCTTGCGAACAGTCGGCAGACCCATCGCGCCCAGGAGAACAGCGTCTGCCTCGCCGACGGCAACCGCGTCAGCTTCGGCCATTGATTCGCCAGTGCGCTGGTAGAGGTTTGCGCCTGCTTCGTAGGTCGTGTATTTCAGCTCGACGCCTTCGTTCCCAGCCGCCGCCTTCAGGACGCCAACCGCAGCGTCGACCACTTCAGGACCGATACCGTCGCCCGGCAGGAGGGCGATTTCGTATTGCGCCTTGCTCATCTTCGTGTCTCCAGATCTAACCGGCGCCGTTGCGGTGCCGTTGGGTCAAATAATGGAGAAGGCGGGCTGGTCCGTGAATTAGTCTTTCGCTAGCCAGCCGTAACGAACCGTTATGGCTGCCTTACGCGTCACGGCGCGCGGCCGCGCGAGCCTGAAGGTGCACTACAAGGCTCTCAGCCGCTGGCGAGAGGGCTTTGCGGTTGCGAATCGCGATGCCGAGGCGACGACGTGCCCAAGGCTCCTCGAGGGGCACTTCGGTAATTCCTAAGCGTTTGACGAAAAGTTTGGTGAGGTTGCGAGGGGCAACCGCAATGCCAAGGCCTGACGAAACCATCAAGCAAAGAGCATCGTAGCCGGTGACCTGTATCCGGAGCCTGAACTCCTTTTGGAGCCGATTGGCGATCTGGGTGAGCTGAGTGTTGATCGCACTCCCAGTACGAAGCCCTACGAAATCCCACGAGAGAGTCTCCTCGAACCGAGTATGTCTTCTGCCTGCCAGCGGATGGTCGCGCCGCACCACCACGGCCAACTCGTCTTCCTCATAGGGCAGAGTCTCGACGCTCTCTGCGTGAGGCTCGACAGTGAAGATTCCGACGTCTGCGGCGTTCTCAGCGACCGAACGCAGCGTGACAAGGCTGTTGCGTTCCTCGAGCCGGATCTCGACTGCCGGATGGTCGGCAAGAAAGGTCCCGAGGTCATCGGGCAGGAACTGGGTTATCGCCGAGATATTTGAAAAAACTCGCACCTGCCCCCGCGTACCGGAGGCGAAATCCGGCATCTCGCTGTGAATGTCGTCGAGGTAGTTGACGGCGCGACGTGCAAGATTCAGCAAAACATACCCAGCAGCAGTTGGCTCGACGCCTTTATGATGGCGCGTCAACAAAGTGGTTCGCAGTGTTTCTTCGAGCGCGCTGATGCGCTTACTCACGGCCGGCGCGGCGATGTGCTCTCGTTCCGCGGCGGCTGCGATGCTTCCTTCTTCGACCACAGCGATGAAAAAGCTGAGAGAAACGGGATCAAGCTTCATAGGCGGCTCTCTGGCCATTCGTTGCGCGCACTAAATTCATTGCTTCAGCGTCCTTGGGCATCAGGGGGGAGTTTAACCGACCCACTCGTGGCGCCCCCCGGGCGAACGCCCAGTGCCCAGTGTATTGATCCCGCGCTAGCCCAATGTCAACGGGGCAATCCCTCAAAGGGCGCCTCTCGAGGTCGCACTTTGATAGCGCTTGTTCCGGTACTGATGCATCGATTCGCCTGGATACTTGGATGGCCGGTACCAGGGTGGGACTGGTCATTTGGATGCCGGATTGCGGCGGCTGTCAAACGTCGACTTATGGCCGAACCCAGAAATTCGGGGTCCGGCCGAGACTCACGGAGTGCGTCAGCCCCGCGAATTCGGGATTCCGCTGAATGCGAGCAGGCCTGCGGAGTGGCCGCTTGCCCCCGCTTCAATCAGAGGTTCGACACGCAGCCATTATTCGACTAGGCTTATCAGAAGCCCCATGCTGCACAAACGCGTTGAAAACCCGCCAAGAAAGATTCGATTCAAACATCTGTTTGCAGGGTATCTCACGATAGGCTACCGACCATGGACGACATCTCTCCGCAGGCCTTCGTCGATGCCGCGATAGCCTATCAGAAGACTGCCGCGGTGAAAGCCGCCGTCGAGCTCGATCTGTTCACCGCGATAGCGGACGAGCACGGCGACGTTAAGCGTATAGCCGAGCGGGTAAAGGCCGCCGAGCGCGGTGTGCGCATACTCTGCGACTTTCTGACCGTGCACGGGTTTCTGCAGAAGGAAACGGGACAGTACCGATTGACGCCGTCGACCACCGCATTCCTGACGACTTCCTCGCCGGCCTGGATGGGGAGCATCGTGGATTTCCTGGCGGCTCCTGAAATGACGGCACTGTGGCTGGACGACCCCGCGGCGTTCGTTCGCAACGGAGGAGCCGTAGGGCTGGGCAACATCGCGCCCGAGCATCCCGTCTGGGTGAAGTTTGCGCGTGCGATGGCACCCTTCGTGACACAAACCGCACAGAGCATCGCGCAACACGTGAGTGCGCGGCCTCAGGCACCGAAGCGCGTGCTGGACATTGCAGCCGGGCATGGGCTGTTCGGAATCGCGATCGCCGAAGCGATCTCCGGCGCGGAAATAGTGGCGACCGACTGGCAACCGGTTCTCGAGGTCGCGACGGAGAACGCCGCAGCGGCCGGTGTCAGTTCGCGTTACCGCACGGTCGCCGGCAGTGCGTTCGAAGTCGATTGGGGTACGAATTTCGATCTGGCGCTGGTCACGAACTTCCTGCACCACTTCGATCCGCCAACCTGCGTGGAATTACTCTCGAAAGTCCGCAGGAGCCTCAGTCCCGCAGGGCGAGCGCTCGCGGTGGAATTTGTTCCCGACGAGGATCGCGTGTCGCCGCCGTTCGCAGCCGCGTTTTCCTTTATGATGCTTGCATCCACGCCGCAAGGCGACGCGTACACCGCGCGCGAACTCGAGCAAATGGGCCGCGAAGCCGGCTTTTCCAACGTAACGGTGACGCCGCTGCCACCTTCGCCGCAAGCCCTCGTTGCATTCGAGTAGCGCACACCCCTCGCGCTCCGGGCACCGCATTTCGTAATGGAGACGGCGTTCAGACGATGTCGATGTTGAAGGTTGCGCTGCCGGCCGACCTGACGGTCGACGCCGGGGTGTGCTCGGCACGGGCGCGGGCGGCTATCTTCCGCCGTCGCGAACACCCGACGACGTATGCTCTTGCTGACGTACAAAACCTGGTCGATCTTGCTCATCCTGCGGTCGATGCCGCTCGCAGCCTCGTCGATACCGGAGAACTCTCACTTGCAGTGATCGCCAGAGAGACCGGATTTGGCGATACCGAAAGAATGCGCAGAGCATTCGTCAGGACGCTCGACCACCCCCTCATTGCTTCACGGAATTTTCAAGAAGGGTTCCGCACCTTGTCCACGGCTCAGTCCCCGCACATGGTTGCGGCACGATTGGCAGCAAACGTGTACACGGCGATCCGTCAGCGGGCCGCGCATAATCGTTGCCTGCCTGAAGGCGGTACGTTTCAGCGGAGATCGAAGTACGGATGCCGAAAGCAGGCGCGTCCGGCGACGCCAAGCACATCACTTGCGGGCTGGATGGTCGCCACCGCGAGACCCGCTCCTGCGAACGCGCACGCGCCGGACACCAGCGCGACTGCGCGCAGCGCGTCAGTGATGGCGTCGGCTTCCGCCTTCGCCACGGGTGTCTGCGGCGGCGTATGAGCATCGCCGGCTGCCGCCCCGGCTTGCGCGTCCGGCTCCAGCAACCGCCCGGTCTGGCAGCTTGTCGCCCATCGATCCGCCCACCAGCACAAAGGACCCGAGAAAGAGCAGGTAGGCGTTGACGATCCACTGCATCGCCGCAACGCTCGCGTGGAGCTCGCTCTGAATGGCAGGCGGCGCTGCGCTGCGGCGGTCCCGAACCGAAATTCCCGGTTTCTGTGGCACGATTCACCGTCGGCTTCACTGATACCGTCACTGCCAACCGGCCACTGCGTCAAGACGATTGAAATAGTCGAAGAAATCCAAGGTCCCCGATTTCACGAACTCTGGCATCCGGCAACGTTCCGCACTACCACCGCTTTGCGGCGTGCTATTTCTCCGAGACCGGATTGACGGACGAGGCCGTTTCTTCCGCATCGTTTCGCGCGATGCCCGGCGTCGCCTCACGCACCGATTGCCGCAAGCGCGTGAACGCCTGGCTCGTGCGTGCATCGCGTTGGTCGCGTGCGTCGTAGAAGTCCTTGCTGAGCCACTGGCCGAGACTCATCATCAGCGAGCCCAACGCGCTCTTGAAGCGCACCCATGCGTTGCCGGTGCGCGCCAGTTGCGCGGCCGCCTCGACCGCCTCGGCGGCGAGCCGGTCCAGTTCCGCGTGCAGATAGTCGGCGAAATGATGCAGGCCATGCTGATTGCCATTCGACGATTTGCGCTCCAGTTCGACGTGCTGCGCAATCAGAGATTGATTGGGCACGCGAATAAACGGCGGCGTATCGGTGCGCGCGCCGCCGCCACGGCGAATCGCCACACCGAGGTTCGCGGACGCCTCGGTGCGCTTGCCGAGCGGTGGCATTTGCCACTTGTCGCACAGGTACTTCAGCAGGCTGCAATGATCGAATCGTTCGTTGCACACGCCGGCTTCGCACCACGGTGACACCAGGATGGCGGGAACACGCACGCCGAGTCGGTTGAAATCGAAGCTCGCGGTGTGGTCGTCGGGTGCGAGCGCGTCGGCCGGCGGCGATACGTGGTCGTAGAAACCGCCGTGCTCATCGTAGAGGACCACCAGTAACGTGCGCTCCCACAGCGCCTGATTCGAGCGCAGCGCATTGTAGGTATCCGCGATCAGCTTCTCTGCCTTCATGATGTTGTGCGGCGGATGATCGTCGTTCTGCGCTTCGCCGAAGTACTTCGGCTCGATCAGTACGAATTGCGGAAACTGACTGGCGGGTCCCGCTGCGTCCTCGAAGAATTTATCGAAAGAGCGGTAATTCGCGAGGTTTTCCGCGCGCCGCTGGTTCTTCAGAAGCAACGAGGCAGGGAGGTCGTAGAAATAGACGCTCCATGTTTTGCGCGCGGCGTTCAGCCGATCGAAAATCGTGTCCTGATCCTGCTCGGTGTACCAGTGCGGATTGAGCCCGTCGAGTCCCGAAGGCATTCCGATCTCGCCTTTCGACGTACCCGTCAGCGCGAAAAAACGGTTGGGCCACGTCGGCCCCGGCAATGACGAGAACCACCGGTCGCACACCGTGAATTGCGAACCGAGGGTGTGCAGCGCGGGCAGAAAGCCGAGCGAGTAATAGCCCATCACGTCTTGCCGCGCGGCGAGGCTGCTCTTCGGGTAGTCGTTCACGAACGTACGCACGAAACCGCTGTTGTCGGCGGCGATCTGTTCCATCACGGCCTTGTGCTCGTGATTCGGATCGTGCTTCATCTGCCGCTCGCGCGTTTCACGCGGATAGAAGGTGTGGCCTTGACCGTCGGCGTTCGATTTGCCGGCCGCGTTGCGCACGCCGTCCAGTTTGTCGTGCACGGCGTCGAGGCAGCCGAGCATCTGGTCGAACGAGTGATTCTCCATCAACAGTAGCACGACGTGTTCGATCGGATCGTTCTGCGCGTTCTGCTCGACGTCACTCATCTTTTATCACTCCACTCGGGACGGGATGGACTTCGCGTTGCCAACTTAGCGCAAAACGCGCGCTGACGAAAGGGCCCTGCTTTGATGCGGACATGCACGCGACGGTCAATGTACTTCGTCGCGTGCATGATTCGCTCAACGCAGCATCGACTCAACTGCCGCCCGAGAAGATCGGACCTTGCCCGCCCGGCGCGAACGATGGGAAGTGGTCGCCGGACGGCGCGGCCGCCGCCGGTGCGTGCGCTCCCGACTGCGACGCCGGTTCGCGCAACGTCAACGCGCTATCGGCCGTGATCGGCACGCTCGGCTTCGCGAGCAGCTCGGTCTTGCGCATCGAGCCGACCGACGTGCCGAAGTAATAGCCGATGATGCTGATCCACGCGGTTCCCAACGCGCCGACGATCACGTTGACGAGATCCTTGTTGGTACCCGGCAAAGGCTGGAACGCCATCAGCAGCAAAATGCCGAAGAAGCCGGTGGTGACGGCCATCGCGAGCACCTTCGGCACCCAGTCGCGATTGGCGACACCCATCGCGCGTGCATTCGCGGTGTCGCTCGTGGCGATGCGGGCCATGTCGGCGTCGTGCGCGAGGCTCGACTGCGCGGCCGTCACCATCAACTGCTGCAATTGCAGCGAGTTCGCGCTTTCGGCCTGGCGGAGTTTTTCGAGTGCGCCGGGGTCGTTCAACGCGGGTTCCACGAAGGCCGGGTCGCTCGGCGTGCCGAGCGCGTGCGAGATGATCGCGGCGGCAGCGGTCACGCCGAGGCCGACCGGCCCCCCTACGAGCCCGGCGAGAAGCGGGGCGGTGCTGTTGATATTCTTCGCTACTTTAGACCAGTCCATCATGCTGCTCCCAGGAGAAGATTGGCTGCCATGCGTTCGGTCCAGCCGCGGCTGAAATTCGGCCACGAATGCAGGTTCCGCAGGTACCGCAGACGATACGCGGCGAAGCGCATCACGAACTTCATCGGATCGGCGTTCTTGACCGCATCGAGCGTGTCGGGGCCGAACCTGCCGTCTTCCCTGGCGCCGGACGCTTTCTGCATCCACAGCACGACGAGGCCGCCGTTGTAGTTCGCATCGAAAATCTGGAAAGCCACGCGCGGATCGAGTTCGTCGAGATGCAACGGGTCCCAGTACCTGCGCTTGGCGATCTGATGGGCGGTATCGAGCGGCAGGTCTTTCATCGCGCCGTTATAGCCCTCACTGCGCGCGACGCGCGCTGTCACACCCCACATCGTTTCGCCGCCTGGATCGGCCGGATTGAAGCTGTACCCGCCTTCGTTTCCGATCAAGGCTTTGAATGCATCTTCGAAGCTGTCCATCGAACTGTCTCCTGTTCGGCTGTGTTGCCAACTCAAATGGCGAATGCGCGCGGCTCAGGCCGCTCGCATCGCCCGTCCTACGGCGTCGCGTACCGTATCGAGCGAGGCCCGAAGCGGGTACGGCGTCATGGGATTCGAAACGGGCTTGACGTGCAGGTCAGGCCTCGATGTCCGGGTATCGGCTTCGTCGGGCGATGCGTCCGTCGAGAGCGCCAGCTCGCGTTCGCGCGCCGACAACGTGCCGGCGTCGAGCTGCGATGCCTGTGCATACTTGCGCGCGGCCTCGCGCAGCGCGCCTTTGTGTTCCAGCGCGTGGCCCCATTCCACATAGGACGGCGCGAGATCGGGACGCAACGCGACGGCGTGCGACAGCTTGTCGATCGCTTCGTCGTCGCGGCCGGTTTTGACGAGCGCCTCGGCCCAGTCGTGCAGCGTGTCGACGGAGTCGGGGTTCATCTCGGCGGCCTGCCTGAATGCTTCGAGTGCTTCGCGATCGTGCTTCTTCGAATGCAACAGCACGTCGCCGAGCAGTCGCAGGTTTTCAGCGGTGCGCGACTTTTCCTTCGCGCCGGCCCGCAGTTCCTTTAGCGCATCGTCGATGCGGTTCTGTTGTTCGAGCGCAATGCCGAGACTCGCGCGCAGCACCGCCGAGTGCTTGTATTGGGTCAATGCTTCACGGATCTGCTGCTCGGCTTCTGTCGAGCGCTGCTGACTGTCGAGCAACCACGCCTTGCCCGCGACTGCCCATTGGGCTTGCTCGGATGAGGGCAACGCGAGGACTTCGTCATAGATCCCGACGATCTCGCGATAGTCGCATTGCGCGAGCGAGCATTTGGTCTTTTGCACCTGCGTGAACAGATGACTGGCGAGGATGTTAGGTTCGGCGAGGCGCATCGCCGTGACTGCGATGTCGTGCACGAGCTTTTCGAGGTCGCGCCCTTCGAACGGCACCGTGCTTTCGCGGCCGTTGAACGGTCCGTGTTCTATCTGCACGTGCGCGACGTATGAATCCGCGCTGCTATTCGTCTTCGTGATGCCGATGTGCACGGCGACATCGTCGCGTTTGAGCACGCCTTTGATGAAGCGCACCGTCGTCGCATACGACATTTCCTGGCCCGGAATCTGGATGTCCTGTTGCGCGTCGTTGCTGGTCATCGTGTCATGCGGAATCGATTCGGCATCCTGGCCGATTTCCTTCATCGCCGACATGATCCGCTCGGCGAGAAAGTTCGCCGTATAGCCGCGCTCGGTCAACGTTTGCGGTGTCTCCACCGGCGGTACCAGCAATTGACGCGTGAGCACGCCGCGCACGACGAGGCAGATGGAACCGATCGTCAGTAGGATGAACAACCAGGGCAAGACATACGGCCAGAGGCGTTTCGGTCCGCGGCCGATCACACCGGCGGTGCGCAAGCCGAACAGCACGAATCCGCTCGAATGATGACGATCGCGGCGATTCGCGGTGTTGGCGCGCATGAACGGGCCGCCGTACCCGTTGGTTGACCGGCGTTGACTCTGTGCACCCGACATGACTCACCTCGCTTCGATCCGCGATCGATGTTGGCAATCGCCTGACTTGCGCGGTGGTATGCATCGAGCGTGCCATAGCGCATGGAACGGGCTGGCAGCCGGATATTGGCTTCTGGTGGGGGATTGAAAGAAAGAAGTGTTGCGAGATGGCCAACGTATTGCGAAAAACAGTTTGCTGGCGGGAGACAGGATGTGCGTTAGCAAATAAAAATGCCGCTCAGTCCGGAAGACTGAGCGGCATCGGTGCAGCGAACTACTATTTGTGGACTCTGCGCTGCCGTGGCTTAAACCGAACTCGGCCGCCACTTCAACAATCGACTCTCCACCGCGGTCAGCAGGTAGTCGGCGGCAAGCGCGACCACCGCCAGCACGATCATCGCCGCGAACACGCCGGCCGCATTGAACGCGCCCTGTGCGGTGGAGATCAGCAAGCCGATGCCCTGCTTCGAGCCGAGAAACTCGCCGACCACCGCGCCGACCAGCGCAAAGCCGAAGCTCACGTGCAGGCTCGCGAGAATCCAGCTCAGCGCCGACGGAATCACGACCGAGGTCGTCACCTGACGGCGCGACGCGCCGAGAATCTGCGCATTCGCGATCATGTAGCGATCCGCTTCGCGCACGCCCTGGAACGCGTTGGCGAACACGACGAAAAACACCATCACGACCGCGAGCGCGACTTTCGATGCCATGCCGAGCCCGAGCGCGATCACGAACACCGAGCCGAGCACGACGCGCGGGATCGAGTTGGCGATCTTGATGTAGAGGCTGAACACGTCGGAGAGCAGCTTGTTGCGGCCGAGCACGATGCCGCAGAAGATGCCTCCGATCGAACCGATGATGAAGCCGAGCCCCGTTTCCTCGAGCGTGACCCACACCTGCGTGAGCAGCGGCCCTTGCGAGGTACCGTTCACGAACCAGTCGACGATCTGAGCGAAGATCTCGCTCGGCATCGAGAAGAAGAAAGGGTCGATCCACTTCAGGCGCGCCGACAGTTCCCAGCCGCCGAGCACGACCACGAGCAGGAGAATGCGCAGCGAAATCACCAGAACCTGGCGCTGGCGGATCTTCTTCTGCGCAATACGCTCGACGTGAGCGAGCGACGCGGCGTCGATACCCGAGGGCATCATCTGTTGAGAGGGTGTAGACATGTTTGCCGTTCCTTGATTAACCGATCTGCACTTCTTCGCGCAGGTCATGCCAGATATCGCGCGAAATTTCGATGAAGCGTGAGTCGTAGCGGACCTCCGATGTGACGCGCGGTCGCGGCAGATCGATTTCGTAGACTTTCTTCAGCGTGGCGGGGCGGGCAGTTAGCACGAACACGCGGTCGGCGAGCGCAATCGCTTCTTCGAGGTCGTGCGTGACGAACACGACCGAGCCGGCGCCGCCCCACAATTGCAGCAACTCGTCCTGCATCAAGGTGCGCGTCTGCATGTCGAGCGCCGAGAACGGCTCGTCCATCAGCAGGATTTCCGGCTTGTTGATGAAGGTCTGCGCAAGCGCGACGCGCTTGCGCATGCCGCCGGACAGTTGATGCGGATAGTGCTTGCCGAACTTGTCGAGGCCAACGCGGCGCAGCCATTCGTTCGCTTCGTCGTAAGCGGCCGATTTCGAGCGGCCGCGATACAGCGGACCCGCCGCGACGTTGTCGAGCACCGAGCGCCACGGAAACACCGCATCGGCCTGAAACACGAAACCGATGCGCGGATCGATGCCGTCCACCGGCGCGCCCATCACGCGCACTTCGCCGGTGGTCGGCTTCAGCAAGCCGGTGATCATGCTGAGCGTGGTGGACTTGCCGCAGCCGGTCGGGCCGACCACCGCGACGAATTCGCCGCGTGCCACCGACATGCTGAAATCGCGCAGCGCGATCGTGGCCTTGCCGTCCGGGGAAATGAAACGGCACGACACGTTGCGCATTTCGATCGCTGGCGTCTCGCGTGACATAGGTTGATTCATCGGCGGGTGCCTCGCAGTTCTGTGAATATAAAAGAAGCGTTACTTCGACGCGGTCTTGACCGGCGCCGACAGGTAGTCGTTGGTGTAGGTCTTGGCGAGATCGATATGCTTGCCCTTCACCGATGGATTGAATGCGGACAGCACCTTCAGCACCGTATCCGGGCCGTCGGCGGGCATCTTGCCGTCCTTCGTGAACATCGGCAGCGACGCCTTCAGCGCGGTCACGTACAGGTCCTTGTTGTTGCCGTAGTAGTCTTTCGGCATCTGCGCGGCGATGTCCTCGGCGCTATGCGTCGCGATGTAGTTCAGCGTCTTCGCGAACGCATGCGAGAGCTTCGCGGCCTCGTCCTTGTGCGCTTCGGCCCACGCGCGCTGCACGTAGAAGCTCGAAGCGGGGTAGGTGCCGCCGAGCGCGGCGCGCGTGCCGTCCACGTTGCGCATGTCGACCAGCACCTTCGCGTCGCCGGTCTTGAGCAGTTGCGAGACGGTCGGCTCGGTGGTCATGCCGGCGTCGATGCGGCCTTGCTTGACGGCGGCGATGAAGCTGTTGCCCGCGCCGACCGGCAACATCGTGTATTGCGTCGACGGCACGCCCGCGCGCTGCGCGAGGTACTGCGTGAGGAAGCTGGTCGACGAACCGAGGCCGGTCACGCCGAGCGTCTTGCCTTTGACGTCGGCCATGCTCTTCAGCGAATCGGCCGCCTTCGTCGAGACCATCTCTACTTCGCCCGGCACCTGGCCGAAGACGACGAGCGCCTGCACTTCCTTGCCCTTGCTCTGCAGGTCGATCGTATGATCGTAGAAGCCGACCACGCCTTGCACCGCGCCCGCGAGCAGTTCGTTCTCCGCATCGACACCGGCCGGCTGCGACAGGATCTCGACGTCGAGGCCTTCGTCCTTGAAGTAACCGAGCTGCTCGGTGAGCTTGGCCGGCAGATAGATGATCTTGGTGGCGCCGCCGACCATGATCGTGATTTTCTCGGCGTGAGCGGCGGCCGATGCGGCGGCAAGGGCGAACGCAACTCCTGATACAGCGGCAATCTGGCGCAAGGTACGCATGAAGCAGTCTCCTTAGGTGGGGCGCCGCGATCGTGGTGCGCGGCGCTTTTCTGGGTCAATGGGGGCGATTATAGAAACGCGAAACCTTCTGGCAGCTTTCGGGTTTGGCGCAAAACATGGGTGTTAACCCGAAAATGCGCCGAAAATGCGCCGAAATTGGGTCGAAATTGCGCGCGGATCGGCACTGCGCTCGCGGCGGGCACTGGACATATGCGGCAAACCACACGGTATGCGCGCGGCCCCCTTGTTTTAAGGCACAATCGACGACCTGACTTTTGCCGTTGCCGCCATGAAGCTGCTGCTGATCGAAGACAACCCCACGCTTGCGCACTGGCTCGCGAAAATGCTGGAGCAGGAGGCCTTCGCGCTCGACACCGTGCAGGACGGCGATGAAGCCGACCGCCTGCTGCGCACCAATCACTACGACGTGATCCTGCTCGACCTGAACCTGCCGAAGCTGTCGGGCAAGAACGTGCTGCGCCGGCTGCGTCAGCGTGGCGACGCGACACCGGTGCTGATCCTCACCGCGAGCGGCTCGATCGACGAGAAGGTGGAGCTGCTCGGCGCCGGCGCCGACGACTATCTGGTGAAGCCGTTCGAAGTGCGCGAGCTGATTGCGCGCATCAAGGTGGCGATTCGGCGGCAGTCGCCGTCGAAAGCGGGCGAGGTGGTGTGCGGCGATCTGTCGTTCGACATCGACACGCGCCAGTTCACGCTGAAGGGCGCGCCGCTGAACGTGACGCCGCGCGAGCGTTCGGTGCTCGAAGCGCTGATCCTGCGCCTCGGCAAGACGGTGACGAAGCCGGCGCTCGTCGATGCGATCTTCACGCTCGCCGACGAGCCGAGCGAGGATGCGGTCGAGATCTACATTTCGCGTCTGCGCAAGAAGCTCGATGGCAGCTCGGCCGCGATCGTCACGCTGCGCGGGCTCGGCTATCTGCTGCGCAAGCGGGAAGACGACCAGTAACGATGGCCAATAGCCTACGCATACGCCTGCTGTGGTGGCTGCTCGTACCGCTCGCGCTTTATGTGTTCGTGACCGGCAAGACCGAGTACGACAACGCGCGGCACACCGCGAATCTGGTGCAGGACAATCAGCTGGTCGCGTCGGCGCGGATGATCGCGGGCGAGGTCGAATGGAGCGACGGCTTTCTGCGTGTCGATGTGCCGCCCGCCGCGCTCGAGATCTTCGCATCGCCATATCGCGACCAGGTGTTCTATAGCGTGCGTGTCGACGATGGGCGGCTGCTCGCGGGTACGCCTGATTTCCCGCCGCGTCCGCTGCGGGCGCCCGACGTGCCGGATTCGTACTACACGCAGTTGCACGGCCAGCAGGTGCGCGCTGTCGACATCGTGCGACTCATGTACGACAACGGCGCGACGCGTCCCGTGCGCGTGACGGTCGGCAAGACCGTGCGCTCGCGCGATGCGATGACGCAACAGCTGTGGCGGCCGCAACTCGTGCGCCAGCTCGAAATGATCGCGCTGGCGGTGGCGCTCGTTTGCATCGGGCTCACGTTCGAGTTGCGGCCGTTGATGAAGGTGAAAGACGAGGTGGCCGACCGCGATCCGATGCAGCTCGAACCGATTCGCGTCGAGCGTCTGCATACGGAACTGCGGCCCATCGTCGATGCGATCAATCAGTGCATCGCGCGGCTCGGCGTGCAGGTGGCGGCGCAGCGGCGCTTTATCGCCGACGCCGCGCATCAGTTGCGCACGCCGCTCACGCTGCTCGGCACGCAACTGCAATTCGCGCGGCAGCAGGAAGGCCTCAATCCCGCGCTCGACGAAGCGCTTGCCGCGATGCATCGCAGCAACCGCTCGATGGTCGGGCTCACCAACAAGCTGCTTTTGCTCGCGCAGGCCGAGGCCGCCGACAACTCGCAGCTCGCAATGGAACGCGTCGATCTGGTGCCGCTCGCGATGGAGGTCGTCGAAGATCTCGGCTTGCTCGCGCAGGCACGTGAAATCGATCTGGGCGCGGAATTGCACGGCGCGGCGCCGGTGCTCGGACATCGCGGCTTGTTGCAGGCACTGATCGCGAATCTCGCCGAGAACGCGATTCGCTATACGGGCAGCGGTGGTCACGTGACGGTCGCCGTGAACGCTGATACCGCGGCCAATGCGGTGACGCTCAGCGTGACCGACAACGGCCCCGGCATTCCGGCAGAATCGCGCAGCCGCGTGTTCGAGCCGTTCTTTCGTGCGTCGACGGATACCGAGGGCACGGGCCTCGGTCTTGCGATCGTGCGCGAAATCGCGGACGCCCATCACGGCGAGATCACGCTGAAGGCGGGCGAGGGCGGCAAGGGTGTGCATATCGCCGTGACGTTTCCGCGCGCGACGCCGAAGTGATCGGGATAAACCCGAGGTTCGCGCAACATGCACAGCCGTGAAAGCATCGGGAAGGGTTCGCACCTTCAAAATCACGGGCAGGCGACCCGCGCGGCGCCCAGACACAAGATAACGGAGACACCCCCAATGAAGCTTTCCTCGACGCGTTTCTCGCGCGCGGCCTATGCCGCCGTCGCGGCGTCGCTCGCGCTGTGCGCGCTCGCGAGACTCGCGACGCCTGCGCAAGCCGCCGCGCCGGAGAAACTCGCGATCATGGTGGGCGGTACCAACAAGCTCATCTATCTGCCGGCGCGTCTTGCCGAACAGCTCGGCTATTTCAAGGCCGAAGGGCTCGACGTCGAACTGCTGTCGCAGCCGACTGGAATAGACGGCGAAAATGAAATGCTCGCGGGCGCGGTGCAGGGCGTGGTCGGCTTCTACGATCATACGATCGATCTGCAGACACGCGGCAAGGAAGTGAAGACGATCGTCGTGTTCAGCCAGGTGCCCGGCGAAGTGCAACTGGTCGCGGCGAAATCGGCCGATTCGATCCGGAGCATGGCCGACGTGCGCGGTAAAACACTCGGCGTGACGGGGCTCGGCTCCTCGACGAGTTTTCTCACGCAGTACCTCGCACAGCGCGCGGGCGTGCGGTCCACGCAATACACGCTGCTGCCGGTCGGCGCGGACAGCAGTTTCATCGCGGCGATGCGGCAAGGACGCATTCAGGCGGGTATGACGACCGAGCCGACCGTCACTCAACTATTGAAAGCGGGCGACGCCAAAGTACTCGTCGACATGCGCAATGTCGATCGCACGCGCGCCGCGCTTGGAGGCATGTATCCGGCGTCGAGCCTCTATGTGCAAAGCACGTGGCTCGACGCGCATGCCGACGTAGCCGCGAAACTCGCGCGCGCATTCGTCAAGACGCTGCGCTATATGCACACGCACAGCGCGGAACAGATCGCCGCGCAGATGCCAAAAGAAGACATCGGCAACGACAGGGCGCTGTATATCAGCGCATTGCAGGCCTCGCTGCCGATGTACACCGTCGACGGCAAGATGCCAGCCGACGGTCCGCAGACGGTGCTGAAGGTACTGTCGAGTTTCAATCCGGCGGTGAAGGGGCGGCATATCGATCTGTCGCGCACGTTTACCAATCAGTTCGTCGATGACGTGAAGCCTTGAAAGCGGGCTGACCGCGTGGGTCGCTTCGAGCACAAGAGGATCGGCACATCGTGTTTTCAGGCAGTTTGCGCGGACGCTTGTTGTGGTGGCTGCTGTTGCCGTTGGCGGCATTCGTTTCCATTTCCGTCGTCATTTCATACCGGTTCGCGCAGAACACCGCGGACCTGGTTCAGGACAATGCGTTGCTGTCGTCGATGCGGATCATCGGCGAGGATATCGACTGGGACAACGGTTCGGTGTCGATCCAGATTCCGCCGGCCGCGCTCGAACTGTTCGAATCGCCGGAACAGGACACGGTCTTCTATCGGGTCGAGGCAAGCGGCCATCGTCTGCTCGCGGGCATCCCCGACTTGCCGCTGCCGCCGCAGGTGAGCGACAAGCCCACGCTTTATTCCACGCATTTCGCCGATGGCCGCGCGGCGCGCGCGGTCGCCTACGTGCGGCAGCTCTACGACTCGGGACATACCGAGGAGGTGATCGTCGCGGTCGCCAAGACGGAAGGCTCGCGCGATGCGATGGTGTGGCGTCTGCTGCGGCCGCAATTGTCCGGCGAAGTCCTGACGCTGGTACTGGCGATGGTGTTCGTCTACCTCGGCCTGACCTTCGAACTGCTGCCGCTGATGAAGGTGAAGGACGACGTCGCCGATCGCAATGCGTCGCAACTCGAACCGATTCGCGTCGCGCGTCTGCACGTCGAACTGAGGCCGATCGTCGAGGCGATCAACCAGTGCATCGCGCGAATGGGCCAGCAGGCCGCGACGCAGCGCCAATTCATCTCCGATGCCGCGCATCAGTTGCGCACGCCGCTCGCGCTGCTGGTCGCACAGATCCAGTTCGCGCGCCAACGCGATAGCCGCGACGCCCCGCTGGCCGAAGCGCTCGCGGGCATGCACAAGAGCGGCCGCAAGTTGACCACGCTGACCAACAAACTGTTGCTGCTGGCGCAGGCCGAGTCGGCCGCGCCGCTGAACGTGCGCGAGCGGATCGATCTGAGCGCGTCGATCGCGGGCGTGCTCGAGGAACTGATCGCGTTTGCGCAGTCGCGAGAAATCGACCTGGGCGCGGAACTGGAAGACGGCCTGTACGTGACCGGCGACGAGGCATTGACCGCGGCGCTGGTGACCAATCTGGTCGACAACGCGCTGCGCTATACGCAGGCGGGCGGTCGCGTCACGGTGCAGACGCAGCGGCGCGACGGGATGGCGATTGTGCGCGTGATCGACAACGGACCCGGCATCGAGGCCGATGCGCGCGAACGGGTGTTCGAGCGCTTCTATCGCGCGTCGAGTCATGCGGAAGGCACAGGGCTCGGCTTGCCGATCGTGCGCGAGATTGCGCATCGTCAGGGCGGCAGCGTGATGCTGGAATCGAATGAAGGCGTCGCGGGCCTCGTCGCGACCGTCGAGATGCGTCTATGGATCGGCGCAACCTGACGTCGCTCGACTCGCAAAAGAGGGGGACAAGGATGAAACTGCTGCTCGTGGAAGACGACGCGGACCTCGCGCGCTGGGTGATGAACCTGATGCAGGTCGAGCAATTCGCGATCGATTGGGCGCAAAACGGCGAATGCGCGGAAACGCTGCTCGGTCTGCAATGCTATGACGCGGTGCTGCTCGATCTGCGCCTGCCCGGCATGGGCGGCAAGGAGGTGCTCGCGAGGCTGCGCCGCAAGCGCGACAACGTGCCGGTGCTGATGCTGACCGCGAATGGCTCGACGGACGACAAGGTGGCCTGCTTTTCGGCCGGTGCCGACGACTATGTCGTCAAGCCTTTCGATGCGCGCGAACTGGTGGCGCGCATCAAGGCACTGATTCGCCGTCAGGCCGCGGGAGACAGAGGGCAGTCGACCGAGTGCGGCGATCTGCGGTATCTATTCGACTCGCGCGAATTCGTGCTGCGGGACGAACGTCTGCCGCTGCGCCGCCGCGAACACGCGATCCTCGAAGCGCTGATACTGAAGCAGGGCAAGACCGTATCCAAAGCAACGCTGATGGACAAGATCTTCACGCTCGACGAAGAGCCGAGCGCCGATGCGATCGATATCTATATTCACCGGCTGCGCAAGCATCTGTCGGCATCGACCGCGAAGATCATGACGCTGCGCGGACTCGGTTATATCTTGCGCGAAGAAGAACCGCGCGAAGCGTTTGCGTCGACCTAAAAGTGACAGCTCGACCAAAACGCCTCTGATCGACTCGTGTTCCGTCGTCAATTTCACGCGGCTTCAGTGTTTTCACCGACTTGCACCGAATTGTATGTGGCCGGCGACTATATGAAGCTTCACAATGGTTACGTCGTCGCGACGACGTTTGGCGCGAAGAACCAGTTGCAATTGACGACGGGTATTCGCACGCGATTCTGAGTTGCGGGACGGCTTGCGACTATTTCAATGCCGGGAAGACCGCCGCCGGTTCAGCGGCGGTCACGCTTTACGCGGGTCAATGGTTGGCGTAGTTAGCCGGCCTTGACCGCAGTCTCCCTGGCGAGCAGGCGTTGAGCCTGACGATCGCCCTTTGCCGCTTCCTGTGCGGTTTGAACCGAGGTTTCGCTGGATTCCGCGAGCAGGGCACGCGCTGCTGATGCTGACGGTGTATGACGACGAGGTGGTGCCGCTCGTCGATCCTGCTGACGATGAACCGCTCGTGCTGGATGTCGGCACCGTCGATGTCGCTGTCGAACCGGAACTGGACGTGACTGCCGCGCCCATTGCCCCTGCCGTGGTTTGAGCAAGCGCCTGAATAGACATTTTTTCTCCTGGTAAAAGACGAGTACTGCGCTCTGTCTATCGGCGTCGTTCAAGAGTGCTTGAGAACTATATTTCTTCTATTTTTCGCGCGCCTTAAGTGGCTGTTAAGGTTTTGCCTCGCAGGATGCTTTCACGGATGAATCTCTTAAGATTTTGATAAGGTTGCGAATGCCACCTCACGACTTGCGCTCGCGTCCCGCACGCGTCTTGCCCGCTCCGCTCCTCGCGCGGGTCTGCGCCGCGAGTTCCTCGACCATCTCCCGCGCGGCCGTCTGCAACTCGGGCACATAGCGCCGCTTCGCTTCCGCGAGCGACACCGCGCGCGACAGAAACACCACGTTCAAGCTCGCGAGCACGCGTTCCTCGAACACGATCGCGACGGCAACCGCGCCGATCTTCCCTTGATCCGCCCAGTCGCCGTGATTCGAGCCGAACCCATCCGCGCGCACGCGTCGCACGAGACTGCGAATCAACGCGTCGTTCGACGCGAGCGCCTTCTGCTCCTCGCCGCCGGCGCCCGCGCGCAGCAGATCGAGAATGTCCTCGCGCTCCTCGTCGGGGCACATCGCGAAGTACGCGCGACCCGCCGCGGTCAGCAGGATCGGCAAACGGCGGCCGACCATCGCGCGATGAAACGATAGCGGACTGAAGCGGTGCGTGGTCTCACGGATGATCATCGCGTCGCCGTCGGGCGTGGTCAGATCGGACGGCCACGCGACGCGTTGCAGCAGACGCCCCATCACCGGCGGCGCGATCGTCGCGATGCGTTCGTCGTCGGTGAAGCCTTCGCTTAGCGCGCGCACCTTCAGCGTGAGCCGGAAGCTGTCGTCCGACGCGCTGCGCCGCACGAAGCCTTCCTCCATCAACGTTTCGAGCAGCCGCCGCGCGGTGGTGCGATGCAGGCCGGTCAGCTCGCTGATCTGCTGGCTCGTCGCGCGGCCGCTGACCATCGAGTTGAGCGCTTGCAGCACCTGCAAGCCGCGCGACAGACCTCGCACATTCGTGTATTTGGTCACTTAAAACCTCAATTAAATCAACCATGTGCATTGTATGCACAATTTCCAGATTTTGTTGAGCGGGCAGGTGGCCGGTCCTAGACTGCCAACAAATCAACGATTTCATGGAGACGCAAGCTGTTGTCCGCAGGCGATTTTTCGCCATGGCGACAGCCGGTTCCCGCCGCCGCCCTCCGTGAATATCTCGACCCGGTCACTCTGGTCGACATACGGAGACAACATGCCCCAACCGCTCGACCCGGTGGCCGCGCAAGGCCACAGTGGACCCGTCACCACCGACGTCGCGATTATCGGCGCCGGCCCGGTCGGTTTGATGATCGCCAACTATCTCGGCCTGCAGGGCGTGCACGTCGTGCTGATCGAAAAGCTCGACGGGATCATCGACTATCCGCGCGCGATCGGCCTCGATGACGAAGCGCTGCGCGTGTTTCAGTCCGTCGGCCTCGCCGATGCATTGCTGCCGCACACGACCCCCGATCACTGGATGCGCTTCGTCACGAGCAACGGTCACTGCTTCGCATCGATCGAGCCGCGCACCGACGAATTCGGCTGGTCGCGCCGCAACGCGTTCATTCAGCCGCTGGCCGATCGCGTGTTGTACGACGGCCTGCAACGCTTCCCGCATGTCGAGGTGCTGTTCGGCCACTCGGTCGACTCGTTCACGCAGGACGGCAGCGGCGTCACGATCGAAGCGCAACACGCGCAGAGCGGCCGCCGCACGATCCGCGCGTCGTACATGGTCGGTGCGGACGGCGGCAACAGCTTCGTGCGCCGCACCCTCGACGTGCCGTTCGAGGGCCGCACGAAACCGAATCAGTGGATCGTCGTCGACGTGCGCAACGACCCGATCGGCTCGCCGCACGTGTACATGCATTGCGATCCGCGGCGCCCGTATGTGTCGGCCGCGCTGCCGCACGGGATTCGCCGCTTCGAATTCATGGTGATGCCCGGCGAGACCGAGGAAGAGCTGTCGAAGCCGGAGAACATGGCCGCGCTGATCCGCAAGGTCGTCGCCGAGCCGGAGAAGGTCGACTACATCCGCAAGCGCGTCTATACGCACAACGCGCGCCTCGCGAGCAGCTTCCGCGTGAAGCGCGTGCTGCTCGCCGGCGACGCCGCGCACATCATGCCGGTGTGGCAGGGCCAGGGCTACAACAGCGGTATTCGCGACGCGAGCAACCTCGGCTGGAAACTCGCGATGGTGGTCAAGGGCGTCGCCGGCGATGCGCTGCTCGATAGCTACACCGCCGAGCGCCGTTCGCATGCGCGCTCGATGATCCACCTCTCTGAGGTCGCGGGCGACATCTTCGCGCCGACGAGCCGCTTCGGCATCAAGTTTCGCGACGCGTTCGTGCGTACCTTCAACTGGTTCCCGGCGGTCAAGCGCTACTTCGTCGAAATGCGTTTCAAGCCGATGCCACGCTATGAAAGCGGCGTCGTATTGCTGGCGCGCACGCCGCGCAAGCGTGGCTGGCTCGCGCGCGTGCTCGAACGCTCGGGGCATTCGGCGCCGGGCCGCCTGCTCGGTCTGATGAGCGAGAAGCGCGAGTCGCGGCTCGGCCGTCTCGTGTATGGACGCGACCCGCATTGTCATTCGCCGGTCGGCCGCATGTTCATTCAACCGCGCGTGCGCACGGAGAGCGGCGAGGTCGTGCGACTCGACGACGTGCTCGGCAACCGCTTCGCGATCGTCGGCTGGGGCGCGGAACCGACCTTCGGTTTGTCGGAGCAGGCGCGTGCGATCTGGCAGCGGCTCGGCGGCTGCTTCGTGGTCGCGAAGCCGGACACGCAGTTGTCTTTCCATGACGACGTGCCAGAAGACGTCATCGCGATCGGCGATGTGAATACGCGGCTGAAGGACTGGTTCACGCGAGTGCCGGAATCGGTCGTGCTGTTGCGTCCCGATCGTTTCGTCGCGGGCATGGGCTCGCCGCAGCAGGTGTCGCAACTCGTCGTCGAACTCGCGCAGCAGCTACATCTCGACCTGGCGGGGCGGGCCGACGTGGCCGGTTCTCGCAACGAAGCAGCGTTCGCGCCCGATGCCGTCGCCACTTTCGCCACCGCGGCAACCGCCGGAGCCTGATATGCCGATGCTGCTCGAATGCCTTTCGCACACGCCGTTGCACGGCTATTACGATCCCGCGCCCGAAGTCGTCGCGGAAGTCGAGCGCGTGCATGCGGCAGCGCGTGCGCGCGTCGTCGAGTTCGATCCCGAACTGGTCGTCGTGTTCGCGCCCGATCATTACAACGGTTTCTTCTATGACGTGATGCCGCCGTTTTGCATCGGCGCATCGGCGAGCGCGATCGGCGACTTCAAGAGCCTCGCCGGTCCGCTGGAGGTGCCCGCCGATACCGCGCTCGACCTTGCCGAAGCGGTGCTCGCGAGCGACGTCGACGTCGCCGTCTCGTACCGCATGCAGGTCGATCACGGTTGCGCGCAAGCGCTGGAGATTCTGACGGGCGGCCTCGATCGATATCCGGTCGTGCCGGTATTCATCAATTCGGTGGCCGCGCCGATGGCTTCATGCCGCCGCGCGCGTCTGCTCGGCGATGCGTTAGGTCGAGCGCTCGCACGCTCGAAGCAACGCGTGCTCGTGATCGGCTCGGGCGGCATCTCGCACGAGCCGCCGGTGCCGGAACTCGCGGGCGCGAGCGAGGAAGTCGCCGAGCGTCTGATCGCGGGCCGCAATCCGTCGGCCGAATCGCGTGCGGCGCGTGAGGCGCGCACGATCGCGGCGGCGCGCGCGTTCGCCGCGGGCGACAGCCGTCTGCATCCGCTCAATCCGGAATGGGATCACGCGTTCCTGAAGCTGCTCGAAGACGGCGAACTCACCGCGATCGACGGTTTGACCAACCACGCGATCACGCGCGAGGCCGGCAAGTCCGCGCACGAAATCCGCACGTGGATCGCCGCGTTCGGCGCACTGAACGCGAGCGGCCCGTATCGCGCGTCGCTCGATTACTACCGTCCGATTCCCGAATGGATCGCGGGCTTTGGCGCGATGCACGCGCGACCCGTGACGGCCCACGTCTAACCGAACCAGGAACCCGCTATGACCACTCAAAGCAATATAGACGCGCTGGCCCTGCGCCTGCGCGAATCGGAACGTACGCGCGCGACCATCGCACCGTTGCGCGACGACCCGCGTTTCGTCGAACTGTCGAACCCGGCCGACGCCGAGGAGCTCGCGTACGCGGTGCAGCAGGCCAACGTGGCCGCGCGCATCGCGGCGGGCGAGCGCGTCGTCGGCCGCAAGATCGGACTCACGTCGCCGGCGGTGCAGCGTCAACTCGGTGTCGACCAGCCTGACTTCGGCGCGCTGTTCGCATCGATGGCGTATGGCGACGGCCAGCCGATTCCTCTCGAGCAGTTGATTCAGCCGAAGGTCGAAGCGGAGATCGCGCTCGTGCTCGAACACGATCTGCTGCACGAGCGCCACACGTACGCCGATCTGATGCGCGCAACCGCGTATGCGGTCGCGGCGATCGAAGTGGTGGACAGCCGCATCGAAGGCTGGAACATCCGTTTCGTCGATACGGTCGCGGACAACGCGTCGAGCGCGCGATTCGTGCTCGGCAGCCGCCCGGTCCTGCTGCGCGATACCGATCTCGCGGCCTGCGCGATGACGCTATCGAAGGATGCGGAAGTCCTGTCGCGCGGCAATGGCGCCGCGTGTCTCGGCAATCCGCTGAATGCCGCCGCCTGGCTCGCGGATCGCATGGTCCGGCTCGGCACGCCGCTGCGTGCCGGCGACGTGCTGATGACAGGCGCTTTGGGCCCGATGGTCGCCGTCAGGGAGCCGGGCACCTACTGCGCGCAAATCGACGGTCTCGGCAGCGTCCGCGCGACTTTTTCCGCATAAAGCATGCACTCGCAAGCACTCGATTGGGAACTCATATGGCAAGCGAAAAACTGAAGGCCGCGATCATCGGCTCCGGCAACATCGGCACCGATCTGATGATCAAGATCCTGCGTCACGGCAAGCATCTCGAAGTCGCGGCGATGGTCGGCATCGATCCGAACTCCGACGGCCTCGCGCGCGCCGCGCGGCTTGGCGTCGCGACCACGCATGATGGTGTCGAAGGTCTGACTCGTCTACCCGTGTTCAACGACATCGACTTCGTGTTCGACGCGACCTCGGCCGGCGCACACGTCAAGAACGATGCGCTGTTGCGAAAGCTGAAGCCTTCGATTCGCGTGATCGATCTGACGCCGGCGGCGATCGGCCCGTACTGCGTGCCGGTCGTCAATCTGGACACGCATCTCGACGCGCCGAACGTGAACATGGTCACGTGCGGCGGACAGGCGACCATTCCGATGGTCGCGGCCGTGTCGCGTGTCGCGAAGGTGCATTACGCGGAGATCGTCGCGTCGATCAGCAGCAAGTCAGCGGGCCCAGGCACGCGCGCGAACATCGATGAATTCACCGAGACCACGTCGAAGGCGATCGAAGTGGTCGGCGGCGCCGCGAAAGGCAAGGCGATCATCGTGCTCAACCCGGCCGAGCCGCCGGTGATGATGCGCGACACGGTCTATACGCTGTCGGAGCTGGCCGACCTCGACAAGGTCGAGCAGTCGATCGAGCAGATGGCCGCCGCGGTGCAGGCGTACGTGCCGGGCTATCGCCTGAAGCAGAAGGTGCAGTTCGACGAAATCAGCGCGAGCGCGCCGCTGAACATTCCGGGCCTCGGCAAGTTCAGCGGTCTGAAGACCTCGGTCTTCATCGAGGTGGAAGGCGCCGCGCACTATCTGCCCGCCTACGCGGGCAATCTCGACATCATGACTTCGGCCGCGCTCGCGACCGCCGAGCGCATGGCGCAGGCGCTCGTGCAGGCATCAGAGGCTTAAGGAGACTTCCCGCATGGACAAGAAACTGTATATCTCCGACGTGACGCTGCGCGACGGCAGCCACGCCATTCGTCACCAGTACTCGATCCAGAACGTGCAGGACATCGCACGCGCATTGGACCGCGCAAAGGTGGACAGCATTGAAGTTGCCCACGGCGATGGCCTGCAGGGTTCGAGCTTCAACTACGGCTTCGGCGCGCACAGCGACCTCGAATGGATCGAAGCGGTGGCTGACGTGGTCGAGCACGCTCAGATCGCGACCCTGCTGCTGCCTGGCATCGGCACGATCCACGACCTGAAGGCCGCCTACAACGCGGGCGCTCGCGTGGTGCGCGTCGCCACGCATTGCACGGAAGCGGACATCTCGAAGCAACACATCGAATACGCGCGCGAACTCGGCATGGACACCGTCGGCTTTCTGATGATGAGCCACATGACTACGCCGGAGAACCTCGCCGTCGAAGCGAAGAAGATGGAGAGCTACGGCGCGACCTGCATCTATGTGGTCGACTCGGGCGGCGCGCTGACGATGAACGACGTGCGCGACCGCTTCCGCGCGGTGAAGGCGGTGCTGAAACCCGAAACGCAGACGGGCATGCACGCGCACCACAACCTGTCGCTGGGCGTGGCCAACTCGATGGTCGCGGTCGAAGAGGGCTGCGACCGTATCGATGCATCGCTCGCGGGCATGGGCGCCGGCGCGGGCAACGCGCCGCTCGAAGTGTTCATCGCGGCGGCCGAGCGCATGGGCTGGAATCACGGCACCGACCTCTACACGCTGATGGACGCCGCCGACGACATCGTGCGTCCGCTGCAGGACCGGCCGGTGCGCGTCGATCGCGAAACGCTCGCGCTCGGCTATGCGGGGGTGTATTCGAGCTTCCTGCGCCACTCGGAAGTGGCCGCGAAGAAATACGGCCTGAAGACCGTGGACATTCTCGTCGAGCTGGGCAAGCGCCGCATGGTGGGCGGCCAGGAAGACATGATCGTCGACGTGGCACTGGATCTGAAGCGCGCGCACGCAACCGACGCAGTGGCTTCATGACCCGGACGCTGCGCGGCGGCGCCGCATGCCGCGCGCGCAGCGTTCATTTCATCCAGCAAGGTCGCCGCAAGAGCGACGCTGACTCAACATTGGAGACTTTTATGCGGCAGTCAACGCAAGCAACGCAAACAACACAGTCGACGAAACCTCTTGCCGGCGGCGCGCTGACGATCGGGCTCTGCCTGATCGTCGCGCTGCTCGAAGGCGTGGACCTGCAATCGACCGGCCTCGCGGCACCGCGCATGGCGCGCGAATTTCATCTCGCGGTCGCGCAGATGGGCTGGACGTTCAGCATCGGCGCGTTCGGGCTGCTGCCAGGAGCCGCGATCGGCGGACGTCTCGCCGACCGGCTCGGGCGCAAGCGCGTGCTGATGTGGTCGGTCGCGCTATTCGGCATCTTCTCGCTCGCGACCGCGCAGGTGTGGGACCTGAACAGCCTGCTCGCCGCGCGCTTTCTGACCGGCCTCGGTCTTGGCGCGGCGATGCCGAATCTGATCGCGCTGTGCTCGGAAGCGGCGCCGCCCCATCAGCGCAACACCGCGGTCGGCGCCATGTATTGCGGCATGCCGTTCGGCGCGGCGCTCGCGGCGGTGGTCGGCATCATCAGCCCGGGCGACGCGGGCTGGCGGCATATCTTCTACGTCGGCGGCTTCGGGCCGTTGCTGGTGCTGCCGCTGCTTGCACTGTTCCTGCGCGAGTCGACGCAGTTCGTCGCGGCGCGTGCAACCAAAGGCGCGCGACGCGATGCGTCGGCTAGCGTGACGCACGCGCTGTGGCGGGAAGGGCGCGCGGGCACGACGATCGCGTTGTGGATCAGCTATCTCGACACGCTGATCGTGCTGTATTTCCTGATCAACTGGCTGCCGTCGCTCGTCTTGACGCGCGGTCTGACGCGCGTGCAGTCCGGTGTCGTACAGATGATGTTCAACATCGGCGGCGGCATCGGCGCGATCGTGATCGCCGGCATGATGGACCGGATGGGCCGGCGCCGCACGGTCGCGGGCATGTATGTCGGCATCGTCGTTGCGCTTGGCGCGTTGCTGAGCGCGAATGGCGGCACGTCGATGGCGTGGGGCGGTCTGCTCGCGGGGCTGTTCCTGGTCGGCGGCCAGTCGGTTTTGTATGCGCTGGCAAGCAGCCTGTACCCGACCGAAGTGCGTGGCACCGGCGTCGGCGCTGCGGTGGCGGTGGGCCGTCTCGGCTCGATCCTCGGACCGTTGATCGCCGGGCAACTGCTCGCGATCGGTCAGGGTGCGAGCGTGCTGCTCGGCGCGAGCATTCCGCTGATCGCGGTCGCCGCGATTGGCGCATGGCTCGTCGTGAATCGCTCGACACTTCGTTATACCCCGGTGGCCGCGCAATAGCTTTGCAGCCCGAAATACCGCGCGGGTCCGCCGTCAACGGCGACTCGCGGTCACTTAATCCGTGAAACAAAGGAATTCGACATGAGCAACACCAACACGCAAGCAGCGGCGATCACCGAGGAAGCGACCAGCCGATTCGTCCGCATCGCCGAAGACGGCCGCGAGATGCAGCTTCACTACAACGACGTGGGGCAGGGTGAGAAAACGGTCGTGATGCTGCACGGCTCGGGACCGGGCGCGACCGGCTGGGCCAACTTCAATCGGAACGTCGAGCCGCTCGTCGCGGCGGGCTATCGCGTGATCCTGATGGACTGCCTCGGTTGGGGTAAGAGCGACCCGATCGTCTGCAAGGGCTCGCGCTCGGAACTGAACGCGCGCTGCCTGAAGGCGCTGCTCGATGCGCTCGATATCGAACGCGCGCATATCATCGGCAACTCGATGGGTGGGCATAGCGCGGTCGCGTTCGCGCTCGCCGAGCCGCAACGCGTCGGCAAGCTCGTGCTGATGGGCGGCGGCACCGGCGGCCCGAGCCAGTTCGTGCCGATGCCGACCGAAGGCATCAAGCTGCTGCAAGGGCTGTACCGCAACCCGACCATCGAGAACCTGCAGCGCATGATGAGCGTCTTCGTGTTCGACACGAAGGCGTTGACCGACGACCTGATGCAGGCGCGCCTCGCGAACATGCTGGCGCGCCGCGATCACCTCGAGAACTTCGTCGCCAGCCTCGCCGCGAATCCGAAGCAGTTCAACGACTACGGGCCGCGCCTTGGCGAAGTAACCGCGCCGACACTCGTGATCTGGGGTCGCGACGATCGTTTCGTGCCGATGGACATCGGCCTGCGGCTCGTTGCCGGGATGCCGAACGCCGATCTGCATGTGTTCGGCCGCTGCGGGCATTGGGCGCAGTGGGAGCATGCGGACAAGTTCAACCGGATGGTGGGGGAGTTCCTGGGACGCGGGCATTAAGCAGGGTTGTCGTTGTGGGCGACTGGTGCGTCGTTGCGGCGGCGGGCTGGTTGCCTCGTTTAGGTTTGGGTTCTTTTCTTCGCCGACTAATAGGCGATTTCAACATTCCAAATGTAGAGACAATGTAGATACGGGCGACTTGCTGTTTTCGCTGTGAGTATCTACAATGGATATACATTTGGAGCTGGAATATGAAACTCAAGATTCAGAAGTGGGGCAACAGCGCTGCAGTACGGTTGCCGACCGTGTTGTTGGAGCAAATTCATGCGTCGGTGGGCAGTTCGCTGAACGCGGACGTGCGCCCCGAGGGGGTGTTGCTTACGCCTGCGCGTCGCAAGTATTCACTGGATGAACTCGTCGCGCAGTGCGATCCGAAGGCGCCACCGCCAGCCGATCTCGACGTCTGGAGTGAAGTCAAGCCGGCGGGGCGCGAAGCATGGTAAGGCGCATCAAGTTCGAGCGCGGCGATATCGTGCGCGTGAGCCTGAATCCGACGCCTGGCAAGGAGCAGCAAGGCGATTTCCGTCCCGCGCTGGTTTTGTCGCCTGCCGCATTCAATGCTCTTGGGGTCGCGCTCGTTGCGCCGATCACGCAGGGGGGGGAGTTCGCTCGATATGCCGGATTCGCGGTACCGCTCTCGGGTTCGGGAACAGAGACTCAGGGGGTGGCTCTGGTGAATATGGTGCGCACTCTGGACCTTGAGGCCCGCGGCGCACGCAAAGTCGAGCGCGCTCCGGCGGAGGTAGTCGAGGACGCGCTCGCCCGACTTCAAACGATTCTGGAATGACGGGAAAGACGATACGAACTAAACCAGCCCGCGGCGAGCGACCCCATCACTCCGCCGCCGGCATCCGGGTCACACTTTTCCGCACCCGCCCATCACCACACGCGGCGTCGTCCGCTGCCTCTCCCAACTCCCGCTTATCCGTCGACTCCCGCACCACCAGATGCGGATCAAGCATCGAATAACCCGCGCTTTCTTCGCCCTTGCCGTGCAGTTCGTCGGTCAGCTTCATCATCGCGAGCTCACCCAACTTCTCGCTCTGAAAGTCTACCGAGGTCAGCGCCGGCGACGCGTACTCGCCATACGGCACGTTGTCGAATCCAGCGATGGAAACGTCGCGCGGCAACGAGAGGCCCAGCTCGCGCGCTTCCTTGATGAAGCCGAGCGCGATCAGATCGTTGTAGCAGATCACGGCGTCCGGTCGTTTCGGGCCGAGCATCAGGCCCGAGCAGGCGCGCTCGCCGGCCGCCGCCGACGGGCTTTGTGCGTCGTGAACGTGGAGCGCGGGCGTGAGGAGCCGGCGGCCGCGCAAGCGCATCTTCGAGGCGCCCAATCGTCGGCAAGTGGAGGGCAGCAGTCACGGCTCGGTGGCGGCATTTGCGGCTCGTCAATGCGACCAATTCGCATTCATCCAAAAATAATATTCCGCAAGTCATCTATAAGATATCTGTCTTAAGACCGGGGTAATCGGCCGCAAACCCTTTCCAGTCATGGATCGACCCCTTTGGGTAGGGTCTCGCGACCTGTTTGTCTGGTCACATTTAGTGGAAAACGCGCATATACTCTCGGTCGTATCGCAAAACGAAGGTCGCGGGGTTGCGTCGTGCCGAACTGACGCCGTCAGCCGTCGCGTCACGATTTGCGCTGGCTTCGACTGCCAACGCTCTGTCTATCACTTCCTAGCAAAGCATTAATCATGTCCACACCGCCGAAGATCATCTACACCCTGACCGACGAAGCGCCCGCACTGGCGACGTACTCGCTGCTGCCGATCGTCAAGGCGTTCACGCGCTCGTCCGACGTGCTCGTCGAAACGCGTGACATCTCGCTCGCCGGCCGGATCATTGCCGCATTTCCGGACTACCTGAGCGCGGAGCAGAAGGCTTCCGACGATCTGGCGGAGCTCGGTGGACTCACCATGCGCCCGGAAGCGAACATCATTAAGCTGCCGAACATCAGCGCATCGGTGCCGCAGTTGAAGGCCGCGATCGCCGAGCTGCGCGACCAGGGCTATAAGCTGCCGTCGTACCCGGACGTCGCGACGACCGACGCCGAGAAGGACGTCAAGGCCCGCTACGACAAGATCAAGGGCAGCGCGGTGAACCCGGTGCTGCGCGAAGGCAATTCGGACCGCCGCGCGCCGTTGTCGGTGAAGAACTACGCGCGCAAGCATCCGCACAAGATGGGCGCATGGAGCGCGGACTCGAAGTCGCACGTCTCGCACATGAGCGATGGCGATTTCTACGGCAGCGAGAAGTCGGCGCTGCTCGCGCAGGCCGGTAGCGTGAAGATCGAACTGGCCGCCGCCGACGGCACGATCACGGTCCTGAAGACGAAGACGCCGGTGCAGGCAGGCGAAATCATCGACGCGTCGGTGCTGGGCAAGAACGCGCTGCGCAGCTTCATCGAAGCGCAGATCGCCGAGGCGAAGGCGAACGGCGTGCTGTTCTCGGTGCACCTGAAGGCCACGATGATGAAGGTCTCGGACCCGATCATCTTCGGTCACGTGGTGTCGGTGTTCTACAAGGACGTGCTCGCGAAGCATGCGGAAGCACTGGCCAAGGTCGGCTTCAACCCGAACAACGGTATCGGCGACCTGTACGCGCGTCTGAAGGATCTGCCGGCTGAAACGGCCGTGGCGATCGAAGCCGACATCAAGGCGCAGTACGAACAGCGTCCGCCGCTCGCGATGGTCAACTCGGACAAGGGCATCACGAGCCTGCACGTGCCGAGCGACGTGATCGTCGACGCATCGATGCCGGCGATGATCCGCGAGTCGGGCAAGATGTGGGGCGCCGATGGCGCGCTGCACGACGCGAAGGCGGTGATTCCGGACCGTTGCTACGCCGGTGTGTACCAGGCGGTGATCGAAGACTGCAAGAAGCACGGTGCGTTCGACCCGGTCACGATGGGCACGGTGCCGAACGTCGGGCTGATGGCACAAGCCGCCGAAGAATACGGTTCACACGACAAGACGTTCCAGATCCAGGCGAACGGCGTGGTCCGCGTCACCGACGAAGCCGGCGCGGTGCTGCTCGAGCAGCCGGTGGAACAGGGCGACATCTTCCGTATGTGCCAGACCAAGGACGCGCCGGTCCGCGACTGGGTCAAACTCGCGGTGAACCGCGCCCGCGCTTCCAACACGCCGGCCGTATTCTGGCTCGACGCGGCGCGCGCGCACGATGCGCAGATCATCAGGAAGGTCGAGCAGTACCTGAAGGATCACGACACGAACGGTCTCGACATCCGCGTGATGACGCCGGTCGAAGCGACGAAGTTCTCGGTCGAGCGCATCCGCGCCGGCAAGGACACGATCTCGGTCACCGGCAACGTGCTGCGCGACTACCTGACCGACCTGTTCCCGATCATGGAACTGGGCACCAGCGCGAAGATGCTGTCGATCGTTCCGCTGATGGCCGGCGGCGGCATGTTCGAAACCGGCGCGGGCGGTTCGGCGCCGAAGCACGTGCAGCAGCTGGTCGAGGAAGGCTTCCTGCGCTGGGATTCGCTCGGTGAATTCCTCGCGCTGGCGGCATCGCTCGAGCATCTGGGCACCGCGTATCACAACCCGAAGGCGCAGATTCTTGCGAAGACGCTCGATCAGGCGACTGGCAAGTTCCTCGACAACGACAAGTCGCCGGCGCGCAAGGTCGGCGGTATCGACAATCGCGGCAGCCACTTCTACCTCGCGATGTACTGGGCCGAAGCACTGGCCGCGCAAACCGACGATGCCGCGCTGCAGGCGCAGTTCGCCGGCGTCGCGAAGGCGATGGCCGACAACGAGGCGAAGATCGTCGCGGAACTCGGCGCGGCGCAGGGCAAGCCGGTGGATATCGGCGGCTACTACCGTCCGAACGTCGAGCTGACTAGCAAGGCGATGCGCCCGAGCGCGACGCTGAACGCAATCGTCGATTCGGTGGCTTGAGCTCGCGCGGGCGACTGATGCGGTAAGCACGCAGCACAACCGCGGACAAAGCCGCAAGCAGGACCGCAAATACGACAATGGCGCCTTCGGGCGCCATTGTCGTTTCTACTGTCACTGCTACGTCGCCGTCGGTCATACCCGTCCTTATACGTGAACGATTTCCCAATCGGCGAGCTTCTCCGGAATCTCGAGCATCGACGTGTCGAGCTCCGACAGATGCTCGCAGCTCAGACCGCGCGCGAGGTCGTCGGCGGCCTGTTGCGGGCTCGAGAATTCTCCGAGCGTTTCGTTGCCGTAGGTGGCTTCCCAGCCGTCCTGACCCGGCAGAATGTAGAACGCTCCCTGCGTCGAACCAAAGCGAAAGCCTTTCATTTTTAGTCTCCCAGTTGCCAATAAAAAAAGCCGCGATTCGTGACGGCTTCTTCGCAATCTGCGGGATTTGGGTAGCCGTCTCGTGAGGCCCCTCGAATCCGACTGCGTGAAGCGCGTGCTCTTGTGAAAGAGTCTACGTCAGCGAATCGGCGGGCAATTGGGCGTCGAGCCAGTCTTTATATTAAAAATATTCGTGTAAAAACAAAGGTTTGTGAGATCCGTTTTGCGATGTGCAACGCCGCCGGGCATCGTGAAATGGCCGCTTTGTGCCACGCAACATGATTTTTTACGACGCGCGGCATCGTTTCGCATCGTGAAAATTAGGGGCTGCGCGCGACGCGCAAAACGACGCTGTGCGGCCCTATGACGCGCCGAGCCGTTCGATCAGCATCGCGACGAAAGTCTCGGTCACCGGCGGCAAGGTTCGGCCGCGCTTTTTGATCAGCGCGATGCGCCGCGTGAACGCGGCTTCGTCGATCGGTCGCGCGACTAGCTCGGGCTCCGCGCACACCTCGCGCGCCGACGCCGGCAGGATCGTGATGCCGAGCCCGGCGCGCGCCATCGCGACGGCGCTCATCATGTAGGTCGGTTCGCAGGCGATGCGCGGCTCACATTGCGCGTCGGCGAACGCGCTGTCGACGACCGCTCGCACGCTCGTGCCCTGCGCGGTCAGCACGAGCGGCTCGCTGGCGAGATCGGCGAGCCTGACGGGCCGGCGCCGCCGCGCGAGCGCGTGCTGCTTCGGCAGCACGGCGACGAGCCGGTCGATGCCCGCATGCAGTACCTCGAGCCCGCTGTCGTTCAGTTCGCCGCCCGTCAGTCCGATATCGGCTTCCTCGTTGCGCACCAACGTGTTGACCATGCTCGCGACGACATCGCGCACCTCGAAGCCGACGCGCGGCACGGCTTTTCTCAGCGCCTGCACGAGCTCGGGCAGCACGCTCGCCGCGAAGGTCGGCAGACACGCGATGCGCACCGTGCCGCTCCCGCCTTCGCCGAGCGCGCGCGCATCGAGCAGCACGTGCTCCATGTCGTGCAGCGATTTCTGCAGCACGGGCAGCAGCTCGCGGCCGGTCGGCGTCAGGGCGACGTTGCGGCTGTTGCGATCGAACAGGCGCAGGCCGACCGTTTCCTCGAGCCGGCGAATCTGCACCGTCAACGCCGGTTGCGACAGATGCAGCCGCGCGGCCGCACGCGTGAAGCTGCCCGTTTGCGCGACCGCGATAAACGCGCGGATGTCGCGGAGATTCAGATCCATGATGATTTGTGATTGCTGCAATCAATTCATTTCAATTGCATTATTGGTGCCCCGAACTTACGCTCGATCACACTAAAAAACAACCTGGAGACAAGCTCATGCTGCCATTGCTGGGGCTGGCTACCATCGTCGTGCTGCTCGGCGCGATCCTGTCCAAACGCATGTCGCCGCTCGTCGCGCTGATCATCGTGCCGCTCGCGGCCTCGCTGCTCGGCGGCTTCGGCTTGCAGACGAGCAAGTTCGTCGTCGATGGCCTCAAGAGCCTCGCGCCCGTCGTCTGCATGTTCGTCTTCGCGATCCTGTACTTCGGCACGATCACCGACGCCGGTACGCTCGACCCGATCATCGAGCGCATCCTGCGCGCGGTCGGCACACGGCCCACGCGCATCGTGATGGGCACCACGCTGCTCGCGCTGCTGATCCACCTCGACGGCTCCGGCGCCGTCTGCTTCCTCGTCACCATTCCGGCGATGCTGCCGCTCTACGACCGCCTGAAGATGGACCGGCGCGTGCTCGCCGCGGCGGTATCGATGGCGGCCGGCATCAATTTTCTGCCATGGACGGGGCCGATGATTCGCGCGTCCGCGTCGCTGCATCTGCCGATCTCGGCGTTGTTCAATCCGCTTATTCCGGTGCAGGCGATCGGCCTCGTATTTGTGTTCTCGATGGCGTACTGGCTCGGGCGGCGCGAGGAAAAGCGCCTCGGTCTCAACGCTGCGAGCGGCTCCGTGCCGATGCCCCAACGCGAACTGACGCCGGAACAACAGGCGCTGCGCCGCTCGCAAAACTTCTGGTTCAACATCGTGCTGACGCTCGTCGTGCTCGGCACGATGGTCGTGATGGGCGAGAAGATTCCGCCGGCGATCATGTTCATGGTGGGCCTGTGCATCGCATTGATGGTCAACTATCCGAATGTGGACATGCAGCGCAAACGGATCGACGCGCATGCACGCGCCGCGCTGATGATGGCCGGCATCCTGCTCGCGGCCGGCGTGTTCACCGGCGTGATGCAGGGCAGCGGCATGCTGAAGGCGATGGCGCAGGCGGCCGTCGGCTTCGTGCCGCCGGCGATGGCGAGCCATATTCCGATCGTGCTCGGCCTGCTGTCGATGCCGCTCAGCATGCTGTTCGATCCCGATTCGTTTTATTTCGGTGTACTGCCGGTGATCGCGGAAGTGGCCGGCCAGCTCGGCGTGCCGGCGGTGCACGTCGGTCAGGCCGCGTTGCTTGGACAGATGACCACCGGTTTTCCGGTCAGTCCGCTCACGCCCGCGACGTTCCTCGTGGTCGGGCTGTGCGGTATCGATCTGGCCGATCATCAACGATTCACGTTTCCCCTGCTGTTCGGCGCGTCGGTCGTGATGACGATCGCGTGCGTCGTGCTCGGGATCTTTCCACTGTGAGCCTCACTGAAGGAACGGGAGCACCATGACAGCCACTGAACCTCGACGCGTCGTGCGCATCGGCGCGGGCGCGGGCTATTCGGGCGACCGCATCGAACCCGCGCTCGAACTCGCGGAACACGGCCAGCTCGACTATCTCGTGTTCGAATGCCTCGCCGAACGCACGATCGCGATCGCGCAGCAGGCGCGCAGCAAGGACCCGGAGCTCGGCTACGACCCGCTGCTCGAAGCGCGCATGCGCGCGGTGCTGCCCGTCGCGGCGCGCAACGGCGTGCGTATCGTGTCGAACATGGGGGCGGCCAATCCGCTCGCGGCAGCGCGCCGGACCGCGCAGATCGCGCGCGAGTTGGGTCTCGGCGGCCTGAGGATTGCCGCTGTCACCGGCGACGACGTGCTCGACGTCGTGCGCGCGGGCGACTTCCATTTCGTCGAATCGGGCGAGGCGGTGGCCGCGTACGCGGACCGGCTGATATCGGCCAATGCGTACCTCGGCGCGAGCGGCATCGTCGAGGCGCTCTCGGCCGGCGCGCAGATCGTGCTGACCGGGCGCGTCGCCGATCCGTCGCTGTTCGTCGCGCCGCTGATCCACGAATTCGGCTGGCGCATGGACGACTGGCCGATGCTCGGCCAGGCGACGGTAATCGGCCATCTGCTCGAATGCGCGGGGCAGATCACCGGCGGCTATTTCGCGGACCCCGGTTTCAAGGACGTGCCGAATCTCGCGCGGCTCGGCTTTCCGATCGCCGAAGTTGCGCGGGACGGTTCAGTGGTGATCACGAAGCTCGCGCAAAGTGGCGGGCTCGTGACCGAGGCGACCTGCAAGGAGCAGTTGCTCTACGAGATCCACGATCCGAGTCGTTATCTGCAGCCCGACGTGGTCGCCGATTTCTCGCAGGTGCGCGTCGAGCAGGAAGCCGTGGACCGTGTGCGCGTCACCGGTGGTGGCGGCACGGAGCGCACCGCGACGTTGAAAGTGTCGGTGGCGTATTTCGACGGCTATATCGGCGAGGGGCAGATTTCGTACGGCGGACCCGGCGCGCTCGCGCGGGCGCGGCTCGCGCTCGATATCGTGCGCGAGCGTCTCGCGCTGACCGGCGTGCAGACGCGCGAGTTGCGCTTCGATCTGATCGGCGTGAACGCACTGCATGGTGACGCGGTGGCGGCCGGTCATGGCGAGCCGTACGAAGTGCGCGCCCGGGTGGCGGGACGCACGGCGTCGTTCGCGCAGGCGCTGCGCATCGGCAACGAGGTCGAGACGCTGTACACGAACGGACCGGCGGGCGGCGGCGGCGTGACGAAGGCGGCGCGCGAGGTGGTCGCGGTGCAATCGGTGCTGCTGCCGCGCGAGTATGCGGCGCCGGCTTTCTCGCTGATGGAGGCTTGAGATGAAACTACGGGAACTGGCCCACTCGCGCACCGGCGACAAGGGCAATACGCTCAATATCTCGGTGATCTGCTACGACGCGCTGCATTACGAGCGGTTGCGCGATGTGCTGACGCCCGAGCGCGTCAAGACGCATCTGCGCGATGTGGTGCGCGGCGATGTGGTGCGCCATGAGTTGCCGGGCCTTGCCGCATTCAACTTCGTGCTCGGCGACGCGCTCGGCGGCGGTGTTACGCGTTCGCTCGCGCTCGACGCGCATGGCAAATCGCTGAGCTCGGCGTTAATGGATCTCGACGTGGGGCAGTGAGGGCATTGCCGGCGGCGTGTCGTATTGCGGGGCGGCCGCTCAGCCCCGCATGTGATCACGCGCCAGCCTTCGTCAGGTCATGCGCGCGGCGCAGTCGCTCGCGGCTGTTGCTCAGATGCATGCGCATCGCGGCGCGCGCGTCGTCGGCATCCTGACGCTCGATCGCGCGATAGATCATCAGATGCTCGCCGAGCACGCTGCGCAACACCTCGATATGGTCTAGCTCCGCGATCTCGGCCGAACCGAGCCGGGTGCGCGGGCTGACCGAGCGGCCGAGCTGGCTCAGCACGTCGAAGAAATAGCGGTTGCCGCTCGCGCGCGCGATCTGCAAATGGAACTCGATGTCGTGTGCGAGCGTGTCGGTGCTGCCGCGCTCGAGCTCCGACTCGAATCGATCGAGCGCAGTGCGGATCTGCTTCAGGTTCTGCTCGGTGCGCCGCGATGCCGCGAGCGCGGCCGCGGCCGCTTCGACGTCGATCCGGAACTCGATGATCGCCATCACGTCGAGCATGCTGGTGAGATCGGCGGCGGGAAGCTGCATCGGCTTTTCGGCGGCGGGCGCGAGCACGAACGTGCCAATGCCATGGCGCGTCTCGACGATCCTCTCTGCCTGCAGACGCGAAATCGCCTCGCGGACCACGGAGCGGCTCACGGACAGCTGCTTCATCATCGCGACTTCGGTGGGGATGCGGTCGCCTGGCCTCAGCGCCCCGCGGCGAATCTCATCGGAAAGGGTGGCCACCACCTTTTCAGTTAGGCTGCTCATTTTTGTGGCTGGTTGACTGATCCTGCAAAGTATCGCACAGGACTGTACTCGATTCTGCCGCGTTCGGCGGCATCGGCGCGGGCTATTTTTTGCGTGCGGATGCGCGGTGGCGGCGGGGATGAGGCGGACATTTGCGCAAACGCATGGGCTGCTGACGACAGTCTGCCAATTGTAGACATCAGACGTCTTAGTTCGAGGCGGATTCGGGTTGGTCAACAGCGTTCTGAACCTTTGAATCTGCCGTTATTTCAAGGCAGTCCCTCTGGAATCACAGGGTAAACACCCTACTGGATTTGACAAAAATAACGCGGTAGACTGTCGTCAGACAACATATCAGGCGTAGAGCAGGGTCTTGCATCCACCGGGTGCGCCGCGCTGCGTTCCACCAGGCCTCGTGGCCGACAGGAGACACAACTTGACATCAGTTCTGACCACCGCGCTCGACCCGCTGGAATCGGCGGTCGCGAAGGTAAAGCGCAACGTGTTGCCGCTTTTCCTGATCATGTTCATCGCGAACTATATCGACCGCGTGAATATCGGCTTCGTCAACGCGCACATGAAGGCCGATCTCGGCATCGGCGCGGCCGCCTACGGGCTCGGCAGCGGGCTGTTCTTCATCGGCTACGCGATGTTCGAAGTGCCGTCGAACGTGCTGATGCAGAAGTTCGGCGCGCGCGCCTGGCTCACGCGCATCATGGGCACGTGGGGGCTGGTGGCGGGCGCAATGGCGTTCGTCTGGAACGACACGTCGTTTTACGTGCTGCGGTTCCTGCTCGGCGTCGCCGAGGCGGGCTTCTTTCCCGGCGTCGTCTTTTACTTCACGCAGTGGCTGCCGCAAAAGGAACGCGGCAAGGCGATGGCGATCTTTCTGTCGGGCTCGGCGCTCGCGTCGGTGCTGTCCGGTCCCATCACCGGCTCGCTGTTGTCGATTCGCGGCCTCGGCCTGCAAGGCTGGCAGTGGATGTTTCTGATCGAAGGCGCGTTCTCGATCGCGCTGTGCGTCGTCAGCTGGTTGCTGTTGAAGTCGCACATCCGCGACGCGCATTGGCTCACGGCCGAAGAACAAAGTGTGCTCGAACAATCGATCGCGGCCGAACAGGGCGAGCGCGAAGCGCAAGGCGGCGCGCATCTGCCGACGGTGAAGCTGCTGAAGGACCCGCAAATCGCGCTGTTCTGCTTCCTGTACTTCGCGATCCAACTGACCATCTACGCGGCCACTTTCTGGCTGCCGACCATCATCCGCAAGATGGGCGGCCTTTCCGACTTCGAGGTCGGCATGTTCAACGCGATTCCGTGGCTGATCTCGATGGGCGCGATGTACTGCTTCGCAGTCGTATCGGCGAAATGGCGACATCAGCAGGGCTGGCTCGCGGTCGCGCTCGTCATCGCGGCGGTCGGTCTGTTCGCGTCGACGTCGGGCAACCCGGTGTTCTCGTTCGTCGCGATCTGCTTCTCGGCGATCGGCTTCAAGGCGGCCTCGTCGCTGTTCTGGCCGATTCCGCAGGGCTACCTCGATGCGCGCGTCGCCGCCGGCGTGCTCGCGCTGATCAACTCGCTCGGCAACCTCGGCGGCTTCTTCGCGCCGGCCACCTTCGGCTATCTCGAGCAGCACACGGGCTCGATCACGGGCGGGTTGTACGGTCTCGGCGTCGCGTCGCTGCTCGCGGCGGCGGCCGGCTTCCTGACGCGCAACAAGCCCGGCAATCGCGAACCGTTGCCCGATTCGTTGCACGGCAACGCGCATTGACTACACTGACGGCTCGCATGCGGCCGTCGATTTTTCTGTATTCGAGTTCTCATCCGGTCCGGTCGAACACGCACGCAGCGCGCGGCGGCTTCCGCCGGCCGGCCTACTTCATCACACAGGTGCTTTTCCCATGTCCACCAAACCTACCGAATCGAACGCCACGCCGGTCGTCACCGAACTGCGCGTCGTGCCCGTCGCCGGTCGCGACAGCATGCTGATGAATCTGAGCGGCGCGCATGGTCCGTTCTTCACGCGCAACATCGTGATTCTGCGCGACAGCGCGGGGCATACCGGCGTGGGCGAAGTGCCGGGCGGCGAGAACATCCGCAAGACGATCGACGACGCGCGGCCGTTCGTGGTCGGTCAGTCGATCGGCAATCTGCAGGCGATCCTGAACAAGGTGCGCACGCAGTTCGCCGATCGCGACGCTGGGGGGCGTGGCCTGCAGACCTTCGACCTGCGCACGACGATTCACGCGGTGACCGCGCTCGAAGCCGCGCTGCTCGACCTGCTCGGGCAGCATCTCGGCGTGCCGGTCGCGGCACTGCTCGGCGAAGGCCAGCAGCGCGACGAAGTGGAAATGCTCGGCTACCTGTTCTATATCGGCGATCGCAACAAGACCGATCTGCCGTACGCGAACAACGCCGGCGCGCGTGACGACTGGGAGCGCGTGCGCACCGAGAAAGCGCTGACGCCGGAGACGGTCGTGCGTCTTGCCGAGGCCGCGAAGGCGCGCTATGGCTTCAACGACTTCAAGCTGAAGGGCGGCGTGCTGCCAGGCGAGGCCGAGATCGAAGCGGTCACGGCACTCGCCGAGCGCTTCCCCGAAGCGCGCGTGACGCTCGACCCGAACGGCGCATGGTCGCTCGCGAAAGCGGTGCGCCTGTGCCGTGACAAGCACGATGTTCTCGCCTACGCGGAAGATCCATGCGGCGCGGAGAACGGCTATTCGGGCCGCGAAGTGATGGCCGAGTTCCGTCGCGCAACCGGCCTGCCGACGGCGACCAACATGATCGCGACCGACTGGCGTCAGATGGGTCACGCCATCCAGCTGCAATCGGTCGACATTCCGCTCGCCGATCCGCATTTCTGGACCATGCAGGGCTCGGTGCGCGTCGCGCAGATGTGCAACGACTGGGGCCTCACGTGGGGTTCGCATTCGAACAACCACTTCGACATTTCGCTCGCGATGTTCACGCACGTCGCGGCCGCGGCGCCGGGCAAGATCACCGCGATCGATACGCACTGGATCTGGCAGGATGGTCAGTTCCTGACGCAAGATCCGCTGCAGATCGTCGGCGGTAAGGTCAAGGTGCCGCAGAAGTCGGGGCTTGGCATCGAACTCGATATGGATGCGCTCGAGAAGGCGCACGCGCTGTATCAGCAGCACGGCCTCGGCGCGCGCGACGACGGCATTGCCATGCAATATCTGATTCCGAACTGGAAGTTCGACAACAAACGGCCGTGTCTCGTGCGTTAAGGACGATTTAACTCAATCAAAAAGCCTGGCGGGCTGCACGAAAGATGCGGTTCACCAGGCTTTTTTGTTTCCTTTTGCATTGCACGGTGCGAGATAGCTGCACCGCGGATGTCGGCGGCCATCATAGGGCCACTTGTCAGCTCTTGCGAAACACCACATGCGAAATCCGCTGCACCAGCAGCGCGGCCGCGAGCGATGCCACCGCCGTCAGCCACACACCGATATGAATCGACTGCACGAGCGCGTCGCGTGCGCTATCGATCAGCGCGAGCGTATCGAGTCCCGACTTCTTCATATCCGCAATCAGCTGCGTGCGCGACGCGTCGTCGATCAGGATGCGCAGATCGACGAAACGCGGCCGCCATTGCGATGCGGCCGGCTCTCCGAGCACGCTCATCGTGCGCGTGACGACGTTGCGATAGTGATGCTGCACGACAGTCGCGACGATGCTGGTGCCGAGCATGCCGCCGACCATGCGCGTCGATTGCAATAGCGCGGTCGTGATGCCGAAGCGCTCGCGTCCGGCGATCTCCTGGCCGAACACGTTCAGGTTGTTCAGGATGAAGCCGAGGCCGATGCCGACCGCGCCCATCGGCAGCACGATGCGCCAGCGCGGCGTGTCCGGATTGGCGAACGCGAGCGCGATCGACGCGAACATCAGCAGCCCGAAACCGATCGTCAGAATCCGCGTGGGCTTCTTCATGTGAATCACGATGCGCGTGTTCACCACACTGCCGAGCGCGATGCACGCGGCAATCGGCGTCGCGAGCAGGCCGGCCTGCTGCGGCGAAAGACCGAAGCCGCCTTGCAGCAGCAAAGGCGCGAAGAAGATCAGCGAGAACATCACGAACCCGGACAGCATGCCGAGCGTGAATAGCGTGACGAGCTGCGCGTCCTTGAACAGATCGAGCGGAACGATCGGATGCGTGGCGCGCTTTTCGCACGTGAAGAGTGCGATCGCGCCGGCGATCACGCACGCGCCGAGCACGAGATTGCCCACGGTGAGGCCGTGCTTCGGCACCGCTTCGATAAACGCCTGCAAGCCGCCGAGCACGCCCGCGACGAGCCCCGCGCCGAGCCAGTCGATCTTGACTTCGCCGTCATGCGGCCGCCGGAAATTCGGCAGATGCATCCAGATGAAATAGAGCGCCGCCGCGCCTACCGGCAGATTGACGAGAAACGTCGAGCGCCAGCCGAGGTGCTCGCTCATCCAGCCGCCGAGCGACGGGCCGGCCGCCGTACCGATGCCGTAGGCCGCGGCCAGCACGACCTGCCAGCGCACGCGGGTGCGCGGGTCGGGGAACAGATCGGGAATCGACGCGAACGCGGTGCCGACCATCATGCCGCCGCCCACGCCTTGCAGTCCGCGCGCGATCGCGAGAAACAGCATGCTGTTGGCGAGGCCGCACAACACGGACGCGACCGTGAACGTGATCACCGCGGCGATCACGAAGCGCTTGCGGCCGAAGTAGTCGCCGAGCCGCCCGAACACCGGCACCGTGACGACCGAGGCGAGCAGGTACGCGCTTGCGATCCACGCAAAATATTCGAAGCCGTGCAGCTCGGCGACGATCGACGGCAGCGCGGTGCTGACGACGGTCTGGTCGAGCGCGACCAGCATGTTGACGAGACCGATGCCGAGCATCGCGTAAAGCGCGTGACGAAACGGCAGGGCGGGGGCGGCGGCGGCGGAACTGGCGGGGGCGGTGGAATTCACGGATCGGGCAGAAGGCGGTTCGGGGTGGACGCTGCACGGCGGATCGCGGTCAGGCTCGCGGCGATTGTACGCAAGTTGTCTGACGTCTTGAGGATTATATGGGTTTTCCCTGGTCAAAAGCATTCGTCGCGCGAAATACTGCAGGGAAACGGAATTCGTGAGACTGGAGCCGAGTTCGTGAGACTGAAAATACCGAATTGATGAGACTGCCGGGAACGCTGTCCCGGTAAATCCGCGGCCGGCTGCGACAACAACCAGCGTGCTGAAATGCTCGCCGAACGCAGGTCACGATGTCGGATCGACTCAAAACGACCCGATCCGGTCATAGAGGATCATGAAACCGAACGGCAGTTATGGAAGTACAACCGACCGACGGCGAGCCTGGTTAGCAATCGAATTTCTCCGTGTCTCTATGGATTCGGAGGGCTAACGCATTTTGTTTGTCCGACTAATTCCGCTAATGCGGCGATGATTCCGCTCCGCTGCGGAGAAAGGCTATCGGTCGCGAAACGCTTATCACGTAGGGGCGCCTGCGCTGACGGCACGGGACACACGTAGCCTCGACTTCGGCATGTCAATCTGGAATTGGCGGCTTGCCCCAGCCCGAACAGGATCCTCTCGTCCGCGAACCGAAAGCTCTTCAACGCAGCACCTCGTCGCAATAGGAGGACTGCGATCTGAACGCCCTCTACTGTTGGCCTGTACGGAAATGCCCGAGCAACATCGTTCCGTGGCAACGGCATACGCATCCATACAAGCGTTTATTGCAATATCAAGTATCTTTCCTACACTGCGAGAGGTACCACACCGCGATCACGCGTCTCCCAGCGAAATTTAAAAACAAAACGGAGTCTGATCTATGTTCCAGCAAATTCTCAATCCGACCGGCAACTTGTTCGCGTCGTGGCTGCTGGCGCTGGTACCCGTGGTCATTCTCCTGGTACTACTCGCAGTCTTCAAGCTTTCTGCCTGGCTTTCCGTCCTGCTCGGCGCGATTGTCACCTTTATCCTCGCCGTCGCGGTATGGGGGATGCCGCTGAGCACCGGGATCCGGGCCTATCTCTATGGCTCGCTGACGGGCATCTGGGCGGTAGACTGGATCACGTTTTGGGGTGTCATGCTCTTCAATTCGCTGACGCTCACCGGTGTGTTCGACCATTTCCGGCGCTGGCTCACCGCCCAGGGCACTGCGGACGTGAGGGCACAGACCATGCTGTTTGCCTGGGCTTTCGGCGCCTTGCTCGAGGGGCTGGTCGGATTCGGCTACCCTTGGGCGTTCGTGGCGCCGATTCTGATCGGGCTTGGCATTCCCGATCTCGACGCGATCCGAGTTGCCGCGATCGCCAATAACGCCCCGGTCTCCTACGGCGCGCTCGGTGTGCCGATCATTGCCCTGGCAGCCGTGACCGGCCTGCCAATACTCGCACTTTCCGCCTCGGTCGCGCATATCGTGGTGGTGCTCGCGTTGCTGCCGCCTTGGGTATTGATCTATCTGGTCTCCGGACGAACCGGTTTGCGCGACGGTTGGCCGCTCGCGGTGGTGGGCTCGCTAGGCTACATCGCCGGACAATACCCGGTCGCGGTTTACCTGGGGCCCTATCTGCCCGATGTGACCGGTTCGATCGTTTGCTTTGCCGCCCTGCTCGTGTTGCTCAAATTCTGGCGCCCGAAAACCGTGCTCGGCTATGGCGGCAAGCCTGTCGATGCGGCGGCAGCGGCACTCAGCAACGCGCCGCACGGACTTTCGAGGGCGCAGGTGTTCCGCGCCTGGCTGCCCTTCATTGTGCTGATCGTGGTGGTGGTCCTGTGGACCGGCCCATGGTCGCCGCTGCCCAAGATAGTCTGGTTCAAGTTCGCGGTCACGGCAGGCTCTTCGATTCGCCAGGGCGCTGAAGTGGGCGCCGTCTTCGCTTTCTCGCCCTTCATCGGCGGCACGGCGATCTTCGCCGCATGGCTCATCACCACCTTACTGATCGGCATGAAGCCCGCGCAATATGCGGAAGCCTTCCGCCGCACCTGGCATCAGATGTGGGGCGCCTTGCTGGTGGGCGTCTTCATCTTCGGCCTCGCGTACATCTTCAATTTCTCGGGGATGGCGGCCTCTCTCGCCCAGGGATTCTCAAAGATCGGTGTTGCCTTCATCGTCGTTGCGCCCATTCTCGGCTGGATCGGCGTGGCGCTGTCTGGCAGCAATACGTCCACCAACGCAATGTTCGGCTTCTTCCAGGTAACGGTCGGGCGCTTGCTCGGCTTCCCCACGCTGCTCCTGCCGTCGCTCAACTCGGTGGGCGCCGAGGTTGGAAAGCCGGTTGCGCCGCAGACCGCGAGTGTGGGTGTGTCGACCAGCCGTTTCGTGCGTAACGAAGGGGAAGTCATCCGACACAACATGGGATGGACATTCATCATGCTGCTCTACCTCATCATCATCGGGGTGGGTTTCTACGTGTTCGCCCCAGGCCTGATGACGCTGGCAGGTGGCGGTTAGGCCGATTCAGGTGCTCGCGAGGCGTTTCACCGCCGATCAGCTGAACACGAATTCAAATGCGGACGGGACGGTAGGCCCGTCCGCTTGCGCATTGAACCTCCCCTTTTCGACAGATCCCGGGGCACGTAACTGGACCCGTTGTCGCCGTCGTCGGGGCTTTGTTACTGCGGGAAGTCCTGGCGGATTGGGTCCAGCATCCCAAAGTCGTTGCCCAACGTCCAATTCACGCCTTGTCCCTTTCGCTGCTCCCATTGCAGGAGCGGTCTCCCGTCGAGCGAAGATCAAACGCGATTTGTGCGCGCCTGTTTGGAGGACGATATAAGACGCGAGTCGTACAACACTATTGATTGACAATCCGGAAAGCCGCGAAGACCGGAAACCCCCGGATCTCGTTCAGTCGTTTGCGCAAATCGACGGACAGCTTTGACATCTGGATTTGCCGATGGAGGAATGGCCGTTTGCTGAGTGGATCCGACGTCCGAACGTCTGAGCGATGAGGCGGGCGAATGGCGCTTCATGGCCGACTGCTGACTCATAAGCCTGCGTGTCGTCCAGTTGAAGCGTATTTCAGCCGGACGTCAGAGCCCGGCGGGGAACGCGTCAGATTAAGGATATTTCCAACGTGACTTGACACCCTCGCTGCAAAGTCTCAGGACCAAATCTGACAGTTTCGCGGTTGACGTACGTAAACGTCCGAATCTTGACGGTACCCCGATTACGAAACGGCCGCCTTTGCCGATCGGCGCGGCTATGACGGCATCGGGCTATGACGGCATCGCCGTGGTGCGGGGGATGGTGGAGCGCGGCCGGCAGATCCTCGGCCAGCTCGAGAAGCGCCTAGAACGCGCCAAGGAGGCCGTGCGCGAGCGGTTCGGCACTGCCGACAACCGCTCGCGCTGCGTCTTCGCCATGAACCTCAACTACGACCCCGACGTCGTGCCCGAGATCGTCGAGGCCGACGCGATCTTGCGCGGCGACCATCAGAAGCTGGCTCCGTTCCGGTGCTATGCCCGCTTATGGCTCGAGCGCGACTACGACGCGGCGGCCGGCAAGGGCGAGGTCATCGTCCAGGGGGACTCAGCCGTAGCGGCGGATCGTTTCCTGCACGCCGGCCAGACCTTTGCGCAGGTCATCGGCATTCATGACCGGCACGAGTTCGATCTTGGCGTTCAAACCAAAGAAGAGCCGCTCGGCGGTATCGGCAATCTGCGATGATTCCGCCATGTTCACGATGAAGAAGCCGCCCCGGTCGCCATTCTCGGCGTGGAAATAAGCGGCTTCGGGCTTCAGATCCTCGGTTAGCTGTTGGAAGACTTTTTCTAATTTGCCGGCGCGGATGGCGGAGTTGCCGGCATCAGCGGAAAACGAGAACTTCACCATAACACGCATGACTTACCTCCCTGACGGTTGCCGGGTCGCCCGGCGACGGGCACCCTCGGCGGATCATTCTGATCCTAAGCTGACCCGCCCGCAACCTGGATCGGCGGCAACCCCAGGCGGGGGATTTCGATCGCGGGGCAGCGGTTCATCACAAACGGACTTTTCGTACGCTAAGCGCGCTACGCTGGGCGTCTCGAACGTCTCTGCGCGGCCCGATGCCGACACTCGGCATGGCGTTATTTGGGAACCGCTTTCAACTTGACCGGCCGTTCGAGTGGCCGCCTTGTGGCTCAGACGGGCGGCGGAAACTGGCCGAACCGGGACGATTCCTTTTCTGACAGTCTCACGAATATCGGAACGAAGCCGGTGAGTCTCACCAATTTCTGTCGCCGCCACGAGAGCGACAACGGAATTGTTGGTTAGGTCGTTGATTTATCGGATGCCCTAGTCTCACGAATTCCGTTGTTCTGCAATACCACACGGCGCGGGAAAAAGGTGGTGCCCCGGGCACGGCGCCGCACACGGGCCGCGGCGACTCCTGCATCGCCGTCCTCCAGTCGCGGACGCTGGCGCGCGCTTGCATCGTAGGGATGTGCGCGAGCGTACTGGACGGTGCGCACGGGTACGCCCGAACGTGGTAAGTTCGCTCGCGGTATATCCGATCGATGTGTTCGAGGAGGAACTCATCCTGCGTCACGCCATGGCTTGCCTGCTGAACACAGTCCGCGAAGCCTTGACGATCAGCGTCGGCGCGAGAGCGGTTTGGGGAGGTGGCGCGCTTCTGCTCTATGCGCACGGCGCAGCCGCTGTCACCGACATCGATACCGGCACGGGCGCCGCCTCAGGAATCAACACCGGCTTCGTCTCGCTGTATGGCGTGATCGATACGAGCGTCGAAATCACCGACCCCGGTTCGGGCTGGGTGGCGCGCATGGACTCCGGCGCGTATCGCGGCTCGCGGGTCGGGCTGCATGGCGTGCAGCCGCTCGGGGGCGGCAACGCGATCGTGTTCACGCTCGAAAACGGCTTCAGCTCGACCGACGGCAGCTTGCAGGTGCCCGGCTCGATCTTCAATCGGCAGGCATGGATCGGCGCGAGCGGCAACTGGGGCGAACTGCGCGTCGGCCGTCAGTATTCGCCGATTTATATCCCGTTCAAGGGCGATCTCGACGCGTTCGGCGCCGGCACGATCGCCTCGGGGCTCAACAATCTGTCGAAGATCACGCCGTATGCGAACAACGCGGTTGCGTATCTGTCGCCGCGCATCGCCGGCTTCAGTGCGACGCTGATGATGGCGATGCGCGATCCGTCCGAGGCCGACGGCAACGGCATCGACGGTTATTACGTGAGCGCGTCGTATCGGCTCGACCACCTGCATCTGCTGTACGCGCGCCAGCAGACGCACGGTGCCGGAGCGCTGCGCGCGAACCTCGGCGGCGCGAACTACGCCTTCGGCAAGCTGCGCGTGTGGCTGTCCTTTTTCAACGGCGATGGCGGCACACCGGTCTATCACGGCGCGGGCGGCTCGGCGTCGGCGCAGTACAGTTTTTCGACCAATGCGCGTGCCTCGCTCGGCTATGCGCACGTGCGCGACTACACGACGCCTGGCGGCAGCGCGGACCAGTTCAGCGCGGCATTCGAATACAGCATGTCGCCGACGCTGCTGCTGTATTTCAGCGCCGCCTATCTCGCGAATCACGACGACTCGCGCTTCACGCTGCGCGGCGTCAACGTGACCGGGCTGCCCGTTGCCTATCCGGGCGCGCCGGTCGCGGGCGTCCAATTCGGTGTGATAGAGCGGTTCTAGCGCGCATCGCAATACGTCTAGCTTTCAGTCGAGTCATTCACCCATTGGATAAAAGCGCTTGAATGCGTGCGCGAAATCACACGTCGCGCGGGCCTGATTTCTGCGTCGCGTTTTACGCCGGCTTTCAACACGAAACGGCTGAGGGCATCTCTCGCGTCGACGAATCAATTAACGAATTTTTCCTTATGTTGATCCTCATATTGTTCGATTCACATAACGCGCAGATTCCGCGGGATCACGCTCGCGCGTTGGCACGATTCCGATTGAACAGAAAACGGGGTAGTGGCGCTATGCTAGCGGTTTCGTCTACTCGAGGAGCGACCGATGACCCAACACGCAGGTTCGATGATCACGTTCAACCGTCCCGACGGCAAGCAGCTACAGGGCTATCTCGCGAAGCCTGAAAAAACCGCGGGCGCGCCCGCGGTCGTCGTGATCCAGGAATGGTGGGGCTTGAACGACCAGATTCGCGGCGTCGCCGATCGCCTCGCGAAAGCCGGCTACTTCGCGCTGGTGCCCGATCTGTATCGCGGCAAGTCGACGGTCGAAGAGGATGAGGCGCACCACTTGATGAGCGGCCTCGATTTCGGCGATGCCGCAACGCAGGACGTGCGCGGCGCGGTCCAGTATCTGCAGCAGCACGCGGCGAAGGTTGGCTTGACCGGCTATTGCATGGGCGGCGCGCTGACGTTCCTCGCGCTGTGCAACGTGCCTGAAGTGGCGGCCGGCGTCGTCTGGTATGGCTTCCCGCCGCTCGACTATATCGACGCGTCGAAGATCAAGGTTCCGGTGATGGGCCACTGGGGTCTGCAGGACGAGTTCTTCGCCGCCGACACCGTCGACGCGCTCGAAAAGAAACTCACCGACGCGAAAGTCGACGTCGAGTTTCATCGCTATCTGGCGCGTCACGCGTTCGCGAACGAAACGGCGGTCGGGTCGGGCCGCATCGCGAGGACGCAATACGACCCGGTCTGGGCGCAACAGGCGTGGGATCGTACGTTGACGTTCTTTGGCCGCACGCTGTGGAAATGAGTTGGTGAATGGCGGAAGCAGACGGTTAGTCCGCTTCGTGAGAGTGCCCGCGGTCGTGGGGCTTTCTTGATACGGCCGTCCGAACTGTGCCGCACGCTGCCCACGATGGACACGCCCGCGGCTCAGGAAGCGCTCCACACTTGCGCGCTGTTGATGGCGGCGGCGTTCGGCAAGGAAACAGGCTTGACCGGCAGTGCGCGGGCGGTGGCACGCACCGCGATGTTCACGGCAGCGCGCCGCTATATCGACGCAAATCTCGGCCAACCTGATCTGACGGTCGACAGCGTGCTGGCCATGTCGCAGCTGTCGCGGCCCACGCTGTATCGATTGTTCGAGCCGGAGGGTGGGCTTCACGCGTATATCCGCAATCAATTCATGGAGATGACAACGTGGTGAAGATCGATCCTGACCGGCTGATGGCCGACCTCAAACGGCTGCGCGGTTTTGGCGCGACCGGTCCCGGCGTGGTCCGGCTCGCGCTGTCGCCGGTCGATCTGGCGGCGCGCGAATGGCTGGTCGGCCGGATGACTGAGGCGGGGCTCGACGCGCGCATCGACGGCGTCGGCACCGTGTTCGGACGCTCGCGCAATAGCAGTCCCGCGCTCGTGATCGGCTCGCATACCGACACGCAGCCGACCGGCGGCTGGCTCGATGGTGCAATGGGCGTGATGTACGGGCTCGAAATCGCCCGCGCGCTAGCGGAGCACGACGCGACGCGGCACCTCGCCGTCGACGTCGCGTCGTGGATCGACGAGGAGGGCACGTTCTCGGGCCTGCTCGGCAGCCGCAGCTTCGTCGGCGAGGTGGTCGACGACTCGATTCGCGGCGCGACGAATCGGCAGGGCGAACGCCTCGCCGACGTACTCGAGGCCGCTGGACTGGCGGGCCGGCCGCGTGCACGTTTCGAGGCAGGGCGCCAGGTCGCGTATCTGGAGCCGCATATCGAGCAGGGCGGACGTCTCGAGGCGATCGGCAAAGCGATCGGCGTGGTCACGACGATCGTCGGGCTGCGCGAATCGCGACTGCGCTTCACGGGTCAGCGCAATCACGCGGGCACGACGCCAATGGCGATTCGCCGCGACGCGGGCGCGGCGCTCGTCGCGTTCATCGCGCGGATGAACGACGCGTTCGGGCAGCTGGCGGACGCGGATACCGTCTGGACCGTGGGCCGCATCGATCTCGATCCGGGCTCGATGAGCGTCGTGCCCGGCGCGGCCGACATGTACCTGCAATTCCGCGATGCGAACCCCGCACGGCTTCAGGCCATGGAACGCGCGCTCGCGGAACTGGTGCGCGATTTCAACGCGCACAACGCGGTGAGCGTCGAATTGCAGACGCTCGACGAGCCGATCGAACCCGTCAGCATGGACGCCACGCTCGCGGAGCACATCGCGCGAGCCGCCGAAGCACTCGCGCCGGGCCAGTGGCTGCGCATGCCGAGCGGCGCCGCGCACGACGCGCAGGTGATCGCGCGTTGCATGCCGGCGTGCATGATGTTCGTGCCGAGCATCGGCGGCGTGAGTCACGACTTTATCGAGGACACGGCCGAGGCACATATCGTGCTCGGCTGCCAGGTCGCGGCGACGGCCGCCGCTTCGATGCTGCTGCAGCTATCGGCTGGGCATTCCTGAGGGCCGCGTTACTTCCACTTGTCGCCGAGCGCGTCGAGCCCGGCTTTCATCAGATCCTCGGGCAGCATCGCGATGCGCAGCTCGCAGTCGGCGTCGAGCGTCAGGAACCACGGTTCGGCAAGCGCGGGGATCGCCGATGCATCGGCGACCTCGACGACCGCCACCGCGCCGCGTTTGCCCTGCTGCTCGGTGAAGTAGATGGCTTCTGGTTTCGTGTCCTCGAGGATCTTTCTCATCAGGTCGCCGATTCGGCCCTCACGCACGAGTGTGCTGAACGGTTCGTTCGGTATTTGTATGTTGAGAAGCATGCGCATGTCATCCTCCTGTTCGATGCCCCAAAGGGCATCTTAAGGATAGGTGTTGCATGCGCGGACGATGGTGCTGATCGCGGACGAAGCATCGGCGATTACGGCCGGTGGGTGGCGCATCGTGCCGGGTGTGCGCTGCTTTAGCTACCGAACAGCGAACCCTGCGTTCCCCGGCTCGGCTGACGATGCGCCGGTTTCGCGGGCGCATCGACCTTGACCGGTTGCGCCGCGTTTCCCTTCGGCGCCAGCCGATGCGCGTCATCCGCCGCTGCTTCGAGCGAGGTCTGCCCCGCCTCCAGCGAAAGCAGCAGCATCTTGTTGGCGAGGCCGCCGGCGAATCCCGTCAGCTCGCCCGACGCGCCGATCACGCGATGACACGGCGCGACGATCGAGATCGGATTCCGGCCGTTTGCCGCGCCCACCGCGCGCACCGCGTTGACGTTGCCGATCTGCCGCGCGATCTCCGAGTAGCTGCGCGTCTGGCCGAACGGAATGGTCAGCAGCGCGCGCCAGACCTGCTTCTGGAACTCGGTGCCCTGAAAGTCGAACGGCAGATCGAAGGCCTGGCGTGTGCCCGCGAAGTACTCGCGCAATTGCCGCTCGGTTTCGAGGAGCACCGCGAGTTCGTTCGCTTCGCTCATTTCGCCGAGTCGCACGCGGTTCGGCTTGTCGTGCTCCCACAGAATCGCGGCAAGGCATTCGCCTTTCGCCACCAGCTTCAACTGACCGACCGGCGAATCGATCAACTTGTATGCATACGTCACTTTCTCAGGCTCCTGACAGGGTGGCGGCGCAAGGACTTGCGAGGCGGCGGCGTTTCGACGACCGGACGCGCAAAACTGTATGAAGGCTGCGCCGTTATCCGATAGTGTGTCGCTTGCGTCGCCTGAACGCGCTCCAGATATTGCTGTCTCATTCGCATTCGACATGGCCGCGACGGCCGTGACCCCCGCGACGCTCGCATCACTGTACCGCAGAGAACCCCAGATGACCTTCGACTCAGTAAAATCGACAGCTTCGGTACGACGCGCTGCGGGCGCTACCCGATCTTCTTTCCCACGACTGTGACCACGACTTTAGAACAACTGCAGGCCGGGCGACTGGCGGGTGCGCGCGAACTCAAACTCGCGTGCGGCCTGAGCGAATTTCCGCGCGAGATTTTCGATCTCGCCGATACGCTCGAAGTGCTCGACCTGTCGAACAACGCATTGACGACGCTGCCGGACGATCTGCCGCGTCTGCGCAAACTGCGCATCCTGTTCGCGTCCAACAACCCGTTCACCGAATTGCCCGGCGTGCTCGGCGAATGCGTGCAACTGAGCATGATCGGCTTCAAGTCGAATCGCATCCGCGAGGTGCCGGCGCGCGCGCTGCCGCCGCTGCTGCGTTGGCTGATTCTGACCGACAACGATCTCGAACGCTTGCCCGCGGAGCTCGGCCGCTGCACGCAACTGCAGAAGCTGATGCTTGCCGGCAACCGGCTGCGCGCGCTGCCCGAGGAGTTGCTCGCATGCACGCGGCTCGAACTGCTGAGGGTCGCGGCGAATCGTTTCGATGCATTGCCGCGTTGGTTGCTGCGTCTGCCGCGGCTTGCGTGGCTCGCGTATGCGGGCAATCCGTTCAACGCGGCGCTCGAACAGGCGGCGCTCATCGACACACCGATCAGCGGCATTCGTTGGGATGCGTTGCAGCTCGAACGGCCGTTGGGCGAGGGCGCATCGGGCGTCATCTATCGCGCGGCGCTGCACGCGGACAACGAGCCCGCGCCGCGTGCGGTCGCCGTCAAGCTGTTCAAGGGCGCGGTGACGAGCGACGGTTTGCCCGACTGCGAGATGGCTGCTTGCATTCGCGGCGGCGAACATGGGAACCTGATCCCCGTGCTCGGCAAGGTGATCGGGCATCCGTCGGAAACGCATGGCCTCGTGATGGGATTGATCGATACGCGCTTCGCCAATCTCGCCGGTCCGCCGAGCCTCGCATCGTGTACGCGGGACATCTATCGCGACGACGCGCGCTTCGACCTTGCGACGGTGCTCGGTATCGCGAGCGGCATCGCAAAGGTCGCGAGTCATCTGCATCGGGGCGGCGTGATGCATGGCGATCTGTACGCGCACAATATCCTGCACGGCGGCGCGGGGCGCGCGCTGCTCGGCGATTTCGGGGCGGCGTCGTTGTTTGACGCCGGCGATCGCGAGCTCGCTATCGCGTTGCAGCGGCTCGAAGTGAGGGCGTACGGCTGTCTGCTCGAAGAACTGCTCGAGCGTTGCGACGTATCCGGTGAACTCGACGCGCAACTCGCCGCCTTGAAGACGCGTTGTCTGAGCGAAGATATCGACAGCCGGCCGCTCTTCGACGAAATTGCCGCCAGCGTCGCGTCGTTCGATCGGCGCGTCCGCAACCGGCCCGTCCGCAACCGGCACCTCCGCGAAGGAGTTAAGCCATGACGCAGAACATGCGCCGCCGCGTGCTGCTCGCGGGCGCGCTGGCCGCAACCGGTCTCACTGGCATCGCGCTGTTCGCGGACGATGCCGGCGCCGAAGTGCTGCCCGGCACGAAGCCGAAGATCGCGCTCGTACTCAAATCGATGTCTGACCCGTTCACGGTCGCGATGGTCGACGCTGCGCGCGATTACCAGGACCACTTCTCGTCGCAATTCAGCCTGACGATTCGCGGCACGGCCAAACAGACCGACACCGCCGCGCAGATCCGCATGGTCGACGAGGCGATCAGGGCGAAGGTGAACGCGATCGTGATCGCGCCGACCGACTCGAAGGCGCTGATCCCGGTGATCGCGCGCGCGATCAAGGCCGGCATCATCACGATCACGATCGACAACCCGCTCGACGATGCGGCGCAAGCGGCCGCCGGCATCTCGGTGCCGTTCGTCGGGCCGAACAATCGCAACGGCGCGAAGCAGGTCGGCCAATATCTGGCCACGCGGCTGAAGCCCGGCGATCAGGTTGGCATCATCGAAGGCATTTCGGTGAGCAGCAATGCGCAGCAGCGCACGGCCGGCAGCCGCGATGCGATGGATGCCGCGAGCGTGCAGGTCGTCGCGGTCGAGCCGGGTGACTGGGAGTACGGCAAGGCCCGCGACGTGGCCGCGAAAATGCTGGCCGAGCACCCGCAGCTGCGCGCGCTGTTATGCGGCAATGACAACATGGCGATGGGCGCGGTCGACGCGATTCGCGACGCGGGTCGCGGCGGCGGCGTCTATGTCACCGGCTACGACGCGATCGATGCGATCAAGCCGCTACTCGCCGACGGCCGCGTGCTCGCGACGATGAACCAGTTCGCCGGCCGCCAGACCGTGTTCGGCATCGACTTCGCGTTGAAGGCGGTGACCGAGCGGCGCAAGCAGCGCGAGTTGTCGAAGGTGATCGAGACGCCGCTGCAACTGGTGACGGGCTCGAAACGTTGAGGCGGCGCGCGACGTCCGGCGCATCAGCAAGGCCGACGCGCAGGCTCTCGCGATGCACCACATCGGGCGGGTGCGCAAAGTGCGCGTTTGAAGCAGTTCTTGTGTCAGGTCGTGCGTACCGATTAGCGCGCAGCGACGGCGGCAGCGATTTTTTCCGTGGCATGATGATGTCCGGTGTATTGGTATTCAACTACAACGAACCGCTGGGCCTGCCATGTCCTTCCATACCTGGTTGCTTTTCGCCGGTGCCTATCTGCTCACCACCATTTCGCCGGGACCGAACGTTCTGCTCGTGATCCGCAATTCGGTCCGCTATGGAAACCGCGGCGCGGCGGCGAGCGTCGCCGGTAATCTGCTCGCGCAAGGAGTCGTCGTCGTGCTCGTGGCGCTAGGCGTCGGCGCGGTATTGACGACGCTGCCGCCGCTCTTCGTCGCGATGAAAGTGCTCGGCGCGGGTTATTTGATGTATCTCGGCATCAGGCAACTGCGCGGCGGCAACAAAGAGGCATCGCGGGCCGCGCAGCCGGCGGGCGTCGCATCGTCCGCTTATACGTTCGAGCGCAAGAAGGTATTCCGCGAAGCCTTGCTCGTGTCGGGCAGCAATCCGAAGACGATGATCTTTCTATCGGCGTTCATGCCGCAATTCATTGACCACGAGCGCGGCCTGTCGGAGCAGTTCATCGTGATGTATCTGACGATCGCGCTCACCGTCGCGCTCGTGCACACCATTTATTCGCTCGGTGTGCGAGGTATCCATACGCGCGCCGGAGCCGGCCGTTGGGTCGCGGCCATCAAACGCGGCAGCGGGCTCGTCTTCGTCGCGCTCGGCATCAAGCTGCTGACCGCGCAACGCGGCTAGTCCGTCATGATGCCGGCAAGAAAATGAGCCGAATGCAAAGCATCGTCGATGTGAACGTGCTGTTCCTGAATGGGCAGGGCGAGTGCCTTTTCATCCGGCGCGCGAATACCGGTTTCAGGGACGGCCAGTACGCGTTGATTGCCGGCCATCTCGAACCGGGCGAATCGATCGAGGCATGCGCGATTCGAGAATCGAAAGAAGAAGCCGGTGTGACGATCGCGCCCGGCGCGCTCGAATTCAAACTCGTGATGCGGCGCGACTCGGACACGAACCGCATCAGCTTCTTTCTCGCGTGCCGTTCATGGCAAGGCGAACTGGCGAACATGGAGCCGCACAAGTGCTCGGGCTTCGTGTGGGCGAAGCCGGACCATCCACCGGCACCGGTCGTCGACTACGTGGCGGCCGCTCTCGCGCATATCCGCGACGGTGTGATGCTGGCCGATTTCAAGCCGTGATTCGCAGAGTTCCTGCTTATCTCGTCACTTTTGCTGACGATTTCCTGAACGAATCAAACCCGCAAAATCCCAGTCGTCGCGGTGGTGGGCCACCTGAACTCGGGCGCGTCGATTCCGGCCTCGAAGATCGACAGCGACGCTGGCATCGTGCAGATCTCGCCGTCGTCGACGAACCCGGCGTACACCCAGCAGGGCTCATCAGATCGAATTCGACGCGCCGTTCACGTACGACGCGGTGTATATCGTCGTCGACGCAATGAAGCGCGCGAACTCGACCGATCCGGCGAAGGTGCTCGCCAAGGTGTCGGGCACCGACTACAAGGGCGTGACCGGCGAAACGACGTTCGACGCGAAGGGCGACCTTCAGCACGGCGTGATCTCGCTGTACGACTACAAGGACGGCAAAAAGACGCTGCTGGACCTCGTCAAGATGTAACAGCGAGCGGTACGCCGCAAAAGCACAAAGGGCCGATCAAGCATTGCTTCATCGGCCCTTTGTTTTGACGGTAGCGAGATCGTTCGGACTCAGGTCATTGTGGTTACGGCACGAGCCACAACGCCACCGCGTAAATCACCAGCGACACCGCGAACGTCACCGCCGTGTAGCCCATGACGCGCTGAATCCGGATACCCGCGATCGCGACGATCGGCACGGCCCAGAACGGCTGCAGCATGTTCGATACATTCTCGGCCATCGCGACGCCCATTGCGGTGCGCGGCACCGACGCATGCAGGCTGAGCGCCGCGGGCAGCACGAACGGACCCTGCACCGCCCAGTGGCCACCGGCGCTCGGCACCAGCAGCGTGATGATCAGCGAGCTCAGATAGCTCCACAGCGGCAGCGTGACCGGTGACGCGATCGTCACGAACGCTTTCGCGATCATCGACGCGAGACCCGTGCCCTTCATGATGCCCATGATCCCGCCGTACATCGGATATTGCAGCAGCATCGAGCCGGTCTGACGCGCGGCGCGGCGAATCGAATTCGCGTACGCGATCGGCGTGCGTTGCAGCGCGAGACCGATCATCAGGAAGATCAGGATCGTGTTGTTGATGTCGAGATCGAATCCTTCCTTGTGCCACGTCAGCGCCAGATAGCCGATGCCGAGCGCGAGCATCAGCAGTGTGCCGAGCATCGACTGTTCGAGGCGCGCCGCGAGCGATGTCTCGCTGCTCGCGCGGGCATGCGGGTCGTCGCTCGGCGCGTCGGCGGCTGCTTCGCCGCTCTGACGAAACGCGACGACGTTCTCCGCCTTCGGATGCATCTTGATGAAGATCGCGGTCATCACGACGACGACCAGCACGGTCGGAACGAACACGAACGGCGCGAAGATGGTTTCGCTGAGCGGCACCACGTGGCCGGTCGCTTTCTCGACGAGATTCAGCGCATTGCCGTGCGACGCCTGTGATAGCGCGATCGAACTTGACAGCCCGCTGTTGCAGATCGACCAGGCCGAATAGCTGCCCGCGACGAGCCATGCGAAGTCGACGTCGACGCGCCGCGCGATTTCCCGCGACAGCAACGCGCCGACGATGAGCCCGAGCCCCCAATTGAGCCACGCGGCAACCGCGACGACCGGAAACACGAGCAGCGCGGCACGCGTCGGCGAGTTCGCATGCGACGCGAGCGCGCGCAGACCGCGTTGCACGATCGGCGCTTCCGCGATCGCGTAGCCGGTCGCGAGGATCAGGATCATCTGCAGCGCGAAGCCCAGAATGCCGAACGTGCCGGTGTACCAGGAATCGAGCAGCGTCGGCAGTGTGCCGTTCGGTGCGATCAGCATCGCCAGCACGGCGACGAAGAACGTCAGGCAGATCGACAGTACGAACGGGTCGGGCATGACCTGCTCGAAAACATAAACCAGCCCTTCGACGATGCCGCGCGAAGCGGCCGGTCGGCCGGCGGCGTGAGGGGGAGTGTCTCGCTTCATGTGTGTGACTCTGTGTAGTGCCCGGCCCTGTGCTGGGCGGAGGGGCGGGTACGGCGCGCCGGCGCGTATTGGCGGCAAGCTTGCCTTACCTGATCTTGATCACAGCGGACAGATTGGCGCGAATCCAGGAGGGTGGCCCCAGGCTTGGGCGCGCCTGGCCTCGAACCCGGTGTTGCGCTCGAAAAGACCTCTGCTTCCGTTTCAATGTTCTTATGGTGAACACGGTTTCGTTAAACGAACGCTGCATTATTCGCGGTGGGAGCGGGCAATGTCAAGAAAAGGTGAAATCGGCTGAGCGGTCGCGGCATCGTTTAATACTTTCCCCGACCTAATCACGCAGAAAAAATATATTGGACGTCTTACTGGCGTTCTTGCACTATTCGTTCCCAGCGCAAAGTCCGCGCTGCGATCCCCACGCCCGCGCGGGCGCTCATCAAAACCGATAACAGCAATACCTGAGGATACAGATGCCTAACTATCGCTCACGCACTTCGACTCATGGCCGCAACATGGCCGGCGCCCGCGCGCTGTGGCGCGCCACCGGCATGAAGGACGACGATTTCGGCAAGCCGATCATCGCGGTCGTGAATTCGTTCACGCAGTTCGTGCCGGGCCACGTGCATCTGCGCGACCTGGGCGCGCTGGTCGCGAAGCAGATCGAAGCGGCCGGCGGCGTGGCGAAGGAATTCAACACGATCGCCGTCGACGACGGCATCGCAATGGGCCACGGCGGCATGCTGTATTCGCTGCCGTCGCGCGAACTGATCGCGGACTCGGTCGAGTACATGGTCAACGCGCACTGCGCGGACGCGATGGTCTGCATCTCGAACTGCGACAAGATCACCCCGGGCATGCTGATGGCCGCGATGCGCCTGAACATTCCGGTCGTGTTCGTGTCGGGCGGTCCGATGGAAGCGGGCAAGATCAAGTCGCCGACCGACGGCCAGGTGATCGCGAAGATCGACCTGATCGACGCGATGATCAAGGCCGCCGATCCGAAGATCAGCGACGCCGAAGTCGCCGAAGTCGAGCGCAGCGCGTGCCCGACCTGCGGTTCGTGCTCGGGCATGTTCACCGCGAACTCGATGAACTGCCTGACCGAGGCGATCGGCCTCGCGTTGCCGGGCAACGGCACCATCGTCGCGACGCACGCATGGCGCAAGGGCCTGTTCGAGCAGGCGGGCAGCCTGGTCGTCGATCTGTGCCGCCGCTACTATCAGGAAGAGGACGCCTCGGTCCTGCCGCGCAGCATCGCCACCAAGCAGGCGTTCGAAAACGCGATGACGCTCGACGTCGCGATGGGCGGCTCGACCAACACCGTGCTGCACCTGCTGGCCGCCGCGCAGGAAGCGGGCGTCGATTTCACGATGTCGGACATCGACCGTATCTCGCGCAAGGTGCCCTGCCTGTGCAAGGCCGCGCCCATGACCGACAAGTACCACATCGAGGACGTGCATCGCGCGGGCGGCATCATCGGTATTCTCGGTGAGCTCGCGCGCGCGGAGCTGCTCGATCTGTCGTGCGGCAACGTGCATAGCGGCACCCTCGGCAACGCGATCGCGAAGTGGGACATCGCCGGCGACGCGGGCGAGGAAGCGCAGAAATTCTTCCGCGCGGCGCCGGGCGGCATTCCGACCACGGTCGCCTTCAGCCAGGAAGCGACCTACGCGACGCTCGACACGGACCGCAAGAGCGGCTGTATCCGCAGCAAGGAAAACGCGTACTCGAAAGACGGCGGCCTCGCGGTGCTGTACGGCAATCTCGCGGAGAAGGGCTGTATCGTGAAGACCGCGGGTGTCGACGAATCGCAGTGGCTGTTCTCGGGTCGCGCGCGCGTGTTCGAAAGCCAGGACGACGCGGTCGACGCGATTCTCGGTGACAAGGTCGTGCCGGGCGACGTCGTGGTGATCCGCTATGAAGGTCCGAAGGGCGGTCCGGGCATGCAGGAAATGCTGTACCCGACTTCGTATCTGAAGTCGAAGGGCCTCGGCAAGAGCTGTGCGCTGTTTACCGATGGCCGTTTCTCGGGCGGCTCGTCGGGGCTCGTGATCGGCCATGCGTCGCCGGAAGCGGCGGAAGGCGGCACGATCGGTCTGGTCGAAGACGGCGACGTGATCGAGATCGACATTCCACAGCGCAAGATGCATCTCGCGGTGTCGAATGAAGAGCTCGCACGCCGTCGCGCGGCGATGGAAGCGCGCGGCGACGACGCATGGCAGCCGACCAATCGCGAGCGTGTCGTGTCGCAGGCATTGCAGGCGTACGCGGCGCTCGCGACCTCGGCCGATCGCGGCGCGGTGCGCGATGTTTCGCAATTGAAGCGCAAATAAAGCGCAAATAAAGCGCAAATAAAGCGCGGACTGGCGCGGATCAGCGCGGCGGCCCTTTTCGCGGTGACGCGACTGGGGCTCCAATAGAGACCGGTATGCGGGCGACTGCATGCCGGTTTTTTTTGCGGTGGCAGTGCGAATGGACGATCGCTCAGGCGTCTCCTGCGCGGAGCTTTCCCAAGCCGGAAAACTGGAAACGATGTCATCGGCACGCTGCGACGACCCCGCCAGCATCACGCAGTTTCTGCCGTTTGCCGATGAAAGAATCGCCGGAAGCCGTGGATCGCGAGGAGCGAGGCCAGTAGCAGCAACGCGCTTGCGCCCAGTACGACGATATCCGACCGACGGAACAGAAGGAGCGTGGCCGTGACGGCCAGCAGGCCACTTGACACACACCAATGGCGTATCCCCGGAACCTGAGCGCGAAACAGCGAGCCGAGAGCGGCGACGCTCATCAGGCAGGACAGAATCGCGATGCCGACGAAGGCGTTCGGGATGGACATGGCAGCGTAACAATGGGTGTGATCCATGAAGGCGCCTGGCGCAACACCAGGTCGCGCCAGTTACATCCGCTGCCTGCGCACGAAGCGCAAATCGTACCGGAAGAATTTTTCGCGCCAGATCAAATTTCAACGATTTTCGCCCGACGATTTCCTTTCGAATCGCTGGACAGACTCATCTGGCGTCGACGTAACGGGGCGGTTGCCACGCATAGCCGGATTTCGGCCTCATGCAACCTTCGCGTTACGGCCTGCTTGCGTCTATGCTTGACTCACTTGTTTGGCTGCCAACAACGCCGACGAGGTCTTCTGCAGTCTTCAATAATCGCCCGCTCACCAAGGGCAAACCCAACAGGAGAAAACCAGATGTCACGATCCATCACGCGGCGCGCTTTCATGGTGTTCGGTGGTTTGGCCTTCGCGGGTGCGCTAACCTTGGCGCAAGCGGCGCCCGTCTCGTTTGAGGTGCCTTTGACGGGCGCCCAACAGGTTCCGCCGGTGCAGACGCCTGGCAGCGGTAGCGCCAAGCTCACGTACGACCCCAGCACGCGGGTCGTCACCTGGAACATCAGCTTCAGCGGATTGACGAGTCCGACCACGATGGCGCATTTCCACGGACCCGCCCCGGCCGGTAAAAACGCTGGCGTAAAGGTCTGGCTGTCGCAGAAGGGCACCACGGAGGTGACGAGCCCGATCACCGGTCAGGCCACGCTATCTCCGGACGAAGCCAAGATGTTCGAAGCCGGTGACATGTACATCAACGTTCACACGAAGAACAATCCGAATGGCGAGATTCGCGGCCAGGTGAAGCCACCGAAGGGCAACTGATGCAGGCACGGTAGCCGCGCCCGGAGAGCGGGTTTGCGGCAGGCTCACAGATAAGCCGCGAGCAGCATCACCACGGCAACGCCGACGCCGAATGGCAGCAGCGCCAGCAGCGCTGGCGCCTGCCGCGGGGCGGCCACGGACGAGGGCAGCAGTTTGTAGCCGGTCAGCATCGGGCGCAGCAGGTTGTGTCCCTTCGCTACCGCGTAGAGGGCGATCACGAGCACGTGCAGCACCACCGCGGCGAGCAGCACGTACCAGACAAGGCCGTGCAACGCCGAGATTGCGTTGGCGAGCCACACGGGCACCAGTTCGCTAAACGGCCCTTCGTCGGCGATGTCGTTGTTGACGTAGAGCCCGCTCAGCGTCTCTGTCAGCAGCAAGACGAGCAGAAATAGAACCATCCAGCCGCCGGCCGCATTGTGGCCTACCTGCACATCGGGCTCGCGATGAAACAGGCGGCGCAAATGACGAAGCGCAGCCGCGGGTGATGCCACGAAACTGCGAAAGCGGGCGGTCTCACTGCCAAAGCAGCCCCACAGCAGCCGGAAAATGACAATGGCGAGCAGCGTCTCGCCGACGCGCACGTGCCAGTCGATCCAGTTCAGCTTCAACGTGACATACGCGGCCGTGACCAGCACGACCACCAGCCAGTGAAACAACCGCACCGGCGCGTCCCAGACAAGGACAGGGCGGGTTACGGGTTGGGTCGGCCGCGTGTCGGGTTCGTGAGCATCCATGTGTCGTACCTGCGTGCGCAATCGCGCTCGGACGAAAATCCGCGTGGCTCCTCGGCCACGCGGAAAATCGACGGAGCCGTGCTGGCCAACGAATTCAGTGTTTCGAGCGGGACCGGAAACTTCCCCACACTCTAGCCGGCGGGAGCTTGAATCCGATTGCCACTCGAAGATCAGCTGGCGGCGGCGAGCGCGGTCGTTGGCGTCTGTTCAAGCCGATTGCCGCCCAGCGACTTGGCTCGATACAACGCCTGGTCGGCGGCTGAGAGCAGGTCGGTGAGGGAAGCCGTTTCGCGACTTGACTCGGCGAGTCCAATGCTGACGGTGGCGCGAATCCGGTGGCCGTCGGCGCCATGGGACATTGCGGCGAACCGGCTGAGAACGTTCTCGCCTAGCTTTTTTGCGCGGTCGCTGTCGTAGCCCGGCAGCAGGGCGGCAAATTCTTCGCCGCCTATGCGTGCAAGAATCGCGTCCGTACCCGTCACGGCTCGAACGGTTTGCGCGAATGACCTCAAAACCTCGTCGCCGGTCTTGTGCCCAAATTGGTCGTTGATTCTCTTGAAGTGATCGAGGTCGAACGCAAGAAGTGTGACGGGTAGTCGATTTATGCCGCGGTCGCTGATAACCCGCTCCCCCTCTTCGAAAAACAACTTTCGATTTCCGAGTCGGGTCAGGTAATCCGTGCGGGACTCCTGCAAAAGCTCACCATGAATTTCTTCCCGGGTCAGCCGGAGCAAGGTCATCGGCAAAATGACCGAGTAGAGAACCCCTTCGTACATCGTGATTTCGCTGGAGACAGCCAGCACGCGCGGCCCGAAGATCGGCACCAGCCATGGCAGCACGAAAGCCCGGGCGACGTAAAACAGCGCGTGGATGCCCGTTACCGCCACGGCGACGCGCCGGGATTGAACCGCCGGCATGCCGTCGCCTCGCAGCAGTTCGAGCGACGTCATGGCGGAAGCCAGCGCGATCGGGATGGCGCTGACGTACATCCAGACGGCAGCCTGCCAACGCACGCCAGCCACGGCCCACGTGAGCCCCATCAGCAGAAGCAACCCGATCGAGCTCGCGAGATATCGCCGGCCGTTGAACATTGCCACACCGTCCAGGACGAGCAGATAGCCGGTGAGAATCACGAGATTACTCACTGCGGGGCCAGCTGCACCGAGCAGTTGAACCCGAAATGCAGCCGCCGCGCAACCGATTCCGAGGGTCGCATAGCCGGCCGCCAGCATTCGCAATTCCTTGCCGCGCTTGGGATGGGACAGGTGTTCCCAATACATCATGGCGGAACTGGCAAACAAGGTTCCGATCACAAGAAGGTAAAGCGTGGCTAGATCGACTTTCATCGCTGACTTCAGAGCGCGTCCCCGCTGCAACGGGGAAAAGGTTAGAGACTACATACGTGATAACGGCAAATGCCGCGCATCCTTGCGAAATGATATCGGAATGGGTCGTGGGGAGACTCGAAGCCGGGCGGTGGACCTGCGGTCGCCCGAAAAACTACACGGTGAACGCGGATATTTCGCCGGTTGGCCTTGTCGTCATAAACTCGGGAACGATCACCCAGTCATTCGCAACCGGTCTCGTGACTCAGCCGTCCTATCAGCCGATCGGCATCGCGCGGGCCAATACAGGCACGATCGGGAACGATGTGTACTGGGACACCGACACCACGACCGCCACAGTCGGCGTCGTGTACGGCACGCCGATTCCCGCGGCGAACGGGCTGACCACCGCGCAGATGAGCACACCGGCATCATTCGTGGGTGATGACTTCAGTCCGACGGGGGTGTGGGCGATGCCTGCCGGCGCGACGCATCCGGTGCTGCGCTGGCAACTGGCGCAATGACGCGTGACTAATCAAGCGGAAGTTGGAAAAAAATTCCAGCTTCCACTGATTAGTTACCCCTGACAAATGAAGCAAAAGGCGGTCAAATTATCGCGGCCAGCGCACGGGCGGGCCAGTTGGGTCAGGCCCGCCCGCTCAACCCTCGCATCCGCCGGGCGAAATGGGCGCGCTCCGCATCGTCCATCAGCATGAGGAACTGATCCGCTTCCATATGAATCAGCTCTTCGTGATCGCCCGCCTCGAAGTAGACGTCTGGCTGGCCTGCCAGACTGGATTCCAGGTAGGTTTTCATGCCATACGCCATACAAATTGGCGGCAGCGCTCCCACATCGCAGTCCTTGAATAATTCGCGCAGTTCGACTTCCGTGGCGAGAGCGAGCCGGCGCCCTGTCTTGCTCCAGAGTTCGGAGAGCTGCACCGCGTAAGTTGACGGCAGCACGGCGGCCACGTAGCCGTGTTCGTCTTCGAGGAGCACGGTCTTGGCGAGGCGGTCGCCCGGAATGTGCGCCGCAGCAGCCGTTTCGATACTCGAGTGGCTGTATGGGTGACGCACGACTTCGTAGCGGGAACCCTTGCTGCGCAGGCAGTCCTGCAAGGTTGGCGACATCGACATGGCACACCTCCCGTCGAATACCTGAAAAGGAATGAACAATTGCGATCTTTTCAGAATAGTTCACGCACCGGCAATACGCACGCCAGCTGAACGATTCCATCGAGCGATCGAATCCACCGGTTGAATCCGCCGTTCCTCAGCTGACCTTGGTCGGCCGGTCCGGCGAACGACACCTTTGGTCCGTGCGAGGCATGGCGCCGCCGCGGACCGAAAAAGTTCGCAAGCTGTTGATCGTTAAGGAACTGCGTTCTACCGTTCTCGCAGGTGCAGCCGATTTACAGGTAGCCTGCATTCGTCGACTTGACAACGCCCATCGTGAACCTCGAACGCAGCCATACCTTCTCCTTTAGCCCCGACGGCGAACATTTCCTGCTCGACGGCCTGCCGTTCCAGATTCGCAGCGGCGAGATGCATCCAGCCCGCATCCCGCGCGAGTACTGGCGACACCGGATCCGCATGGCAAGGGCGATGGGGATGAACTGCATCGCGTTGTACATCATGTGGAATTACCACGAGACGCATAGAGGCGTGTTCGACTTCCGCAGCGGGAATCGCGATATCGAGGCCTTCGTCCGCCTGTGCCAAGCCGAGCAGATGTGGGTGCTGTTGCGCCCCGGGCCTTACGTGTGCGCAGAGTGGGATCTGGGCGGCCTCCCTTCCTGGCTGTTGCGCGATCGGGACATCCAGTTGCGGACCGACTCGGCCACCGATCCTCGCTACATGGCGGCGGTGGCTCGCTATATCGACGAACTGGTTCCGCGTATCAAGCCATTGATGAGCGAGCACGGCGGACCGATCCTGATGATCCAGATCGAGAACGAATTCGGTTCGTATGCGAGCAATCCGGCTTACCTCGAAGAGCTCAGGCAGCTTTGGCTAGCAGGAGGCATAACCGGGCCGTTCTACACCGAAGACGGTCTGCCGCAACTCGAACGCAATCGCACCACGGTAACGGGCGGCGCAATCGCGCTGAGCAACGGCGACGCAGCGCAGATCGCAACTGTGCGCCGCGAATTCCCCTCGGTGCCCGCGATGGCTGGCGAGGTGTACCTAGGGTGGCTCACGCATTGGGGCGAAGCGGGGTTCGCGGGCGTGGACTACGACCTCTCCAGTACCTTGGCCACGTTCATGCAGGCGCGACTGTCGTTCAACCTGTATGTCATTCACGGCGGCACGAGCTTTGGCTTTTTTGCCGGCGCGAACGTGGACGCTTCAGGCAACTATCAGCCCGACATCACGAGCTACGACTACTGCGCGCCGATCAGCGAGCAAGGCATGGCGACGCCGAAGTACATGAAGTATCGAGACCTGATCGCCAGCTATCTGCCCGAACCCTTGCCAGCCATACCCGAGGTCATCGCCACGCTTGACTGCGCAGGCGCTGAGGCCTTGATGCCAACGCTCTACGCCTCGATCTGGGACAATCTGCCCGCGGCACTGCCACGCGAGCATGGCGTCGAGCCGCAGTCGTTTGAACGCTACGGTCAGGCGTTTGGCTTCGTGCTGTATCGCAAGTCTTTGCCGGAGCACGCGCGCGGTGTGCTGGATATCAGCGCCGTTCACGACTACGCAACGGTTTTCCTTGGTGAACGGTACGCGGGCGGCGTATCGAGAGCGCAACTGCCGCAGAAGTACGCGCAGTCGCTCCGCATGATGCATCGCGCGCCGCTTGCCCTGCCTTCGGCGCGGCACAAGCACGGGTCGAACCCGGACGGCCAGGTAGCGCTGGAGATACTCGTCGAGGCCATGGGGCGCGTCAATTTCGGACCCGCGATCGTTGACCGTAAAGGTCTGCTCGAGCCGGTCACGATGAAACACGTCGACGGCTCGCTCGCGTTGCTCGAGGAATGGGACATCTACCTGCTGCCGATGGATGAAACGTTTATCGCCAACCTCAACGAAGACTGCACGAACCCACGGAAACCCGGTCTCTTTTATAAGGCGAACGTGCTGCTGACTGAAGTCGGCGACACCTGGCTCGACATGAGCAACTGGACCAAGGGTATCGTCTGGGTCAATGGCCACAATCTCGGACGCTACTGGAACATCGGCCCGCAAAGGCGCCTGTATTGTCCCGCGCCATGGCTCGTGCAAGGTAACAACGAGGTGCTGGTCTTCGACCTCCATCAGATCGAGGCAAAGCCGATTCAACTGGCCGACAGGTTGTACTAGCGCCTACGCCTCGTCCCCCTTCACCGCTTCGCGGCGGCAACCGGCAGCAGTTCGAGCGTGAGCACTTCGAACGGCGCCAGTTGCACTGCTTGCGACAGATCAGCGTCCAGTTGAACAGGAATACCGGAATCCCCCGCACGCCCAAGGCTGTGCGATTCGAATCGTGCCGCCGCGTGATCCGGCAGTTCCAGTTGGCGCCGCAGGTCGAGTGTGAAGCGTTGCGTGCGACTGTGAGGATTGCGCAGCGTCACGATCGCCTTGCGCGGCGCCCACGCTGCCCAACCGTAGGCCGCCTGTTCGTCCGGCGCCCCGCCGATCCAATGACTGTCGCGAAGAATGTCGCCGTTTTCTCGCGCCCATTGGGCGGCGCGCGCAAGCACATCCCAGTCGTGCTCGCCCAGCAGCGCCGGCGTAATGTAGAGCTCCTGCAATTGCGTGCCGGTCCCGAAGTACGACCACACTTCGTTGGAGAATGCGTCGCCCGACGACGCATTGAGGCGTGGATTGCACTGCGCGTAGAGGATGCCGTGCAGCATCAGCGAATTGAGTGGAAAGAGCGGACTGCGCTCCACGACGTTGTGATACGTCTGCGTATCGCGGTATGTGATCCAGCGCTCGCGATTCGTCCCGCTGCCCGCCAGGCCATCGTCGCTGCCGCCGCGCCAGATGGAGTCGACGTGGCGCAGCCAGAACGGCGACGGATGCGTACCTGTGGTGAGATTGATGAAAATTTCGGGCTTGGCCGCGCGGATGTCCTCGATCAGTTGAATCGCCGCGTCCCAATCGCTGTCGAACAGGCTGCCGGGGAACACCCTGTCGGCATTGCCTGTGCCGTCGAACTTGAAATGGTTGACGCCGCCCTTGTCGAGCAAGTTCATCACGACTTCATGAAAGCGCCGGTAATACGTCGGCCCCGATAATGCGAGACCGTTGTCGATGACCTCATAGCCAGCGGCACGTCCTCGCGTCACGCGTTCCTGTTTCGGCGTACCGTAGCCGCCCCACGGGGAGAGCCATATGCCGGGAGCGGCGCCGAACCGCGCGGCAGCGTCGCGCAGCGGAGCGAAGCCATGTGGAAATGCCTTGCTGAATTGCCAGCCGCCGCCAAGGTCGTCCCAGCCATCGTCGAACAGAAGCGAATCGATCTGCACCCCGCGCGCTGTGTGCAACTCGTGGCCGATTGTTTCGATGCGCTCGAGCGCCTGCTCCTGCGTGTACGGCGTGAGGTAGCCGATGTCGGCCCAACTGTTGTAGTGCAGAAACGGGCGATACGGGCGAGCCCGTTCCCGCTCCAGATAGATGCCGAAGTCGCGCCGAACCTGGCCGTCGCTGGCTACACCTGCCACAGCGGAGTAGACCAGCGTCCTGTTTTTCTCCAGCGGCAACGCGCGATGCAGCATGAAGCTGAGGCTGTCGCCCTTCACCTGACTTGTCGCCAGCGGGTGCTCGAAGCCCAGATAGAAATTGCCCGCAATGACCGGCGTGCCCTTGCGCTCACTACTGGCTCTGGCGCCTGGAGCGCGCGTCTTCAGCAACGACACGGCAGCAATTGCTTCGTCCTGAAGAAGCGCCGTAATCGCCAGCTGGACGCGCAGATATCGTGAACCTTCGCGCTGCTCCACGCTCCATTGCACCTTTAGGCGTCCATGCGTATCTACCAGGGAGACGCTCGTGCGTCGCCCTGCGATTCGTTCGCCCAAGCGGGACGCATGCGGGTTGGGTTCGAGCGCAGCGTCGCTCACGGGCGCAACGACCCTCAGCTCGGCCAGGCTTATGGTGGTTCCGTCAGCGAGCGTGAACGTGAGCGGCGCGACGATGCGTAACGTGCGTTTGCGCTCGCAATCGATCAGTGAGAAACCGGCGAGACGTTTGTCCTCGTTCGTCCAGCGCAATGCAATCGCGTCGTTGCCGAACGAGGAGATATGGCCCGTCGTCTGGAGCACGGGCATGCCAGTTGGCGTAGCCGAAGCATGGTTGGCGCGCATAAAGAAACCTGTCTCGAGCCAGAGGAAGAGATTTTCGCCGCCCCCGCGAATGGCGTCAGATAACGAACTGCGTCGTGGTGGAAGGCGCGAACAGTTCGGCGATAGTCATTGGCCGTTCGGAAAGCCCCTGCGTATGGTGGTAGCGCAAGAACGCGTTGAGCACCGCTTCGTTGCCGGGCGCACCGTAGCGCTCGCCCGAGGCGGCTCCAGAGCGGCGACTCTCAAATCCGCCAACGCGTACTGACGACCCTGTACAGACTGTCGCGGGGCGCCTGCGAACGGCACTTCACGGGCCCATTGCGGCCCCTCGGCAAGTCGGGCATGGTCCGAAGTACCCTCGGCAGGGTGGTTTTCGCGGCAAGCCGGAAAAACGCTCAGTTGGTGCCAGGAAACAAAAGCGTTTCGGGGCCACACCCTGAGGAGAGCCACATCGCAGTATCGGTGATGTCACAGCCTATACACCCGCTCCGCATTGTCGTGAAATAGCGCGCGCCGCTCCTCGGACGAAAATTTTCGTGTAATTTCCTTGAATGCGTCGAACACGGCGTCATAGCTGCTAAACAGTTTGTCGACCGGGAAATTGCTCGCGAACATACAGCGGTTTGACCCGAACGCTTCAATCGCGTGCAGAACGAACGGCCGGATGCTATCCACCGTCCATTTCCAATCGCCCATGCCCAGTCCAGATATCTTGCAGAAAACGTTCGGTGCCGATGCGAGCGATTTCATTCCCTGCTTCCAGCCTTCGATCTCTTCCGGTGTCCGGTCGACTGGCATGCCGGTGTGGTTGAGCACCATCAGCGTATCGGGGAACTCCCGTGCGAGAGACAAGGCCTCCTCCATCTGGGTGTAGTACAACTGCAGATCGAACGACAGGTCGTAGCGCTTGAGCAACGCATAGCCTCGACGCCATTGCGGATCGCTCATCAGATTTGGGTTATCAATAAACGTCTTCACCGGATCGCGGTGGAAATTCAGACACTGACGGATGCCCCGCACGTTGGCGAACCGACAGTGTTCCTCGATCACAGCCTGCGCGTTCGGTGCGGCGAGGTCCGCGAATGCGACGATACCGTGCGGATAACCGTGAACGTCGGCGACGCCCTGGAGCCAGCGCGTCTCGGCGACAGGATCGTTGTGGTCATATTCGACCTGCAGGTGAACCGACTTTACGACGTTCTGATTCCTGATGTCGGCGCGAAAGTCATCGATCAGATAGTCATGGCGAATGGCCGAATAATCACCGAATACGCGCTCGAGCATCGGTCCCTGCAGCCACGGATAGTTACCGATTTTGAGATCGTAAAGATGATGATGCGGATCGATGATCGGCAGATTGTCCATGGTGTCTCCCGTTTAGAGTAAGCCGGAGTACGGCGCCGCTCGCGGCGTACGAACGGCCATACCGCAACCCCACTCAAGTATCAGTAATTACCCGCTGACGGCGGATAGACTCGCTTGACCGTTGCCTGTGTTTCCGGCTGATCGATCGTTGCCTTCGTCACGAGCGGCTCCTTGAGCGCCAGTTCATGGGTCGTCGGCTTATGGTTCAGCGCGTTGAAGACCTGCGTGGTCGCGTCGATTCCCTGCCCGACCGCCTCCTGCAGGAATATCCCCTGGATCGCGCCATCGCGCAGCAGCTTGATCGTCGTCGGGCTACCGTCGGCGGTCACGACGGCAACCTTGCCGACCATGCCGCGCGTTTGCAACGCCTTCGCGGCGCCGGTAGCGGCTTCGTCGTACATGCCGTAGATCGCCTTGACGTCCGGATGCGCCGTCAGCACGTCGTTCGCCTGGGTGACCGCTTCGTTGACGGTCAAGCCGTGCGTCTCTAACACCTGTACGACTTCACACCCATCCGCCTTGAACGACTCCTGCGCGCCCTTCAAATACTTCTGCGCGTTCTCGCGATCCTGCGGCAGCGATAGCACCGCTACCTTATTGCTGCCACGCTCCTTCGCGAGCTTGCAGACATAGGTGCCCTCGGCCTTGCCAGTATCGTAGTTGTCGGCGGTGACCGCCGACGTATAGTCGGTCTGACCGGCTTGCGGCCCGATGCCGGTGAATGCGACCGGGATAGACTTCGACTTCAACAGACGCAAGACCGGTGGCGTGCTGGTCGAACTGACCGGCCCCATGACGATCGCGCTGACACCGCGTGTCATCGCCGTGCGGACGTTGTCCATCTGTTTGGCTGGTGAATTCTCGGAGGTGAACTCGATGTAATCCATGCCGAGTTCCTTCGCCCGTTGCTTCACGCCATACGCCACCCACTGCCAGTACGAAATATCCAGTGACGGCGCGATGTACGCGACGGTCTGCCTGTCTGCCGCGAACGACATCTGCGACGCGAACGCCATGCTGAGCGCCAATGCCGATGCCCCTATCAACCGTCCGAGCGGATGGCCTGAGAACCTGCCGGCCGAGTGCAACGTATGCTTGTCCATCTTTGTCTCCTGGAACTAACCCGTGCTCAACGCCGGGCTTTGGTAACGCGGTCGACGAGGACCGCAATGAGAATGACGACGCCTGTGACGGTGCCTTGCCAGAAGCTGTTGACACCGATGAGGTTCGCGCCGTTCTGAATGATGGTGATCATGAGTGCGCCAAGCAGCGCGCCGATCGCGGAGCCTGTTCCGCCGAAGAGGCTCGCTCCGCCGATCACGACCGCCGCGATCGCCTGCAACATCAGGCTCGAGCCCGCGGTCGCTTCCGCATTGCTGATGTAGGACACGCTGACGATGCTCGCGAATGAAGCGAACAGCCCCGACAGCAGATAGGCGCCCAGCCGCACGCGATTGACCGGGATGCCGATCACGCGGGCCGATGAACTGCTGCTGCCGATCGCATACAGCCACCGCCCCGCGACGACCTTGCGCAGGCAGTACTCGATCGCGACGAGCAGCAGCACGCACCACAGAGCGTAGTTCGGCAGGCCGGGAATCAGCGTTCCCGAATTCAGCAGGTAGTAGTTGGGTTCGGAAATCGGCAGCGAATGGCCGTCCGTAACGATGAATGAAAGGCTTCCCGCGATCGCGTACGTACTCAGCGTCACGACGAACGGCGCCAGCCCGACGAAGGTCACGAGCGCACCGTTGAGTGCACCGATCACGACCCCGACCGACAATCCCGCGAGGCTGCTGACGATTGAGCCATAACCGTGCACCATGGCAAGGCCCGTGACCATGCCGGTCAGCGAAAACACCGAGCCAACGGACAGATCGATCCCGCCTGTAATAATCACGAGCAGTACGCCGAACGCCATGATGACGAGCGGCGCGGCCGCTTGCGTCACGTTGGAAATGTTGCCGCCGGACAGCGCTGCCGGCACGATCATGCTGACCGCCAGCTCGATCACGATGATGGCGATTGCAATGGCAATTTCCGTGCGATAAGTCGAGAGCAAGCGGCGCAATGCGCCACCAGGCTGGCGATGCTCGCCCGCGATCGCGTGAGTGACTGATTTCATGACTGTCTCCAGATAGATATCGTTGTGCAAAGCGGTCTAGGCGGCCATGCCGGTTGCGGCGGCAAGTTGCGTTTCGCTGACGTCGGAATGGCGCAATACTTCGGTAGGCTTACCGTCGAGGTCGAAAGCAAGCACCGTGTCGCACAACTCGACGAGCTCGATGTATTCGGTCGACCACCAGACAATCGTCGTGCCCTGCTGCGCCATCTTGCGGATCAGCCCGTAGATTTCCCGCTTCGTGCGGATGTCCACGCCGCGTGTAGGTTCTTCAAGCACCAGCAGCCTGGGTCGCAGCAATAGCCAGCGGGCCACCAGCAGCTTCTGCTGGGTGCCGCCGCTGAGCGTTGCGGGCAAGTCCCACAGCGAGCCTGCGCGGATTTTCAGCGTTTCAAGTAGTTGAGTGCTCTGTTCGATCTCCGCACGACCCACGACATGCCGCCGCCCGACGACACGCGCAGCGGCGACGAGGTTGTCAACGATTGGCAGGGTGGCGAGGATGCCTTTGTTGGAGCGATCGCCGGAGACAAAGCCGACGCCGTCGCGTGCGCCGGCGCAGGGGTGAGCGTGGCTCACGCGCCTGCCGTCACGCGTGATGGCCCACGCTCCGGCGGGTGCGATACCGGTTAGCGCATCGATAAGCGACGATGGGCCGACAGGTGCGCCAGCGAGACCGACAATCGCGCCTTGGGGAACCTCGATCGCCACGCCATCACGCTCGATGCGAAGCACGCCGGCGGACTGGACCTTGGCGCCATCGTGAGCTTCCCGGTCGGCAAGCGGCGCGGCCTGTGTCAACTGCGCCGACTCTGCTACGCTCTTCGCCGCTTCGTCGACCACAACGCTTTGCCCCATGCATTCAATGATTTCACGGTCCGTGATCGCATCGAGCGCCGCACGGTCGACCGCTGTCTTGCCATCGCGGATGATCGTGCAGACATCGGCGATCTGGCGGATCTCGCGCATCCGGTGCGAGACGAACAGTACAGCGAGCCCCGTGTCGGCGATCAGCCGGCGTATCACCGAAAAGAGCCGGCCCGTTTCCGCCGCAGTCAGATTGGCGGTCGGTTCGTCGAGCAGCAACAACTTCGCCCCTGAGCCGAGCGCGCGGGCGATCTCCACCAGTTGGCGCTCATGCAGCGTCAGGCCGCTGACGAGCCGTCCTGCCGATTCGCGCGCGAAGTGAGGATCGATCAGCGAGAGCGCTTCGATGGCGATGGCCATTGAAGCCCGTTCGCTGTAGCGGGCGGACCCGCGCCGCAAGCGCGGCATCGCGATGTTTTCGGCGACGGATAGATGCGGCAGCAGCGCCAGTTCCTGATTGACCACTGCAATGGTGCCGGCGGCGACATGGCCGCCCACGGATGCGCCGATGTCCTGTCCGTCGAATTCGAGCGAGCCGCCGTCGCGATCGGACTGGCCGGAGATGATTTTGATGAGCGTCGATTTGCCTGCGCCGTTGCCGCCCAGAAACGCGTGCACTTCGCCTGCGGCGATTGAAATATCAAAGCCCTTCAAGACGCTCGTGGGTCCGAAGCTTTTGACGATCGAACGTGCCGTCAGCAGAAAGGACGGATAATTCATCGCTGTCTCCTGCGCAGTTGTTGCGCTGCGCAATATATGTCTATGGTTTACTGCAGTGCTGCCCGTGCATTGACGCGGTCTGCATCAGGAAACTTCACAGCCCTGGTTACGCGGCTTGCCCACAGAATGGCAGTGCGGATGGCGTGCTAACAAGGCGGTTTCATTCAACTGCGACTGAAATAAATTTCACTATGCGCATCCCACCCGTGAAAGCCATCGTCGCTTTCGAGAGCGTGGCCCGAACCAGGAGCGTCAGCCGCGCATCCGAGGAACTTGGTCTGACCGCTTCGGCGGTAAGTCACCAGATCAGCAACCTCGAATCGATCATCGGCCAACCACTTTTCTATCGGTCGGGCCGGGGTCTTGTCCTGACACCGACAGGCGAGCGCTATCTGTCGGACGTGACGGGCTCTCTTGCGGATCTGAGCCGCGCGACCGAGCGCGCATCGAGCCGCGCCGACGTCGATATCCTGCGTGTGCATTCCAGCCCCAGCTTCGGGCTCATGTGGCTGCTGCCCAGGCTCGAATCGTTTCAGGAAGCCAACGGCGATATCCAGTTGAATCTGGCCTGCTCGTATGAAGATGTATCGTTTACCAGTGACTACTACGATATCGACTTGCGGCACGGCTATGCGAACTGGCGCGATCTCGAGGTCAGGACACTGCGCAATGAATTCATCGCGCCGCTTGCCTCGCCGAAATATCTGGAAAGCCACCCGGTCGGAACGCCGGAAGATCTTCTGGCGCATCGTCTGATCTATTCGGAGACGCCGCTCGTCCAATGGAAGCAGTGGTTCGGACGCACCGGTGTGTCCGCTGCGCACAAGACTTTCGATTTCTCGTTTGACCGCTCGTACATGTCACTCGAGACGGCCGCACTCGGCTTGGGCATCGCGCTGGAAAGCCTGATGCTCGCGTCGGTACGGATCAAGGAAGGCGCGCTCGTGCCGGTGTTCGCCGATACACACTCCGTCGAAGTGGGCGCGCATCATCTGGTCTATCCGCCCCAGAACGCGGAGCTCCCACGCGTTGCGCGGTTCATCGCATGGATCGAGCGGGAAATCGGTCACAGGGACCGTACGGCGTAACGGCTGCGCCGAGTCGGCATCAGGGTATCCCTGTACGTGCATGAGCATGCGGGTTGTTGCGGCGCGTCGACACAGCGACCCAGCATGCCTACCGGGCTGGCAGCCGGTTACCTGAAAATTTCTCAAGCATAGTTGAGCGCCACGGTGTTGATGCGAGTGACCGCGTGCCGGACACTGCGTCATCAGATCAACACCCAGGAGACAATCATGCTGCTCGACAACAAGGTCGTTATCGTCACGGGCGCGGCTTCACCGCGCGGAATCGGCAAAGCCACCGCCAAAGCACTGGCCGAGCAAGGCGCACGCATTGTGATCCTCGACCTGCGCGCAGAAGACGCGAAGCAGGCCGCCGCCGATCTCGGCGAAGCCCACCTCGGGCTCGCCTGCGACGTCACCGACAAAGACGCTTGCGTGAAGGCCGCGAAGGCGACGCTCGAACGATACGGCCGCATCGACGGCCTCATCAACAACGCCGGCATCACGCAGCCAGTGCGCACACTGGACATTACCGCCGAGGGCTTCGACGCAATCGTCGACGTCAATCTGCGCGGCACGCTCTATATGTCGCAAGCCGTATTGCCGGCGATGAAAGAGCAGAAAGGCGGCAGCATCGTGTGCATGTCGTCGGTGTCGGCGCAACGAGGCGGTGGTATTTTCGGCGGCCCCCATTACAGCGCCGCGAAGGCCGGCGTGCTCGGTCTTGCCCGTGCGATGGCGCGCGAGTTCGGTCCCGACAGCATTCGCATCAACTCGATCACGCCCGGTCTGATCCAGACCGACATTACCGGCGACAAACTCACCGCGGAGATGCGCGTGGACATCATCAAAGGCATTCCGCTTGGCCGGCTTGGCGATGCTGCCGATGTCGCAAACGCGTGCCTCTTTCTGGTGAGCGATCTGTCAACGTATCTCACCGGCATCACGCTCGACGTGAACGGCGGCATGCTTATTCATTGACTGACAGCGTGCGCCCGAGAGAGGGCGCTGAATTCCAGGTACCCGGGCCAACCCGGGGCCAGTGGATGGAGACAAAACATGAAATCCAAGAATACCGCTTCGCCCATCGAAGGCGGCGTGTTGCCCCTTGCCGACTCGCCCAGCTTCGAATCGAAGACCTACGCGAAAGTAAGCCGTCGGCTCATCCCATTCCTCATGCTGTGCTACCTTGGCGCATATCTCGATCGGGTCAACGTCGGCTTCGCGAAGCTTCAGATGCTCAACGATCTGCGCTTTAGCGAGACCGTCTACGGCATGGGCGCAGGCATCTTCTTTCTCGGCTATTTTCTGTTCGAAGTGCCGAGCAACCTCGTCCTTCACCGTGTCGGCGCGCGCAAATGGCTCGCGCGAATCATGCTCACGTGGGCGGTGATTTCCGCGAGCTTCGTTTTTGTGAAATCACCGACGGCGTTCTACGTGTTGCGATTTCTGCTGGGCGTCGCTGAAGCGGGCTTCGCACCTGGCGTAATTCTCTATCTGACCTACTGGTTTCCGGCTGCTCGCCGAGCGAAGGCGCTCTCGCTGTTTTTTATGGCGATTCCGCTGGCCGGCATAATCGGCGGTCCGCTTTCGGGCTGGATTTTGCACTCGCTGCATGGCACGCTGGATATGGCCGGCTGGAAATGGCTGTTCCTGCTCGAAGCGCTGCCCTCGCTCGTGCTCGGTATAGCGATCCTGCTGTATCTCGATGACAGCATCGTCAAGGCAAAGTGGCTCACCGAATCGGAAAAGACCCTGCTCGCACGCAATGTCGCGAGCGATAACGCGCATAAGATCGCCCACGTCTCGGTCAGATCGTTCATCGGGGACCGTCGCTTGTGGCTGATGGCCGCGATCTACTTCTGCGTCGTGCTCGGCCAGTACGGTCTGACGTTCTGGCTGCCGACGATCATCCGCAAGTCCGGCGTTGCCGATCCGCTGTGGGTGGGACTGTTCACTGCGATCCCGTATCTGTGCGCCATCATCGCGCTGCCCTTGATCGGCATGAGCGCTGACCGTCGCCGCGAGCGCCGGCTGCACCTGGCGATTCCGATGCTGGTCGCCGCCGCGGGCTTCGCCGTATTGCCCACGCTCGGCAGCATCCCCGCCTCGATCGTCTGTTTGAGTATCGCGGCAGCAGGCATCCTCGCCTCGTCGTCGCAGTTCTGGTCGTTGCCGACAGCCTTGCTAGGCGGCATGTCTGCCGCAGCCGGAATAGCTGCCGTGAACTGCGTCGCCAATCTCGCCGGCTTCTTTTCTCCAGCGATCGTGGGCTGGCTGAACGACCTGACAGGTAAGTCAACAGCGGGGCTGATCTTCATCTCGACCGCTATCACGCTCGGTGCCTGCCTTGTCTTCCTGGTGCCCGCTAAAACCGTGAACCGCTGAACCTCCTTCACCCATTCCGACTGATCACAGGAGACGACATGAACAGTCCATCCAATGCCTCGACGGCATCGCTTGCCGAGCACGCTTACCGTATCCGCAGAAACGCCCTGTTGATGGGCGAAGTCCAGGGACAAGGCTACATCGGGCAAGCGCTCGACATCGCCGATGTGCTGGCCGTTGCTTACTTTGGCGCGATGCGCTATCGCCCCGAAGACCCTGAGTGGGAAGAGCGCGACCGCTTCCTGTTGTCCAACGGACATTACGCAATCGCGCTGTATGCGGCGCTGCTCGAAGCAGGCATTCTGCCGGCCGAAGAGCTAGAAACCTACGGCAGCGACGATAGCCGCTTGCCGATGTCCGGCATGGCCAGCTATACGCCTGGCATGGAGATGTCCGGTGGTTCGCTCGGCCACGGCCTGACCATCGCGGTCGGACGGTGCCTCGGACTCAAGCGCAAGCATTCTGCTTCGTTCGTGTACACGCTGTTCTCTGACGGCGAACTGGATGAAGGCGCGATCTGGGAAGGCATCATGTCGGCAAGCCACTGGAAGCTCGACAACCTGATCGCGGTGGTCGACGTGAACAACCAGCAGGCCGACGGCCCGTCCACGCAGATCATGGCGTTCGAGCCGCTGGTCGAAAAACTGGAGGCGTTCGGCTGGTTCACGCAACGCGTCGACGGCAACGATATTGCCGCCGTGGCCGCTGCGTTCGACGCGGCCCGCGCGCATCCCATTGCGCAACCGCGCATGATCATCGCCGATACACGCATGGGTTGCGGCGTGCCGTTTCTCGAAGAACGCGAGAAGAACCACTTTATCCGCGTCGATGCCCACGAATGGCAATTGGCGCTGCAGGCACTCGAAGCAGGGAGACAAGTATGAGCAACGCAACGACAAGCAAGCCGCGCCTGAAGACCTCGGCCATGATCGCCTCGATCGCCGGCGAAGGACAGATCACGCGTTCGGCGCCTTTCGGCCACGCACTGGTGGAATTGGCACGGCAGAACACGAACGTCGTCGGCATGACGGCCGACCTCGGCAAGTACACCGACCTGCACATTTTCGCCAGGGAGTTTCCCGAGCGCTACTACCAGATGGGCATGGCGGAGCAATTGCTGATGGGCGCGGCGGCCGGCCTTGCGCACGAGGGCGCGCAACCGTTCGTCACGACCTATGCGGTATTCGCTACGCGCCGCGCCTATGACTTCATGCATCAGGCCATCGCCGAGGACAACCTCGACGTCAAGATCGTCTGCGCATTGCCGGGTCTGACTACTGGCTATGGTCCGAGGCACCAGGCGGCTGAAGATATCGCGTTGATGCGCGCGATGCCGAACATGACGGTGATCGACCCGTGCGATGCGCTCGATATCGAACAGATGGTGCCGGCGATTTCCGCACATAAAGGACCGGTGTACGCGCGCCTGCTACGCGGCAACGTACCAGCTGTGCTCGACGAATACGACTACACCTTCGAACTCGGCAAAGCGAAGATGCTGCGCGACGGCGCCGACGTGCTGATCATCTCCTCCGGCATCATGACGATGCGCGCACTTGAAGCGGCGAAGGCGTTTGAAAAAGACCGGATCGACGTGGGCGTGCTGCACGTACCGACCGTCAAGCCGCTCGACACCGAGACGATTCTCCGCGAAGCGAAGCGCTCGGGCCGACTCGTGGTGGTAGCGGAGAACCACACGGTAATTGGCGGTCTCGGCGAAGCGGTGGCGGCGGAACTGATGCGCGCGGGCGTGTCCTGTCCGTTCCGGCAGGTGGGACTGCCGGATGCGTTCCTTGCTGCCGGTGCATTACCTACGCTCCATGACCGCTACGGAATTTCCACGTCGACGATGGTTGAGGCGATCAAGCGGTGGTTGGTCTGAGGCGTCGCGCTTTCCCGGGGCGAAGTGAAAGCCATAGTTGTTGACCGTTCGACGCGCACATGCTCCCAGATACGAGCGGCCGCGGCCCGGCACCTGCATCAAATGCGCTCGCCAACACGAGCAGGGCACCGCCGGGAACCCTGTCCGCTTACACGCCGGCACCCGTCTCATCGAAGAATGAGGTTTTGTCCATCCCGTTCGCTTTGGCGCGATACATCGCGCTATCGGCCTGGCGCATCAGGGCGTGCGCATCAAGACGTCCGTCCGCGCTATTGGCACCGAGCATGCGCACGCCAATGCTGGCCGATACGGCGACGGGATGACCGCCGATCTCTCGAAGCCCATGAAGGATGTCGTGAATACCGTCGGCAATCGCGCGCGCGCCGGCGTCGCCATGCACGTGGCGGGCGAGCACCGCGAACTCGTCGCCTCCCAGGCGGGCAACCGTATCGCCGCGGCGAATGCGGGTCTGCAGACCGTTGGCGAAGCACTGCAACAGTTCATCACCCACCGCATGCCCATAAGCGTCATTGACGTATCTGAAGCCGTCGAGATCGATGAACAGCAAGACAGACTGTCCTTTATCGTCGTCTCGCGCCGCAGTCGCTTTGGCGATCGCCTGCTCGAGGCGAGTGCGGTTGCTGAGTCCTGTCAGAGGGTCCGTCGCAGCCTGCCGTTCGAGCCGATGCACGAGGGCCATCAAGTACACGGAAGTCGCCGCGATGCTGAGCATGATGCCCAATCCCACCGCGAGGTTTTCACTCCACCACGGCTCGACGTGCATCAGAATCACGACGCCTGCAAGCGCAACTGCACATGAAAGTAGCAACGGCCGCTTGCCGTGGCGGCAACCGGCACCCACAAGGAACCAGAACACGACCCAGAGCAAGGGCAGCGCCAAGCGCCGGCCGAGCGCCAAGGCAGTCATGACAAGCGCCTGGTCTGCAATGGTGGTGACCGTCAATCGAAGGCGCGGCCGAACTGTCGCGGCGGTCGCGGCTATGTATGTCACCACGCCGAATACCACGTATGCGAAAACCACGCCCAGAGTGTCATACGCGGCGGCCGTGCGTTGGAGCGCGGCGACGGCGATATAGCCGATCAACACGACCGTGCCCAAGCATATACGGAGGAGCGCCTGCTCCTTCTCAGGTTGTCCGCGAAAGACACCTAGAAAGAATGGCACTTACTTAAGCCAGCATGGAGGAGAGGACGCGGGTAAGTACTTGAAGAGAAACGGAGGAGGCTGATCCAGGGATTGACAGGATGGTTGTTACCAGGCAAACACCCGTCTCATTCCAAGGACCAGCCCCCATGGATCCGCAATGCACGAAATCATCACAGGCAAACGCTTGGCGGCGTTCAAAGCCGGGCACGCAGGGCCCAGGCGGTTGACGACTTCAACATACTGACGAGCCCTGGGCGGTTGGACATAACGGAAGCGCATTTGCCAGAACATCGGGAACGGCTGTATCCGCCGACGGTGACGCTGTCGATGTTCATGCGCCAGGCGCTGGAAGAGGACGCCTCCTGTCAGAAGGCGGTCAACGGGTGGGCCGCGCAGCGAGCTGCCGACGGGCTGCGACCCATGAGTGTGCGCACGGGAGGCTACTGCCGCGCTCGCCAGAGGAAAAGTCCAACTGTTGGGAATAAGTAAGCGAGGGGATACGTATTTGCGCACTCTGCTGATCCACGGGGCGCGCAGTGTGCTGCATCACACGAAGGAGCCAGGTAATTGGCTCCGGCAAATCAGCCTTCGCCGTCCCTCGAATGTTGTGGCGGTCGCGCTCGCCAACAAGATGGCGCGAACAATCTGGGCGATGCTGGCGCATGATCGCCCATATGAACGTGCGCACATCAGCGTCAAGCCTGCTTGATTGCCGGGCCTTGCCCTCACGTGGGGAAGTCAATTTTATAAGCAAGTGAAACGTCAAAGTTGCGCTGGCAAACGTAAGTGATGACGACACAGGTCGGACCGGGACTCGCGAAACCTGGGAATAACCAAGAGCTTCGAGCTCGCGTTAAGAATGAGGAGCGAGTCAGCGGAATTCATAGGGGCCAGCGGCCGGTCAGGCTGCACACAAGGCCGGATATAGTGGAATGGCCTCGTCCCACCCTCGGTTGTGAAACACGCGCCGCGGCACACTCACAGCCATGTGAATGAGGGCAGACGTCGAAAAACCTTTAACGCGTGCAGCCAACCGACGTCAGGCACAGGTCGTTGCAAACCGGCCAGTTCTCGACGGAGAAGGGTAGCCATCACCTACATCGACTGCATTTCGCTGGCGCCTGGGGCCTGGGACCTGGGGCCTCAATCAGCATCAGGTCGAAATCGGCTCACCTAATCCTGGCCCGCTCGCAAGTGTCGAGCGAGTGCATGCGAGCAGCTCGCTGTTACAGTTCGAGCCGGATCGATTCTTTGGGAGACGGTGCGGAAGCAGGAGGGATATCGTCCCTTGATATCGACTCCATATGGTCTATATACAAGCAGAGTGATTGTTGAAACCGGCAAGGAATTGGGAATGGACGACGCTACTTTCGGGGAGCAATTAGCTCCAAATGGAGACGCCGGGCTGCCCTGGTCAAGCAGCATCACGGTGGCGATGCGTGTGAACGGCCAGCCGCGGGCCGCTACGGTGAATCCGCGCGTCACGCTGCTCGACTGGTTGCGCGAAGACTCGGGTCTCAGCGGCGCCAAGAAGGGCTGTAATGAAGGCGCATGCGGCACCTGCACCGTGCTGGTCGACGGCAAGCGGATGAACAGCTGTCTGACGCTCGTCGTGCAATGTGACGGCTGCGAGGTCACGACTGTCGAAGGTCTGGCCGCCTCCGACGGGACGCTGCATCCGGTACAACAGGCATTTATCGAGCACGATGCCTTTCAGTGCGGCTATTGCACGCCCGGGCAAATCGTCTCCGCGGTCGCCTGCATCGCTGAAGGGCACGCGACCGATGAGGCGAGCGTTCGCGAATGGATGAGCGGCAATCTGTGCCGCTGCTCTTGCTATCCGCAGATCGCGGCGGCCGTGCTCGATGCCGCCGGCGCGGCCGGGCACGAACGATGAAAAACTTCGAATACGCGCGTGGCGTAACCGCGCAACAGGTAGTCGCGTCGTTGGCGGCGGGCAACGTGGCGATCATCGCGGGCGGTACGGAGCTGCTCAACTGGATGCGGCTCGGCATCGCAGCGCCCGATCGCGTCATCGATGTCGGTGGACTCACAGGTCTCGTTCGTATTGTGCGCGAGCGTGACGATCTGGTGATCGGCGCGCTGACGGACCTGAACGTGATCGGTGAAGACGCGCTCGTCGGCGCCCACGCGAGCGCGCTGGCTCAAGCCTGTCTGCTCGCCGCCTCGGCGCAGGTGCGCAACCGCGCGACGCTGGGCGGCAATGTGATGCAAAAGACGCGATGCGCTTATTTTCGTTCGGAAGCGCCGTTGCCATGGGGCTGCAACAAGCGCAATCCCGGGTCGGGCTGCCCCGCGCGCAATGGCATCAACGAACGGCATGCAATTTTTGGCTGGACCGATGCATGCGTCGCAGTTCAACCGTCCGATCCGGCTGTGGCACTGGCTTGTCTGGATGCGACAGCTGAGGTCATCGGGCCGAACGGCGGTCGAATGATCAAGATGACGGAGTTCCACCTGACGCAGCAGGAAGCGGCCGGCATGGGCGGCGATGCCGCCCGGCTCGAGACGAGACTGGCTGCCGACGAAGTGATCGTCTCCTTTCACATACCCATCCGCGCGGACACACGATCGGCCTACGTAAAAGTCCGCGAGCGCGCCAGCTACGAATATGCGCTGGTCTCGGCAGCCGCATCCGTGGAGCTCGATCGGGATCGCATTGTGTCGGCGCGCATCGCACTTGGCTCGGTGGCGCAACGCCCGTGGCGCCTTCCAGCCGCGGAGGTGTCGCTGGCCGGGCAGGCGCCGACCAGGGAAGTGGTCACGCCGATTGTCGACGCGGCAATGAGCGACGCCCGGCCGCTCGCTCACAATGGCTACAAGGTGACGATGGCGCGCAATGCCGCGGTGCGTGCGTTACTGACGGCAGCAGGGCGATCATGAGCATCGGCACGGCGGTCTCCCGCGTGGAAGGCCAGGCGAAGGTCACGGGACAGGCGAAATTCGCGACTGACAACACGCCGCCCGGCACGCTTCATGCGGCGTTGGTCGGCGCGCCCGTCGCGTCGGGCCGGCTGATCGCCGTGGATGCCACCACGGCACTTACCTTACCGGGTGTGGTGCGGGTGCTTACCGCGCACGATATGCCGCGATTCGGTGCGGTTCAGCCGCCAGCGGCGGTGCTCGCACTGCCGTTGCAAAACGACGCGATTCGGTACGAAGGCGAGCCGGTCGCAATCGTGCTTGCGGAATCCATCGAGGCGGCGGAAGCCGGCCGCGATGCCGTGCTTGTCCGTTGCGAGCGCGACGACCCCGTCCTTCCCGGCGCCGCGACGCGCGAGCCGCCGCCCGAGCCACGCATGCTCGGCGACGATCTGGAGATGGGCGACGTCGATGCGATTTTCGGAACCGCACAGGCAAGCGTGGCGGCGACGTATATTCAAGCCGCGCGTCACCACAATGCGATGGAGACATCGGGCACCGTTGCGCGATTCGAGCACGGCAAGCTCACGCTGTGGGATGCGGTTCAGGCGAGCGAGAATGTGCCGCTTGTCGTAGCCGCGGCACTCGGCATGAGGCCGGACGACATTCACGTGATCGCACCGCACACGGGCGGCGGGTTCGGCTCGAAGGGATATGTGTGGCCGCACCAGATTCTTGCCGCCGCCGCGGCACGCGTCGCGGGGCGGCCCGTGAAGCTTCATCTGCGGCGTCACGATCAGTTCGTCTGCGTCGGCTATCAGCCGTGGGTGAAACAGGACATCAAGCTTGCGGCAACGGCGGACGGCCGGCTCAGCGCCATCGATCACGAAATCGTCAATTCGAGCGCGATTGCGGACACGCATCTGGAGCCCGCAAGCGAAGCAAGCAAGACGCTTTATGCGTCGCCCGCCATTCGCACCAGGCAGTGGCTGGAGCGGCGCAACATCAACGTGCCCACGCCAATGCGCGCGCCGGTGGAAGGTCCGGGGCTATGGGCGCTCGAAAGCGCGATGGACGAACTCGCCGTGGCGCTGAAGATCGACCCGCTCGATCTACGACTGGCGAACTACGCCGAGGTCGATCCGCATACGAACAAGCCTTGGTCGTCAAAAAAGCTTCGCGAGGCGTATGAGGAAGGCGCGCGCCTTTATGGCTGGCGCACGCGCGGCGAGACGCCACGACGAGACGGAGCGTGGCGCATCGGACATGGGATGGCGACGAGCTCAATGGGCAATTTCCGCTTTCCCGGCGGGGCGCGCGTGCGCCTGAGGTCCGACGGCACGGCGCTGATCGAGGCGAACACGCACGATATCGGCACCGGCACGCAGACGGTCTTTTGCCAGATCGCAGCCGAAGAGCTGGGCTTGCCGATCGAGAACGTGTCGATTGTGTGGGGCGATACCAACCTTCATCCGGCGAGTCCCGTCTATGGATCGAGCGCCACGGGCAGCACGGGAAGCGCGATCGCACTGGCTTGCCGGGAAATCAACGCGAAGCTCGATGCGCTCGGCGGGAAAGACGTTCGCGCGAGCCTGCGGCGGGCTAATCTACCGGAGATGGTCGCGGACGGTGCGTTCACGCTTGCGGGTGGCGCCAGCTTCAGCGCGGACGGCGACGGTACGCCATACGCGATGCGGACGTGGGGTGCGATCTTTGTCGAAGTAGGCGTCGATCCCGAGCTTGGCCTCGTGCGCTTGCGCCGGGCGGTGGGTGCCTATTCCGCGGGCCGGATCATCAATCCGAAAACGGCGCGAAGCCAGATGACGGGCGCGATCATCTGGGGTTGGGGCAAGGCGACGATGGAAGAAAGCGTGCAGGAGCCCAATACCGGTGGCTGGCTCGCGAAGAATCTGTCGAACGTGGCGGTCCCGGTGAATGCGGACATTCCGCTCGATATCAAGATCCACTTCGTCAGTGAGTATGATCCGCATGCAAGTGCGATCGGTACCCGCGGCATCGGAGAGCTCGGCGCGACCGGCGTGGATGCCGCAGTGGCCGCAGCCGTCTTCGACGCCATTGGCTTGCGTGTGCGCGACCTGCCCATTTTGCCGGGCAAGATACTGGCAGGCCTTTCGAGTCGGCACGCCGCTGCGGGATAGCAATGCGGCTCGGTCGTGAGTTGAGTGCTCAGGACGGACGGCACCGCAGTTTTGCGCGGATATTTTCAGTTAAGCGAAAGATGATCATCGAGTCATTTTTTGCTTAACTTGTCACAACCCCGCACACACCGAAACCCCGCATACACATACTGATAATGCGGCTGAAACCAGTTGCGAAATTCCGGCCGCAGCATGCACCGCGCGGTACGCGCCGAGCCGCCCTTCAGCACGTAGTGCTGCCCATCGAAGAAGTTGGCCGAATAGCCGGGATAGAACGGAAACGCTTCGAAGCCCGGCAGCGCTTCGAAAAGCGTCGAGGTCCATTCCCAGCCGTTGCCGAACTGACCTTCCGCGCCGAACGTGCTGACGTTCTCCGGATGCGCATCGACGGGCCGTGGATCCCAACTGCGGAAATCGAAGTTCCCCGACGCCGCTTGCGGCGCACCGTGCGCCGCGCGTTGCCATTGCGCCTCGGTCGGCAGGGTTTTGCCGGCCCAGCGCGCGTAGGCGCTCGCTTCGGCGTGGCTCACGTAGACGGGCCAGTCGAGCGGCAACGGCACGTCGTCGAACATCGTGCGCAGCGTCCATGCGGGGCGACCGTCTTGCTCCGTGCGTTGCGACCAGCCAGCGGGATGCTCGATGCGCTCCGCTTCCTTCCACGCCCAGTCCTTCGGCGACCACCACTTCGGCTCGCGATAACCGCCGTCTTCGATGAACTCGAGGAACGCACCGTTCGTGACCATGTATCGATCGATCTCGAACGCGGGCACGTCCACGCCCATTTCGCCGAACTCATTATCCCAGCCGAAGCGGCCGGCCTCGCGCGGCATGCCGAGCACGGCCGTGCCGGCCGGCACGCTAACCATCGACGACAACGCGTCGCGCTGCTCCTTGCTCGTCACCACCGGCTCGCGCAACGCTGTGTTCTTCTGCGCGAGAGGCAACTGATGGAGCATGTACGCGAGCGTTTCCGCATGCATCAACCGATGCTCGATCGCGACGTTCAGCAGCTGCACGGCCGCCTCGTCGTGCGCCGGGCTGCCGAGTTCGTCGAGCGCGGTGTCGATCTGCCGGCGCGCGCGCGTCGCATACTCGCGCACGGCGGCGAGCGACGGCCAATCGCCGGGTTGATCGGTGGGAAAGCCGCCGTCTACCGGATCGATGCCGAAGGCGAACAACTGGTCGAGTTCCGGCGCGAAAGCCGGCAGATCGAACAGACGCTGGTCGAGCAGATTGCGATCGAACGCTTCGAGATGGCCGATGTAGAACACGACGCGGTGACGCTCGCGGATCGGCCGTTCATAGAGGTAGTCGGGTTTGACGATCGCAAACAGGTCGTCGGTGACTTGACGCGCGTCGAGCAGGCGCTGCACGAGTGGATGATGCGGGACAGGGTCGCGATTCATTGGGGCCGGGTCTCCATGGAACACGGTTGCCGTGGGGGGGGACGATCTGAAAACTCTACCCGCTCGCAGGCGGCGTGCCAAGACTAACAGCGCGACCGTCCAGGCCACTCTGGCCGCTAGATCTGCCGCAAGCCTTCGAGATCGACGATGTGAATGTGCTTGCCCCGCGTGTCGATCAGGCCGCGTTTTTGAAATCTTGACAGGGTACGGCTGACCGTTTCGAGCGTCATGCCGAGGTAGCTGCCCATGTCCTCGCGCGTCATTCGCAGATTGAATTCCGACCACGAGTAGCCGCGCTGCGCATTGCGCTGTGACACGTCCAGCAGGAAGGCGGCGACGCGTTCGTCGGCGGACAGCGAGCCGAGCACCATCATCTGCGCGGCTTCGCTGACGATCTGCGCGCCCAGCAGCTTGTGCATGCGCTCCTGGATCGAACTGATTTCGCGACACAGCAGCTTCAGCGCGCTATAGGGAACGATGCACACCGTGCTGTCTTCCAACGCGACGGCGCTGCACGCATGGAGGTCCGCGCTGATGCCGTCGAGCCCGAGCGGCTCGCCGGCCAGACGCAGCCCGGTGACCTGCTCGCGGCCGTCGCGGTGGACCATCACGGTCTTCATCGAGCCGGAGCGCACCGCGTAGATATTGTCGAAGCGGTCGCCGCTGCGATACAGTGCTTCGCCGCGCGGCACCGAGCGCGCCGAACAGATCAGCGTTTCGAGCTTCGGCAGTTCCTCCGCCGACAGCCCCCGCGGCATGCAGATCTCACGCATCGAACAGCTGGAGCAGCGCGCGGCGGTACGTGCGGCTGCGCGTGCCGCCACGGCCTCGCGGTTGCCGGCGGAGCGGGTCGAGGAACGGGTCACAGCAGTAGGATTCAGCATGTTCGATTATTGGTAGTGGTGAAATTGTCCCACCCGCTATGACCCGCGACTGGCGGCAAAGTGACGCGTTCGCTGCTCGGCAGTCCGAGCAACGTCGGTGCTCTGACGAAGGTGAGAAGGTGAGCCGCCGCGGCCTATATCGACGTCGCCCGTCGACGGGTAGCGTGGCTCGATTCCGGCACAAGGCAGGGCGTGGCGTTCCGCCCTGCGCCTGATGAAAGAGTCAGGCGGGTTCCTTGTCGGTGCCCGCGGCGGACGGTACCAGCAGAACCGGAAGAGTGGCCTGGCGCACGCAGCGTTCAGCGACGCTGCCGAGAATCAGCCGCTGAAAGCCACGCCGGCCATGCGTGCCCATCACGAGCAGGTCGGCCTTGAATTCGGCGGCGGCCTGCAGCACGATCTCGGCGACATCGCCGAGCGACGAAGCCTCGGAGACCGCCGGGTCGCCCTTCACACCTTGCTCGGCCATCACTTTCGAAAACTCGGCACGCAGCTCCTGGCCTTCCTCGATCAGGCGGTTGCGCAGGATCGACGGATCGTAGCCGGGCGCCTCGAAGTACATCGGCGTGTTTTCGACGACATAAAATGGCCGCAACACCGCGCCATTCGATTTGGCGAGATCGAGCGCCGCTTCGAACGCACGGCGCGAGGTATTGCTGCCGTCGACCGCTACAAGGATGCGTGTGTACATATCGGCTCCGCGTCAAAAATGCGTCTGCCACATTGCTAACCGCGGCAGGTTTATTGATCTTTTATACCAATGAAGCTTAGATGATTGCCCGAAAAGATGCACCGGACCAGGATGTAAATCAAACATTTGCCAAATATTGCGGCGCGGCGCGGACAAAATGGCGGGCGCGGCGGCGTGCGCGAAGCAGCCTGGCATGCTTACAACCCGTAAAACTTTGCTGAAGCCGAAACAGGGTTGGCCTTACAATCAAGCCATATTCAGACAAGCTGGCCAGTCCGCTGATGAACGATCGAAAAACCAAGGGCTTACCCGACCAGATCTACGGCGACATTCTCAACCGCATCCTCGAAGGCGAGTACAAGGAAGGCGAGCGATTGCCGACCGAGCACGCGCTGGCGGAGCGTTTCGCCACGTCCCGGCCGACCGTGCGCGAAGCGCTCGCGCGATTGCGGGCCGACGGCATCATCTCGACGCGGCACGGCTCTGGCACGACCGTCGCGCGGCGCCCCGATCCGGACGTACGCCGCTTCGCGCCGCTCGAAACACTGTCCGATATCCGCCGCTGCTATGAGTTTCGCATCGTGACCGAGGCGGGCGCGGCCGCGCAGGCAGCGCTGAAGGCCGACGCCGACGACATCGCCGCGATCCAGCACGCGTGGGACGAGCTCGAGCGCATCATCGAGGCGCAGGGGATCGGCGCGAAGGATGACTTCCTGTTTCATCAGGCGGTCGCGCGCGCGTCGAAGAATCCGTTTTTCATCACGGTGATGTCGTTCATCGAGGAGCAGATCCTGTTCAGCATGAACCTGTCGCGCAATCTGTCGCTCGTCAAGACGGTGGAGCGGCAGCGGCTGGTGCAGGCCGAACACATGGCGGTGCTCGACGCAATCCGCCGCAAGGACGCGGCGGGCGCGGAGGCCGCAATGCGCGCGCATCTCGAGAACGCGCTGGAACGGATGTTCGGTTCCTGAGTCCGCGCGCGCGGGTGAAGGCGTCGCGACTTTTGTCAGGCCGCGCTTCGGCGCGGCTCAAGCAGCGACGGCGACCGGCCCGAACAGCGAGGTCAGCGTTTTCGCGCTCACCGCGACGTCGAGCGCGACGGCCCGCTCGATGCCAATCTGCAGCGGCGGCCCGAGCCGGCTGACGTCGAGGCCGGCTCGGCGCAGCATCCTCTCGATCGGCGTGGTGGTCACCGTCACGTAGTGCGTGATGGCCATGCGCTGCGCGAAGCGCATCACTTCCTGAATTGCGCGGATTGTCATATCCGTGAAACCAAACGACTGTTCCTCACCGCCGGTTTCGATCGCCCAGCGGCTCAGTTCCCAGATATGTCGCCCGACCGGCGCGGCCGCGCCATGCAGTAGCTGAGGGAACGTGTCTTTCAGCATGTTCGGACCTTCGGTCGGCATCAGGCGCCAACAGCCGCGCAACCGTTCGTCTTCGCCCTGAATCAGCATGTAGTACGGCCCGAGCGCGTCGTAGCCGTCTATCTCCATTCCCGCGATGGTCGGAATTTCCCAGCCGAGCCGGCCGTGAAAGACACGGGCGCGCAAGCGGTACATCTCGTTGATCAGTTCGTTGTCGAATTCCTGCCGGAGTCCAATTCGGATCGTGGTTTGCATGACGTTCTCCTGTACGCGTTGGGGGGGCTGCCAGATACGCAGGAAAACTTATGCATTCTGAATCTTTGCGCCACCTACCTACCTGGATAGGTGTGGATGCTTATCGGGTATATCAGAATTCAGACACGTCTTCGCCCCCAACCTACAAGGGTCCAAAATGGAACTCCTCGACAATCACTGGCAACCGCAAACCCACCTCCAGGCGCGTCCTTCGGAGGTCTCTTCGGCAGTGGATCGCGTTCTGATCATTGCCTACCGGAAGAAGAAAAAAGAGAGCCAGCGCCGTTTCTGGTCTCGCTTTGGCGTCACGCAATCGCGCGGCAGCCGCTTCGAGTCGGGCGCGGAGATCCCGGCGCCGGTGTCGATCCTGCTAGGTCTGTACTTCATGAAGACCGTGTCGGACGCCGATCTGGGTCGCGCCGAGCGTGTGATGTACAGCCGCGACGCGGCCGCGCTGCTCAACCCGGGTCAATAAGCCCAAGCTGCGCCGCGATCACGGCCGCCGCACGCCGCGAATTCACGCCGAATTTCGCCCTGATGTTTTTCATATGGAAGTTCACCACCGCTTCCGAGCAACTCAGGATGTGAGATATCTCCCACGTGGATTTGCCGCGTGCGGTCCATTTCAGACATTCTCGCTCGCGCGGCGTGAGCTTCGGCATCAAGGTCTGCGCATGTGAATTCAGATGCTGTTTGCTGGTGTCGATCACCAGGTCGCGCAACAGCACGAGGTTCGGCAACGCGGCGTTCACATGGCGCCTGAACCCGTCTGACGGCTTGTCGTCATTGACGAAGCACATCATGCCGGCTTCCTGATTCGGTCCATGAATTGGCAGCGTCACGCCCGCGCCCAGGCCGTACGAGCGAGCTTCCTCATACAGGGATTGCTGCGCCGGGCTGGCGAAAATCTCGGGCGTCCAGACCAGCGGCGATGAGCGTGACAGGCAGTGTGCGACCGTCGGATCGATATGCACCATGCCTTGCTCGTCGTACGTCTGGCGCCATGCCGGTGCGTAAGTGCTGCGCAGGTAAGCGTCCTCGAGACGCATGGTTGGCCGCGGCAGCATCGCGACCAGAATCTTGTCGAAGCCCCACGTTTCGGCTAAGCCCGTAATCACGCCGAACCATTCCGCCTCGTCGGCGGCGTCCAGTAGCGGTGCCATCTGCTCGATAAAGTGTAGCGACAATTTTTTGGCTCTCTCAGGCTCGCAAACATCCCGTTCGCGGTTATTGGCAGACAAACTTCGGTCCGCTCTTTTGGTCCGCATAATCTATCACTAAAAACTCGAACGCAATGCGCCGGTGCTCCGCGGGGTACACGATAGCCGCCACGTGATAGCAACGCCGGTGTCGCCTATTATTATCCTGATTGAAATAAATCTTTAACCCGGCCGGGCTTCTCGGGTGCGCGGCGCGGCTAATCGACATCCGGCGACAGATTTTAATAGATTTCGTTGACAGCATTATTTCGTCGCGCTTTAAACTAAATCGTTTTCGATTATCTCGGAAAGCGGGTTATTGCTCGCCGTGTCCTTGTTGCCAAAAAAAGCCTGCGCCGATTCCGCTGGCTGCGGGCCCGCTTCATTGTTATACAAAAGGAAATTTCGTGATCGGCTCCCGCGCAATTCGCCGCCGACGGCATGCTGGGCGATCGTCACGCGCAGGTTGTTTGACAACATTGTGATGCCGATGCTACCGTGAAACCTCCGCCTAGCGCGTTTCCGCGTCAACCATCATGAACGAATCACCGCTTAGCGACGGCGAGTTCGCCGTGTCGGTCATGGCCGTGCCGCCGCTCGCGCGCCGGGCCGACTACACGCTCGACCCTGCCCAGAATCTCGCGCTGATCCGCCATATCGAAGCGGGCGGCGTACGCACGCTACTGTATGGCGGCAATGCGAACCTTTATCACGTCGCGGTCAGCGAATACCGCGAGCTGCTGGACCTGCTCGCCGAGGCCGCGGGTCCCGGGACACGGGTGATTCCGGCGCTGGGTCCCGACTACGGCAAGATGCTCGATCAGGCGCGCATTCTCGCGCAGACGCGTTACCGCACGGCGATGGTGCTGCCGCTCGGCGGCTTCACGACGTCCGAGGGCGTCGAGACGGGCCTCACGCGGATCGCCGACACGGCCGGCATGCCGCTCACGCTGTATATCAAGAGCGAAAACTACGTCGCTGTCGATACGCTCGCGCGGCTCGTCGAGCGTGGGACGCTGAGCGCGGTCAAATATGCGATCCCGCGCGACAACCCCGCTCACGATCCGTATCTGCGCCGGCTGCTGCAACGCGTGCCGGCCGCGAAGATCGTATCGGGCATGGGCGAGCGGCCGGCGCTCGTGCATCTGCGCGAGTTCGGGCTCGCAGCGTGGACGACCGGAAGCGGCTGTATCGCGCCGAGCATGGTGATGGCGCTGCTGCGCGCGGTGCGAAGCGGCCGGTGCGCCGATAGCGCCGATCACGACACCGCCCAACGTCTGTACGATGCATTCATGCCGCTCGAAACGCTGCGCAACGACATCTCGCTGATCCGCGTGCTGCACGATGCAATCACGTTCACGGGCCTCGCCGACATGGGGCCGCTGCAGCCGCTGCTCAGTTCGACACCGCGCGAGCATCATGCGAAGATCGCGCAGACCGCGCGCACGCTGCTCGCTCTCGAGCGCGAGTTCGCGCCCACCCAATCGAACCGCTCCGACACGCAGACAATCCCATGACCGATCACTGCCGACGCTATCCCGATCCCTCCATCCGCGTGTTCGATCCGCGCTTCAAGTCGTTGATCATCGCGTCGGCGTCGGTCGAATGCCTGTATCAGGGCACGCGCTGGTCGGAGGGGCCGGTGTGGTTCGGCGATGGCCGCTATCTGCTGTGGAGCGACATTCCGAACGACCGCATCCTGCGCTGGGACGAAACGACGGGCGCGGTCAGCACGTTCCGTCAATCGTCGAACAATGCGAACGGCCATACGCGCGATCGCGAAGGGCGTCTCGTCAGTTGCGAGCACCTGACGCGGCGTGTGACGCGCACCGAGTACGACGGCTCGATCACCGTGCTCGCCGATCGCTATCAGGGCAAGCGCTTCAATTCGCCGAACGACGTGGTCGTCAAATCGGACGGCTCGATCTGGTTTACCGACCCGACCTTCGGCATCGAAGGTTTCTACGAGGGCGAGCAGCAGCAGTCGGAGCTGAAGGCGTGCGTGTATCGGATCGACGGCCAGTCGGGCGAGGTGTCGATGGTCATCGACGACGTGCTCGCCCCGAACGGTCTCGCGTTCTCGCCGGACGAATCGCTGCTGTACGTGGTCCAATCGCGCGGTGAGCCGCGCAAGATCCGCGTATTCGATGTCGAGGCCAATGGCAAAGGCACGACGCTGTCGAACAACCGCGTGCTGATCGACGCGGGTCCGGGCACCCCGGACGGTTTTCGTGTCGACACGCATGGCAACTTGTGGTGCGGGTGGGGCATGGGCACCGACGAGCTCGACGGCGTGCGCGTGTTCAGCCCGCAAGGCGAGCCGCTCGGCCACATCGCCTTGCCAGAGCGTTGCGCGAACGTTTGCTTCGGCGGACGGCATCACAACCGTCTGTTCATGGCGGCGAGCCACGGGTTGTATTCGCTGTTCGTCAATACGCAGGGCGTGCGCGGAGGTTGAGCAGTTGTCCGCTAACCAGACAAGATGTATTGCTATCGCGGCGAGGGCTCGGGTTTGCCCTTAACCCGCGGTGCCGGGCATTGAACGACAAGGATTTCAGGTAAAACGAGCCATTTTCTCGCCCGACTCACACTCTCGACTATTTGCTTGACATCGGCTGTTGCGCTTCGCTATGTTCCCTTGGTAGAAAGACACCGCCCGCAACGCATCGACCAGCGGGCTTCCATACCAAGAAGCGAGGAGACGCCATGACTGTTTCGCACAGGTTGTCGTTCAAGCTGGTATCCGTCTGTATCGCCGCGAGCGCGGCGTTCACCCTTGCCGCGCACGCGGCCGATCCGGTCACGATCAATATCGTCGACGTGGCCGGCGACCTTCAACTCACGCAGAAGGGCTTCGAGGCGTTCAAGGCGAAGAATCCGAATCTCGTCGCGAACATCACGTTCACGAACGCGCCCGCGCCGCAATTGCCCGGCAAGATCAAGGCGATGCAGGCCGCGGGCCGCTCCGACATCGACCTCGTTTTGACCGGCACCGACGCGCTCGCGGCCGGCATCGAACAGAACCTTTGGATCAAGCTGCTGCCCGACAACGCGGCGCAGTTCCCCGGCGTGCTCGACAAGTACGCGCCGGGCCCGCGCAAGATGCAGGATCTCGCGCAAGGCTACGGGCTCGAGGTCGCATATATGCCGGCTGGTCCGCTGCTCGAATACAACCCGGCCAAGGTCAGCGATCCGCCGAAGACACCCGAGCAACTGCTGCAATGGTGCAAGGCCCACCCCGACAAGCTGATCTACGCGCGGCCGGCCAATTCCGGTCCTGGCCGCACGTTCCTGATGGGCTTGCCCTACGTGCTCGGCGACAAGGACCCGCAGGACCCGGTGCACGGCTGGGACAAGACGTGGGCGTTCCTGAAGCAGTTGAACGACTGCATACCGTACTATCCGGGCGGCACCTCGGCGGTGATGAAGGAACTGGGCGAAGGCACGCGCGACATGACCGTGACCGTGACCGGCTGGGACATCAATCCGCGCGCGCTCGGCATCGTGCCGGCCGACTTCCGCGTACAGCCGTTCGACAACATGACGTGGGTCAACGATGCGCACTACATGGTGATTCCGAAGGGCGTGCCGAAGGAAAAGCTCGACGTGCTGTACAAGATGATGAACTTTATGCTGGAGCCCGCGCAGCAGGCGCTGACCTATGACGACGGCTACTTCTATCCGGGTCCGGCGATCAAGGGCGTCACCGTCGAGCAGGCGCCCGCGCACAGCCAGGAGGTGCTGAAAAAGTATGGCCGCCCCGAATACGCGAAGTTGTTGGCCGATCGTCCGCATGCTTTGCCGCTGAATGCAGCAGCGATGGTCGCCGCCTTCAGGAAGTGGGATAGCGACATCGGCGCGCAGAAGACCCGTTAGGCCTTCACCATTGCGACGGAAAACGAGGCGAAACGCAGCGCGGCGTGAGGCACCGCCGCGCTGCGTGTTTTCAGCGATCACGCGCCTCGGTTTAACTGCCTGATGCGCCGCGCCCACCGCACGCGCGGCACTCGCGACATCCGTCGCCTCACGCGGATCAGGAAACCGCCATGAAGCATCACTTTGAGCAGTTGCGGCTCGATTCGGTGAGCCGCAGTTTCACCAACGCGCAAGGCCACGCGATCGCCGCGCTGCAGGGTCTCGATCTGACGATCCGGCGCGGCGAGTTCATCGCGCTGCTGGGGCCGTCGGGTTGTGGCAAATCGACGGCGCTGAACTGCATCGCCGGATTGCAGCCGCTCACCGGCGGCGGCATCTGGCTCGACGAGCGGCGCATCGACGTGCTGCCGCCGGAAAAGCGCGGCTTCGGCATGGTGTTCCAGAACTACGCGCTGTTCCCGCATATGAGCGTGCTGGAGAACGTCGGCTTCGGGTTGAAAATGCGCGGCGTCGGCAGAAGCGAGATCGCGCGTCGTGCACGCGAGGCCTTGAAACTGGTGCAACTGACCGGTCATGAGCACAAGCTGCCCGGCCAATTGTCCGGTGGCCAGCAGCAGCGTGTCGCGATCGCGCGTGCGATCGTGATCGAGCCGCCGCTGATCCTGATGGACGAGCCGCTGTCCAATCTCGATACGAAGCTGCGCATCGAAATGCGCGCGGAAATTCGCCGCATCCATACGCAGCTCGAACGCGCGACGCTGTACGTGACGCATGATCAGGACGAAGCGCTGTCGATGGCCGATCGCATCGTCGTGATGAGGGAGGGCGTCGTGCAGCAGGTCGCGACGCCGAAGGAGGTTTATACGCGGCCGCGCAATCTGCATGTCGCGCGCTTCATGGGTTATCGCAATGTCGCCGAGTTCACGCTGGAGGGCATGCAAGGCGATGGCGTCGTGGTCAGTGCTAACGGCGTGCGGCTCATCGGCACGCCGATGGCCGGCTTCGACGGCAAACGCGTGAGTGTCGCGCTGCGCCCCGAAGACATGGAGCGCGCCGAGCCCGGCGCCGACAACGCGTTCGAGGCGCTGATCGACGCGCTCGAGTATGGCGGCCACGATTCGCTGCTGCGCGTGAAGACCGCGTTCGGCGACGTGTGGGCGCGCGTGACCGGTGAATGCGCGGAGGGCGAGCGCATCACGCTGCGCGTGCGGCCGTCGTGCGTGCTCGTCTACGACGCCGAGGCCGCATGAACACGCCGACGCTTGTCGCCCCGCTTACGTCCCGCGCGCCGCGCGATGCCAAGGCCTGGCTCGTCGCGCCCGCGCTGCTCTTTATCGTCGCGCTGTTCATCTATCCGTTCGCGTATGGTCTCGCGCTGTCGTTCCGGCCGATGAACGGCGGCGGCGTGTGGGCCAACTATCTGACGTTCTTCACCGACACGTCGATGTGGCCGACGATTCTCGTTACGCTGAAGCTGTCGGTGCCGGCCACACTGATCAACGTCGGCGTGTCGGTGCCGGTCGCGTTCGCGCTGCGCCGCTACTCGCGGTATCAGAAGATCGTCACGACGCTGTTGGTGATCCCGGTGACGCTCGGCACCGTGCTGATCGCCGACGGCATGCTCACCTACTTCGGTCCGCACGGCTGGCTGCCGCAGGCGTTGCAGGCGCTGCATCTGTACACCCAGGAAGTGCGGCTCACGCACAACTTCACGGGCGTGTTGCTGTCGCTGATCGTGTCGGGCTTTCCGTTCGCGTTTCTGCTGACGCTGTCGTACGTGACCGGCATCGACCCGACGCTCGCAAGCGCGGCCGCGACGCTCGGCGCGAGTCCGTGGCAGCAGTTTCGCCGCATCTATCTGCCGCTGCTCGTGCCGGGGCTCACGATGGCCGCGTGTCTGTCGTTCGTGCAGGCGTTCTCGGTGTTTCCGTCGGCGGTGCTGCTCGGCGCGCCCGCGGGTCCGACGCGCGTGATGTCGATTGCCGCGGCCGAAGCCGCGTTCGAGAGCTACGACTATTCGCTCGCATCGGCGATCGCGATGGTGATGGGCTTCGTGCAACTGCTGGTGGTCGCCGCGCTGCTCGGCGCGCGCCGCTGGTTCTATCGTGGTCCCGTAACGGGAGGCAAAGGCTGATGACGACCGATCGTCGCGCGACGCAGCCCGACTGGTCCGCGTCCACCTCCGCCTCCGCGGCGCCTCAGCCGGGCGACGGCGCCCGCGAGCCTGCGCAACGTGCGCGTCAGCGCGCGAATCTGCCGGGCCGCATCTGGCAGGTGCTGGTATGGGCCGTGATGGCGTTCTTCCTGATCAACGTCGTGCTGCTGATTGCGACCGTCGCGGTGAATTCGATCGCGACGCGCTGGTTCGGCACCGCGTTGCCGCAAGGCTTCACGTTGCACTGGTATGCGCAGGCGTGGAGCGACTTCCAGCTCGCGAGCGTGCTGTGGGTGACCGTGCAGGTGGTCGGCGCGGTCGTGCTGCTGTCGGTGCTGCTCGGCGTGCCGGCTGCGTATGCGCTCGCGCGCGTGCAATTCCGCGGCAAGCGCCTTGCGATGCTGATCTTTCTGCTGCCGTTGATGGTGCCGCCCTTCACCTACGGCATTCCGATGGCGACCGCGATGTACAAGGTCGGACTCGCCGGCACGCTATGGGGCGTGATTCTTGCGAATCTGGTACCGGCGCTGCCGTTCGTGATTCTGGTGATGACGCCGTTCATCGAGCAGATCGATCCGAATCTCGAAGCGGCCGCGCGCATTTTCGGCGCGAACACGTTCCGCTATTTCCGTTACGTGCTGCTGCCGCTGCTCGTGCCGGGCATGCTGGCGGCGGGGCTGCTCGTGCTGGTGCGCACGATCGGCATGTTCGAGCTGACGTTTTTTACGGCCGGTCCGGCCACGCAAACGCTGGTGGTCGCGTTGTATTACGCTGTGTTTTCGACCGGCGTGCGCGCGCCGCAATCGATCGATGCGATGGCGATGATCTATATGGCGATCACGTTGATCTGGGTGCTGATCGCACTACAATTCGTGAGCCCGACGCAGATCGTATCCCGCGTGAAAGAACAGAGGCGCTGACGCATGGTCGGCGCCAATCGTGGAGTAGACGTTGACGAAGAGAAAGACCCCCGAGGAATTGCGTAGTCATCGCTGGTACGGCGCGAACGATCTGCGTTCGTTCGGCCACCGCTCGCGCACCGCGCAGATGGGCTACAACCGCGACGAATACGCGGGCAAGCCGGTCATCGCGATTCTGAACACGTGGAGCGAGATCAATCCGTGCCACACGCATTTCAAGCAGCGTGTCGAGGAAGTGAAACGCGGCATCTGGCAGGCCGGCGGCTTTCCGATCGAGCTGCCTGTGCAGACGCTGTCCGAGCCGTTCCAGAAGCCCACCACGATGCTGTACCGCAATTTCCTCGCGATGGAAGCCGAGGAGATGCTGCGCTCGTATCCCGCCGACGGCGTCGTGTTGATGGGCGGCTGCGACAAGACCACGCCCGCTTTGTTGATGGGCGCGATCTCGATGGATCTGCCCGCCATCTTTCTGCCTGCCGGCCCGATGCTGCGCGGCAACTGGAACGGCGTGACGCTCGGCTCGGGTTCCGACTCGTGGCGCTACTGGGCCGAACTGCGCGCGGGCACGCTGACGCCGGACGACTGGCAGGGCGTCGAGGGTGGCATCGCGCGTTCGCCCGGTCACTGCATGACGATGGGCACCGCATCGACGATGACGAGCGCGGCCGAAGCGCTGGGCTTCACGCTGCCCGGCTTCGCGTCGATTCCCGCGCCCGATTCGCGGCATGCCCAGTTGGCCGCGCAAACCGGCATGCGTATCGTCGAGATGGTGTGGGAGGATCTGAAGCCGTCGGACCTGATCACGGCGGCATCGGTCGATAACGCGGTGACGACTTGTGTCGCGCTGTCCGGGTCGACCAATTCGGTTGTGCATATGATCGCGCTTGCGCGGCGCGCGGGCATCGAGTTGACGCTCGACCGCTTCGACGAGATCGCGCGCCGCACGCCCGTGCTCGCGAACATCAGACCGACCGGCGCCTATCTGATGGAGGACTTTTTCTACGCGGGCGGTTTGCGCGGGCTGCTCGCGGAACTGGGCGAACTGATCGACGGCTCGCAGAAAACCGTGAACGGCCGCACGCTCGGCGAGAACCTTGCCGGCGCGCGCATTTTCAACGACGACGTGATCCGCCGCCGCACGAATCCGCTACTGCGCGACAGCAGCCTCGCGGTGCTGCGCGGCAATCTCGCGCCCGACGGCGCCGTGATCAAGCCGGGCGCGGCCGAGCCGCATCTGCTCGTGCATACGGGCCGTGCGGTCGTGTTCAGCGACTACGACGACATGGCCGCGCGCATCGACGACGACGCGCTCGACATCGACGAAAGCTGCGTGCTCGTGCTGCAGCACGCGGGGCCGGTCGGCGCGGGCATGCCCGAATGGGGTCAACTGCCGATTCCGCGCAAGCTGCTGCAAAAAGGCGTGCGCGACATGGTGCGCATCTCTGACGCGCGGATGAGCGGCACGAGCTATGGCGCGTGCGTGCTGCACGCGGCGCCCGAGGCATTCGTCGGCGGACCGCTGGCGTTGGTGCGAAGCGGCGATCTGATCGAGCTGGACGTGCCGCGCCGCAGGCTGAATCTGCTGGTATCGGACGAAGAGCTCGCGCGCCGCAAGGCCGCGTGGGTCAAACCCGCTGCGCGCTTCGAGCGCGGCTATGGCGCCCTGCATCAGGCGCACGTGTTGCAGGCGGATCAAGGCTGCGATTTCGACTTCCTGCAGCGCGGCGGCGTGAGTCCCGATAGCTCGGGCGAGCCGGAGATTCACTGAGGTTCAATACCCCACGCGATACACGCGCCCCGTCTGCGCTCCTTCCACACTGCGCAGATAAGCAAGCGCCGCGCGTTGCGCGCTGACGGGCTCGAAGCCGCGAAAGAACGGCGCGTAAGCCTCCATCGACTCCGTCAGCACGGTCGGACTCACCACGTTGATGCGCAGCCCGCGCGGCAGTTCGATCGCGGCGCCGCGCACGAAGCCCTCGAGCGCGAGATTGACGGTCGTCGCGCTCGCTCCCTGCGGGATCGGCTCGTCGCCCAGAATGCCGCTTGTCAGCGTGAACGATCCGCCGTCGTTCACATACGGCAGCGCCGCGAATACGACGTTGATCTGGCCCATCAGCTTGTCGCGCAGCCCGACCCAGAACTGCTCGATGCTCATCTGCTCCAGCGGACCGAAATGCACCTTGCCGGTCGCGGTGACGACGCCGTCCACCTTGCCGATGTCGCGAAACAGCCGCTCGACGCTCGCCGGGTCCGTGCTATCGACGTGATATTGCCCGCGCGTCGCGCCCACCTCGATCACTTCGTGACGCGCCTTCAGCTCCGCGCGGATCGCCTGGCCCAGCGTGCCCGTGGCACCGATGACGACGATTCTCTTCATCCGCAACTCCGCTAAACGAACCCACGTTAAACCAAGCAAAGCACGCACCAGAATAAAACAGTGCGTGCTGCGTGATTGCCTGATAAATCGGAATAAACCCGGTAATTCAAACGCGCGCGTATAAAGGGATGATACGCGCGCGCCTATTTCACCCGGTGTAATTCGATTACGCGCGCAGGCCGCAAATGATTGAGCGCATAGTGAATGCGGCCACGATCGCGGCGCTGTCCGACCGGACGCGGGTCGTCGTACTGATGGTCGGCCGAGTAGACGGCGAGCGGCTCGGCCATGCCCTTGTCGATCACCGAGTAGCCCGGCTCGAGCGCGAGCAGCAGGTGGTTGCCGCCGACCCTGCTGTCGAAGCCGGCCATGCCATCGAGCGACTCGGGCACGCTGTTGTCGAGCGTCGCATTGCTGGTCGTGACCGCGTCGGGCGAGATCGCGCCGTGGCCCGCCAGACGGGCCGCTTCGCGGTTCTTGCCGTCGGTGTCGACCGTGCTGTCGTGCGTGCGGTCGTTGTGCAGGTCCGTGCTTCGTGGGTCCTTCGGGTCCGGTTTCGTACCGGCGTTTTCGGGCTTGCTGATCGCGCTGTTCATCGTGCATTCTCCTGAAGCGGACATTCGAAGGAAGAGCAAAAGCCGTTCCGACTGACACGGCGCCGCGGTGCGCGGGAGTCGCGATGCGTTGTCCGCCATCCTTCGATGCGAGTGGCGTTGCCTCGCGATTGGATGGCGATGACGTCCGCGATTCATTTCGTTTTTTTTAATGGACGCGTATTTTCTACAGAGTATGATCTTACTCCTGCGACCGACGCGCGGATAAATTGGCGGCATGCTCCGGCTGTTCCAGCACGGTGGGAAAAACTAACAAACAAATGGCCGCGCGACTGAGAAAATGTTACGGGGCTTCAGGGGCGGGTGACTCATGCACTTCGATGCTGCATTCACACATCGCGGCTATCTTTTGAATTGCGAACCGGCGCGCTCGGGCGACGGCTCCTGGCAACCGTACGTGGTGATCTCGCGCTCGAGCGACGGCGAACTGGTCGCTAACCGTTTCTTTCCCACGGAACTGCGCTTCTCCGACGAAGCCGCTGCTATCGCGCACGCGCGCGATTGGGCAGTGCGCTGGATCGACGCGAGCAGTCTGACTATCTGAAGTCAGGGAACGATGCGTGCGTGCCAGCGCACGTCGACGCATCCGAGCCGATCTGCGCGCTGCCGGGCGGGCACCGTTAAAACGCGGTAATCTCTGCTCGATAACCACTTCGAACCGTGCACGCCGCACGGCGCCGTCCCTTATGCCCAACGAGCCTTCCCATAACTGGGGCCTTGAACAGATCGTCGCCGACCTGCGCGCCTCGCGCGAGCAATTGCATCGCACGCGGCATCCGCTCGGCATTCGCGAATTGCCGTCGCGCGAAGCGGTGGTCAATATCGTGGCCGGTCTGCGCGCCGCGATGTTTCCGACGCATTATGGCGCGCCCGATCTAACCGACGAAACGGTGGACTACTACGTTGGCCACACGCTCGAAAGCACATTGCGGCTGCTCGCCGAACAGATTCGCCGCGCGCTGCGCTTCCTGCCCGAGTTCGGCGAGACGCCGGACGCCGAGTTGCGGGAGCGCGCGTTCGCGGTGGCGCGCGAGTTCGCGACGCAGTTGGCGGGCATACGCGCGCTGCTCGTCAGCGACATCCAGGCTGCGTACACCGGCGACCCCGCCGCGCAGCACATCACCGAAATCCTGCTGTGCTATCCGGGCGTGTGGGCGATGACGCATCATCGGCTCGCGCATGCGCTGCATCGGCTCGGCGTGCCGCTGCTGGCGCGCTTCATCAACGAGATCGCGCACTCGGCGACCGGCATCGACATTCACCCGGGCGCGACGATCGGGCCAAGCTTCTTCATCGATCACGGCACCGGCGTGGTGATCGGCGAGACAGCGATCATCGGCGAGCGCGTGCGCGTGTACCAGGCGGTCACGCTCGGCGCGAAGAGCTTCGCGGCCGATGAGGACGGCACGCTGATCAAGGGCAACGCCCGGCATCCGATCGTCGAGGACGATGTCGTGATCTACGCGGGCGCGACAATTCTCGGACGCGTGACGATCGGGCGCGGGTCGGTGATCGGCGGCAACGTGTGGCTCACGCATAGCGTGCCGCCGGGCAGCAGCGTATCGCAAGGCAAGGTCCGCGAAGGAGAGCGAACCGACAATGGACAGCAATGATGCACGGCTAGCCGCCGCGCCTGCGCGCCGGGCCGATTGTATCGCTGCGCCTAGCCGATCGGCCAATGGCGCAACCACGGCAACGCATGTATGCCATGCAGCCACACATGCTCGCCGATAAACCACGCGGCCGCCCAGGACGCCGCGACGACGATCAGATCGCAGTGCCCGCTATTCCATAGATTCAACGAATGTCGCCCGGCGATCCACGGCACGCCGAGCGGATTCGGCCAGTCGGCGAGCAGATGCATCAGGCCGCCGCACGCGAAGCCGAACGCGGGCGCCGCGAAGCTCGAATGTCCGAGCGTGTGGTACGACACCGCGAGCAGCGCGAGCCAGCCGATGCCCCAATGCGTCAACGTTCGATGCGTGATCCACAGCCGCCGCGCGCGCGACCACCATGCGACTTCGAGCCAGTCCGGCGCGGTGCTGCCGGCCACGCCGGCGATGAAGCTCAGCAGCACGCCAGCATGAAACGGACCGCCGCCGCTGCGCGCGACGATCGCCGCCGCGATGATGCCGGCTGCGAAACCGGTTGCATGATGCGCTTTGCTGGATGCCATCGAAACTCGCGGCACAGGTGCCGCGCGAAAAACAAAGGGCGGCTATGTTCGCAGATGGGCGCGTAAAAAAATAGCCGATGCGCGAGATAAAAATTCGCGCATCGGCCTTCCGTGCATGACGCGCACGGCGTTCAAGCGCGCCGCGCCGCTCAGGTCGCGCAGCGCGCGATATCGAAGCGCATTTCCTCTTCGGGCGGATCGTCGGGCGCATTGGCCGGATGCACGACCTTGATGACCGTGTTGCCGTTGAGCGGGGTCAGCGTGACGAAGTACGAGTTGTGCGAATCGGCACCGACCGCAAGTTCGGTCGCCGCGCCGGCGTGCGAGGTGCGCACGCGTGGCAGACGTTCTTCGAGGCAGGCGGCGATGGACGCAGGCGTGCGTGACGACGACACGTACACGAGCGGCGCGGACGCATCGCGCGCGGGGCCGCCCGATGAACCGCAAGCGGCGAGGGTGGCGGTGAGGGCGACAGTTGGGGCAAGCAGGAGAAGTCTTTTCATGATCCGATCGTCGGCATTCCCGGTCATGCATGGGAAGGTGAGGCGCGGGCGAAGCGCGATGCGCTGACGTACAGCGCGATGCTTCGCGACGAAGTTGCGGTGCAGGCGGCGCGGTTTCGCGGCGTCGCACGGCGGCCGGGGCAGTATACCGAGCATGTGTCGACGTCGTCACTAGCGCGGCCATGCGTTTATTGGTCTGACGGCAAACCGTAAGGCCCATGAAAATACCCGAACGTGATCGTGTCGCGTGGGTTCGACCGCGCCACGCGGGGATGGCCGCACGGCGCAATGCCTGCACGAAGAGCGTGGTGAGAAGCGCCGTCAGAAGCGATGCTTGCCGCTATGCGGATATTTAATTGAGCGCCTTACAACGGTTTATTTCCGAATCGGGGATTATGTGAATTAATCGCGTGAGTGCCGGTCCGAAAAAGGAAAATATTCTTAACGATAAATGGCGGGACGCGCTGTCAAGTCTGAGACTATTGTCGAGCGGTAACGGCTCAAGGCCTCGCGGCGAGCACAAGGGGAAAGCGGACGAGGCCGTTTGCGCTGATTCCCACGGTTTTGCGCAATGCAGTCTTTCGAAGAAAGCCTTAAATCGAGGGTGGATGCCACTTATAATTTTGATAGACCCCTTCGACCAAAGGGTGTCTTTTTCATTTTTACACGCGGCTTTCGAGCCGCGTTTTTTTATCTGACATTTAAAGCGGATTTATACACCGTCGCGTAGGTGAATATAACTTTTTGCGCGTTGAGCGGCGGCGCCGTTCCGAACGCGCCTTGTCCGTTCGTCAGAGCGAGCAGGGCCAAGGGGCTGGGCAGGTAGAATCGCGGGTTCGAAATCTGTTTGTGCGCCCCGCGAAGTGAGTGAACCTGTGATGACCGACACGCCCTTTCCCTCGACCGACACGAATGCCGAGTTCCTCGGACCGGACGACAGCGTGCATGAAGAACGTCTGTGGCGCGACAACGGCTGGACCGCGCGCGTCATCAAGAACGAAGACGACGAAGGCTGGGCCGTCGAAATGATCAAGGACGGCGAGGCGGAGCCTGCGCTCGTCGGACCGTGGACGATGGGCCGCAACAAGAAGGATCCGAAGCCGCTCGACGTATCGGCGTTCAACACGCTCGTGAAAACCGCGGCGGAAGTGCTGCGTCGTCACGAGCAGCAGATGCGCGCGCAACTCCACAAGACAGTGCGCGTGCCGAGCGCGGACGGCAACGGCGAACTCGACATCACGCTCGACATCGTCCCCGACGAAGACGAGCCGTACGCACTGTTGAGCGCGCTCGATATTTTCGGCGAGCAGATCGCGCAAGTGCAGGTTGCGCCGACGTTCAAGCTCAGCAAGGCGAGCGCCGCGGCGTGGGTGGCAAACGAGTTTCGTCGGCCGGGGTAAGTGGCGGTTGTAGGCGCGGTGGCGTCGTGATCGGATCCGCTGGTCGCTGACACTGCCGGCCATCATGGCTGGCCACTCGAACCGGCTCGTGGTCGAAGATATCGACGATCGTGCCGAAACGGTCGAATACGACGTCTCGCCAAAGCCTAGCTGCGCTTGCAGAAAATCGCGGTGATGAGCGGCGCGACGTGATGCACGATCGCCGTGCTGCCGGCGTTTTCAAGCGCGCTTTTAACCTTGTCGTCGCTGCCGAACACGACCGCGCCATACGCGGACTGGGCGACCGGTTCGCCGTCGCCGACCCGGAACATCGGGTCGTCCTTTTCGAAGCCCACCACCGCGAATACGCGGAAACCGAACGCGGTCAGATGCGCATCGGGCATCGGCGAGAACGCGTTGATCGAGTTGCTTTCGACGTGACTTGGCTTCGGTTTGATCAGCTGCTGCGCCATCAGATCGGCAATGAACTGGTGGCCGCTCTCATTGCATGTCAGCGGCGCGTCGAGCTCCACGGCGAACGAGGAAAGGGGCAGCGCGGCGGCGGCGGCAAACAGTAGAGGGACAAGGAGACGGTTCATGAGCGTAGGCGGCGTCAACAGTCGATGTCGTGGATTAGCAACCACTGCGCCATCCCCCGGAGGGCACGAGCGGTGCTGCACATTGACCAGATTCCGCGTGACTGGCACAACTGGATTCGCACTTTACAGCGATTCGGTGAATTCCGCTTTGTGAGGGACACACGAACGACATCTGCAAATCACAGAGAAACGTATGACATAACAGCAAGCTTTCAGAATCCCGTATATATTTCCGCCTTATGACTTCGCAACCCCGACCTCCAATCAACGTTCCGCCGCCACGTACGTGGGACGCCCGGCTCGCCCGCCGGCTCGTGACACCGCTAGTCGACACGTGGGTCACCCCGAACCATTTGACCACGCTGCGCCTGCTGATCGGCGTCGCAGGCGCGCTGTGCCTTGCGCACGGGGGATTCGCGTGGGCCAATGCGGGCGCACTGCTGATCGTCCTGTCGAATTTCGTCGATCACACGGACGGCGAACTCGCGCGAGTGGGCGGCAAGTCGAGCCGCATCGGTCATTTTTACGACCTCGCCTGTGATGCGCTCGTGACCGTGATGCTGTTCGTCGGCATGGGTATCGGTGTCGGCGGCGCGCAGATCGACGCTTTGAAGCTCGCGCCCGGCGTGCTCGGCGCGGTGGCTGGTGTCGCGGTCGCCCTGATCTTCTTTTTGCGCATGCGGATCGAGGAAATGGTCGGCAAGGCCGGCACGAAGCAGGCGTCGATGGGGGGCTTCGAAACCGAGGACGTGCTGTACCTGCTGCCCATCGTCACGCTGACGAATGTCATCGCGCCGTTCGTGGTGGTCGCGTCGATCGGCGCGCCGCTGTTCGCCGTATGGGTGGTGATCGACTACTGGCGCGTCGCGCGCCGTAGCGCTCGCCCGACGGCCAAGGCCGCCAGCGCGTCTGAATCCCGTCAACAGTGGGCCAGCAAATGAATCTGCACGCCGAAGGCGAGGTGATCGCGCCCGTGTCGTCAGGCACGCCCGTGGCGGCGCTCACGCCCGCGCCCGATGCGGACCGCGCGGTCGCGAGCCGGACCCGCACGTTCGACAACGCGCGTCTGCGTAAAGACTTCGCCGCGCAGGACGCGTTTCTGTATCTGGACGATTTCCTCGCGCCGGAAGTGACCGCGCAGCTGGTACACAGCGCGCGCTCGCTGCTCGACGAAGTGAACCGCAACTATCTGCCGGGTCACAAGCAGGGCGGCAGTGTCAGCCGCCATACGATCGACCGTCTCGCGCCGTTCATCGCCGAGCTGTATCGCTCGAAGGAGTTGATCGGCTGGCTCGAGCAGCTGAGCGGCGACCAGTTGCAGGTGTCGCCCGCCGACGATCCGCACGCCTACGCGCTCTACTACTACACGCGCCCCGGCGACCATATCGGCTGGCACTACGATACTTCGTATTACGACGGACGCCGCTACACGCTGCTGCTCGGCGTGATCGACGAATCGTCGTGCCGGCTCGACTACGAACTGCATACGCGCAATCCGGAGGTGCCGGACCAGCCGGGCTCGGTGCAGATTCCGCCGGGCGGCCTCGTGTTTTTCGATGGCGACAAGCTGCGTCATCGCATCACGCCGGCCGGGCCGAACGAGATGCGTGTGTCGCTGACGTTCGAATACGTCACCGATCCCAACATGCGGCCGTGGCGCCGCTTCGTTTCCAACATGAAGGACGCGATCGCGTACTTCGGTTTCCGCCAGGTGTTCCGTCAGATGGCCTCGCGCGGCAAGGACGCCGCGTGAGTCGGGCGGCCCTGCTTCTGCTGTCGATCGGCTCGGCGCTGTTCGTCGGCCTGCTCGCCTGGCAGGGCTTCGGCTCGGTGGCGTCGACCTTGCTCGCAGCCGGCTGGGGGCTCGCGGCCGTCGCCGCGTTCCACGTGGTGCCGCTCGTGCTCGATGCGGCTGCGATCGCCGTGCTGTTCAGGCGCGACCACCCCTCGCGTGACGGTGCGCATGAAGCTCCGGCAAGCGGTGCAACCAGCCGCCCGACGAGCGCTGCACGAGCCGAACCCTCGCTGCGCGATGCGTTGTCCGCGCGCTGGATCGGCGAGTCGGTGAATAGCCTGCTGCCCGCTGGGCAGATCGGCGGCCCGGTGGTGATGGTGCGTCAACTGTCGCAGCGCGGCATGCTGCTGCGCGACGCGGCCGCCGCGATCACCGTCAGCACGACCTGGCAGGCGCTCGCGCAAATCGTGTTCGCGCTCGCTGGCCTCGCGATGTTCGGCGCGTACGCCGCGCACGGCACGCTGCACGACCTGCGCACCGCAACGCTGATTGCGACCGGCGTGCTCGGCGCGCTGATCGCCGCGTTCTACTTCGCGCAGCGGCGCGGTCTGTTCGGCCGGCTGCTGGGCGTGGTGTCGAAGGTGTTCGGCAAGCGCGACTGGTCGTCGCTGATGACGCGCGCGGAAGCCGTCGATGCCGCCGTGCAGTCGCTGTACCGCGAGCGCGGCCGCGTGGCGGCGAGCTTTGCGCTGAGCCTCGTGGGATGGGTCGTCGGCACGGCCGAGGTATGGCTCGCGCTGCGTTTTCTCGGTCATCCGGTCGGCTGGATCGACGCGCTGCTGCTGGAAAGCGTCGGCCAGGCGATTCGCGGCGCGGCCTTCATGATTCCGGGCTCGCTCGGCGTGCAGGAGGGCGGCTATCTGCTGCTCGCGCCGCTGGTGGGTTTGCCGCCCGACGCGGCGCTGGCGTTGTCGCTCGCCAAGCGTGCGCGTGAACTCCTGCTGGGCCTGCCGGGCCTGCTGGTATTGCACTTCAGCGAACGAAGCTGGCAACGGCGGCGCGCTCCACGGCGCGTGCCGGTTGCCGATTGACCTCCGTACTTTTTTCAAAGGACCGCGCATGCGCGCAATCATTCTCGCAGCGGGCCTCGGCCTGCGTCTCCAGCAGCCGCCGCAAGCCCAGTTTCCGAAATGCCTGTTGCAGTTCGACGGCATGAGCCTGCTCGAACGGCATCTGCAGATGCTCGAAACCGCCGGCGTGACCGACGTCGTGCTGGCGCTCGGTTTCCAGCCGGAATCCGTGCAGGCGGAACTCGCGCGCATCGACTGGCCGCACAAGGTCGAGACCGTGCTCAATCCGCGCTTCGATCTGGGCAGCGTGCTGACCGTGCATACCGTTGCCGACGCGTTGACGCGCGGCGGCGACGTGCTGCTGATGGACGCCGACGTGCTGTACGACGAGCGCATCCTGAGCGCGCTGGTGGCGGGCGAGTCGGTCAACCGTCTGCTGATCGACCGCGATTTCGAAGCGGGCGACGAGCCCGTCAAGCTGTGCCTGAAGGACGGCGTGCCGGTCGAGTTGCGCAAGCAGCTCGCGGTCAATCTGGAGTACGACATGATCGGCGAGTCGGTCGGCTTCTTCCGCTTCCGCGAGGAAACCGCGCGACGCTTCACGCAGATCGTCGCGGGCTATATCGACAGCGGCCGCGCGAACATGCCGCACGAAGAGGCGGTGCGCGACCTGCTGCTCGAGCGCAGCCAGGTGTTCGACACGGCCGAGGTGACCGGCGCGCCGTGGATCGAGATCGACTTTCCGAACGACGTCGCGCGCGCCGCCAACGAGATCCTGCCGCAGTTGCAGCCGCTCGTCAGCGCATCGCGCTGAGGCGTCCGTGCCGCGCGCTAAGATGCACGGCAGCGCGCGATGGCACCCGGCAAAATCCCCTCGCGCGACAACATTTGTTGTCGCCGCGATGCCATAATCGACGCTTTCCATTGATGGCTGGCCGCCCGTCGCCATGACAATGCTGCTCGCTTTAGGCGCTTTCATCGTTCCGCTGATCGTCGCGTGCGCGATGTTCATGGAAAACGTGGACGGCACGGTCATCGTGACGTCGCTGCCGGTTCTGGCACGCGACCTCGGTCATGATCCGATCACGCTGAAGCTTGCGGTCACCGCGTATGTGATCGGCCTTGGCGTCTTTATCCCGATCTGCGGCTGGGTCGCCGACCGCTTCGGTTCGCGCACCGTGTTCCGCACCGCGATCGGCATCTTCATGGCGGGCTCGCTGCTGTGCGCGGCCTCCACTTCGCTCGAAACCTTCGTGCTCGCGCGCTTCGTGCAGGGCATCGGCGGCGCGCTGATGGTGCCGGTGGGCCGCATCATCATCTTCCGGTCGCTGCCGAAGTCGGAGTTCATTCGCGCGATGAACTATCTGACGGTGCCGGCGTTGCTCGGTCCGGTGGTCGGGCCGCCGCTCGGCGGCTTTATCACGACCTATCTGCACTGGCGTCTGATCTTCGTGATCAACGTGCCGATCGGCCTGCTCGGCATCTGGCTCACCAACAAGTACATCGCCAATACGCGCGAGCCGCATCCGGGCCGGCTCGACTGGCTCGGTTTCGTGCTGTCGGCGAGCGGGGCTTCGCTGTTCATGCTCGGGCTCTCGCTGGTCGGCGGCGAACTGGTGTCGACGGGACAATCGGTCGGCATGTGCGTGACCGGCATCGTGTTGCTGCTGCTTTATGTGCTGTACGCGAGCCGCGTCGCGCTGCCGGTGCTCGATCTGCGTTTGCTGCGCATTCCAAGTTTTCATGCGAGCGTGATCGGCGGTTCGCTGTTTCGGATCGGTCTTGGCGCCGTGCCGTTCCTGTTGCCGCTCGCGTTGCAGGAAGGGCTCGGCATGACCGCGTTCAGAGCCGGCGCGATCACGTGCGCGTCCGCGTTCGGTTCGATTTTCATGAAGACGGTGGCGTCGCGCATTCTCGAACGCTTCGGCTTTCGTACCGTGCTGATGGTCAACGCCGCGTGCGCGGGTCTCGCGATCGCCGTGTACGGGTTGTTCTTTCCCGGCACGCCGCATTGGGTGATCTGGTGCATCGTGCTGGTGGGCGGCTTCTTTCCTTCTCTGCAATTCACGTCGCTCAATACGCTGGCCTATGCCGATATTCCAGGCAGCGACGTCGGCCGCGCGACGAGTGTCGCGAGCGTCATCCAGCAGATGTCGCTCGGCCTGGGCGTGACGATCTCGGGCATCGTGCTGCAGATTTCGCATCGTGTGCAAGGGCATCCGAACATCGTGTTCTCCGATTTCTGGCCGGCGTTTCTCGTCGTCGGTCTGTTCTCGTGCCTGTCGATTCCGATTACGCGGCGGCTGCCGCGAGACGCGGGCGATGAGATCTCGCGCGGCCGTCGCGGGCGCGCGTAAGCCATCATGCGGATGTCGTCGTCGATGAGGAGGTCATGAACTTGTTTCGCAACGTCAAAGCTTCAACCAGTGCTTCGATCAGCGGTCTGGCCCTGATCGCAATCCTCTGCGTTTCAACCGGGTTTCTCGAGGCGGCGCCTGCTGTCGCGAAAGCGCCCGCGAAGACGCAACCGGCCGTGCTTGCCGGTTCGGCGATTGCGGTGCCGGACTCATACAGCGCCGATGCCGCCGAGCAGATCTTCAACGAAGGCGGCAATGCGGTCGACGCGGCCGCCGCGATCGCCTTCACCCTTGCGGTCACGTTCCCGGATGCGGGCAACATCGGCGGGGGCGGGTTCATGACGCTGTACGTCGACAACAAGCCGTATTTCCTCGACTATCGCGAGCGCGCGCCGCTCGCCGCGACGAAGAACATGTATCTCGACGACAAGGGCGAGATCATCAAAGGCATGAGCCTCGTCGGCTATCGCGCGGTGGGCGTGCCAGGCACCGTCGACGGCATGTGGCAAGCGCAGCGCCGTTTCGGCAAGCTGAAATGGCAGCAGGTGCTCGCGCCGGCTATTCACTATGCGCGCGACGGCTTCATGGTCGCCCCGCAACTGCAGAAGCTGCGCGACGATGCGGCGAAGAACTTCGCGGGCAAGACCAATTTCGACACTTACTTCGGCAATCTGAAGCAGGGCGTTACCTTCAGGCAGCCTGACCTTGCCGCGGTCCTGCAGCGTATCTCCGATCAGGGCCCGAAAGATTTCTACACGGGCAAGACTGCGGATCTGATCGCCGCTTCAATGCGCGGCCACGGCCTGATTACGAAGGCCGATCTCGCGCAGTACAAGGCCGTTTGGCGCGAGCCGGTGCAGGCGAACTGGAACGGTTACCGCGTGATCACCGCGCCGCCGCCGAGTTCGGGCGGCGTCGGGCTCGTGCAACTGCTGAAGATGAAGGCCGATATCGCGCCCGAGTTCAAGAACGTGCCGCTCAATTCCGTGCAATACGTGCATCTGATCGCGGAGCTCGAGAAGCGCGTATTCGCGGACCGCGCGCAGTATCTCGGCGACCCGGATTTCTACAAGGTGCCGGTCGCGCAACTGATCGACGACCCGTATCTGGCCAAGCGCGCGGCCGAGGTCGATCCGAATACGCCGTCGGACACGAAGAGCATTCAGCCGGGACTCGGGACCTCGATGCCGGAGAAGGCGGAGACCACGCATTTTTCGGTGGTCGACAAATGGGGCAACGCGGTGTCGAACACGTACACGCTGAACGGCGCGTTCGGCTCGGGCGTCGTGGTGGATCGGGCAGGCATCGCGCTGAACGACGAGATGGACGACTTCTCCGCGAAGCCGGGCGCCGCGAACATGTTCGATGTGGTCGGCAGCGACGTGAATGCGATCGAGCCGAAGAAGCGCCCGTTGTCGTCGATGGCGCCGACGATTCTGACGAAGGACGGCAAGGTCGCGCTCGTGATCGGCACGCCGGGCGGATCGCGCATCTTCACGACGATCTTCCAGGTGATCACCGACATCTACGACTTCGACATGTCGTTGCCGGATGCGCTCGCCGCGATGCGTTTCCATCACCAGCTATTGCCGCCGAATACGATCTATTCGGAGCCGTACAAGCCGATCGAGGGCGAACTCGCACAGCAGCTCGAGGCGAAGGGCTACAAGCTGGAAGGGCAGCAATTCACCGGCGATGTTCAGGTGATCAGGATCGATGGGGACGAGCCGGAGGCGGCGGCCGATCCGCGCGGGCGAGGGGTGGCGCGGGTGGTTCGGTAGGGTTTCACGCTGGGCATCCAGGCAAGGCTGCCCAACGCAAAGTGCCCCATCACCCTGCCTGCTCCACCGGCGTCACCGTCAACTCCACCCGCTGCGCGCCGCGCAACACCGTCACGTTGACCGGCTTGTCGATACGCGAAGCATCGAGCGTGCGTTGCAGTGCATCCACATCCTGCACCGGCTGCGCGTCGATCGCGACGATCGTGTCGTCGGTGCGCAAGCCGCCGAGCGCGGCCGGACTGCCTTTGACGATCTCCATCACGCGCACGCCGCTTTGCGTGCCGAGCCCGAAGTAGCGCTGCACGCGCCGCGACAGCGGCGTCGTCGTGCCGGCCACGCCGATATACGCGCGTCGCACGCGACCGTGCGCGAAGATCTGCATGATGACCCACTTCGCGGTATCGATCGCGGTCGCAAAACAGATGGCCTGTGCGCCAGGAATGATCGCGGTATTCACGCCGATCACCTGACCCGCCGAATTGATCAGCGGTCCGCCCGAGTTGCCCGGATTCAATGCCGCGTCGGTCTGGATCACGTCGTAGATCATGCGGCCGGAGTTCGAGCGCAGCGACCGGCCGAGCGCCGAAACGACGCCGGTCGTGACGGTCTGTTGCAGCCCGAGCGGGTTGCCGACCGCAATGGCGATCTGCCCGACGCGCAGCTTCGATGATTCGCCGAGTTCGACATGCGGCAGCGGTTCCGGCGAACCGATGCGCAGCACCGCGAGATCGCTGCCGGGATCGTCGCCGACCAGATCGGCGTCGAACTTCGCGCCGTCGGCCAGCGTCACCTGGATATGCGTCGCGCCATGCACGACGTGGCTATTGGTCAGCAGGTAGCCGTCGGGCGTGAACAGGAAGCCCGAGCCGGTGCCGCCGCGCGCGCCGCGCCCATGCGCGGACGCTTCGCCGGGCAGCCGGTGTTCGACGGCGATAAACGCGACCGCCTGCTGCACGCGCTCCAGTGCACCGATCACGGTGCGGGAGTAGGCGTCGAGCAGCGCGTCGTCGTCGTGGGTCAAAAGGTCGGTGGATTGGGGCCCGGGGGCGTCGGGTGCGGCGCTCGACAGGTCATCGATGAAGCGTGGGCGGCTTCCCATAACGATGCTCCGGATAGACGGGCTCCGAGATGCGGGACGGTGGGCGAGTTTTCAAGTGCATCCCGGGGGCGTCGGCGGCGTCCCGGCCGCGCCGCCAGACCGGTGGCCACTGCCCGTGAGACACTTTCCCGGGCGGGCCGTCGCTCGCCGCTCGCTCGCGCCACGGAGACCCTGTTCATGTCCGCATCTAACGCTTCAGCGCCGCAATCCCCGCAGCCGGGTCCACGCATCGAGTCGCTCAGCGCGATCACGCTCGCCACCAGCGACATGCAGCGCGCCGTTGCGTTCTACGAAGCGCTCGGCTTCCCGCTCAAGTTCGGCGGTCCGCGCGAGGGCTTCACGTCGTTCGCGTTCGGCAGTTCGTATTTGAACCTGATCGCCGATGCGCGCGCGCCGGTCAACTGGTGGGGGCGCGTGATCATCTACGTGTCGGACGTCGACGCGTTCCATGCCAAGGCGGTGGCGGCAGGCTTGCAGCCGACGTTCGCGCCGTCGGATGCGCCGTGGGGCGAGCGCTATTTTCATATCACCGATCCGGACGGCCACGAACTGAGCTTCGCGCGGCCGCGGCCCTAGCGGCGGAAGTCGGGGCAAAACTCGCTATCATCGGGTTACCACGCATGTGCAGCGGCCGCCCACGCGGTAACACGGCTGACACCTCGCGCTTCGATAATCGAACGCGACCGCGTCGCGCTAGCCGCCGCGCGCCATCCCATTCCTGTTGCGAGGAGAGCCGCAATGAAAGAGCCGGACCCGAGACCCGATATCGAACTGATGGCGGAGCGGCAACGCCGTTTCGAGGAAGACCTCATCGACGCCTACGACGAAGAACTCGAAATGGAGGTCGACGACCGCATCATCGACGGCCCGGCCGGCTTTACGCCCGAGCATCGCGAGGCGCGCAAGCAGTACTTCCGCGAACTGTTCCGGCTGCAGGGAGAACTGGTCAAGCTGCAGGACTGGATCGTCGCGACCGGGCACCGGCTCGTCGTGATCTTCGAGGGGCGCGACGCGGCCGGCAAGGGCGGCGCGATCAAGCGCATCACACAGCGCCTCAATCCGCGCGTGTGCCGCGTGGCCGCATTGCCCGCGCCGAACAATCGCGAGCGCACGCAATGGTATTTCCAGCGCTATGTATCGCATCTGCCGGCGGGCGGCGAGATGGTGCTATTCGATCGCAGCTGGTACAACCGCGCGGGCGTCGAGCGCGTGATGAACTTCTGCACCGACGAGGAATACGACGAGTTTTTCCGCTCGGTGCCGGAGTTCGAAAAGATGCTCGCGCGCAGCGGCGTGCAGATCCTCAAGTACTGGTTTTCGATCACCGACGAAGAGCAGGAAATCCGCTTCGAGAACCGCATTCGCGATCCGCTCAAGCAGTGGAAGCTGAGTCCGATGGATCTGGAAAGCCGGCGCCGCTGGGAAGCCTATACGCTGGCGAAGGAGGTGATGCTGCAGCGCTCGCATATCCCCGAGGCGCCGTGGTGGGTCGTGCAGGCCGTCGACAAGAAACGCGCGCGCCTGAACTGCATTCAGCATCTGCTGAGCCAGGTGCCGTATCACGAGATCGAGCATCCGCAGATCGACTTGCCGTCGCGTGTCTATCACGAAGACTATAGCCGTCAGCCGGTGCCTCAGTCGATGATCGTGCCCGAGGTGTATTAAAAGCGGATCGTATGAAATAGCTGGCCAACGAAAAAGCGCGGTACGTATATCAGCGTACCGCGCTTTTCTTCGTGCTTCGCCACGCCAGATCGGCGAACTCAGAACACCGAACGGAACACCCAGAACAGCCCGCCCGCGAGCGCGATCGACGCGGGCAACGTCAGCACCCATGCGAGGATCAGACTGCGCACCGTGGCCCATTGCAGACCCGAGCCGTTGGCCGCCATCGTGCCGGCCACGCCGGAAGAGAGCACATGGGTCGTCGACACCGGCAGACCGTAGACGTCGGCGGCACCGATCGTGACCATCGCGACGAGTTCAGCCGACGCGCCCTGGCCGTACGTCAAATGCTGTTTGCCGATCTTCTCGCCCACCGTAACGACGATGCGCTTCCAGCCGACCATCGTGCCGAGACCCAGCGCGATCGCGACCGCCACCTTGACCCACGGCGGAATGAACTTGGTCGCGTGGTCGATCTGCGTTCTGAAGTTGGCGATGACCTTCGCGTCTTCGGGCGAGAACTGCGGCTGATTGGCCTTCTGCATCAGACGGATCGCCTCGGAGGTGACATACATGTTGTTGCGCACGTTATCGACGATGCCTTGCGGCACCGCGGCCATCGAGCCCGACTCGCCGACCTGGCGACCGATCTGCCCGGTCAGCTGCTGCAGTGCCGGCAGCGTGGCGGGCGTCAGCCGACGGGTGCGCACGAAGGCCTCGACGTCGGCGCGCGGATCCGCGGAAGGCACCGCGCCCTGCGTGTAGCGCGACAGCGTCGCCACGGTTTGATGCGCGACCGCGACGAAGTTCTGCGTTTGCGCCGGCGTGACCGCCTTGTTCAGCGCGTAGGCGGTGGGCACGGTACCGATCAGGATCAGCATGATCAGCCCCATGCCTTTCTGGCCGTCGTTCGAGCCATGCGCGAACGACACGCCCGTGCAGGTCAGAATCAGCAGGCAGCGAATCCAGAACGGCGGCGGCTCCTTGCCCTTCGGCTCGGCATACAGCGCGGGCACGCGCACGACGGCCTTCAGGATCAGCAGCAGCAGGCCCGCAAGCAGAAAGCCCACGATCGGCGAAAACAGCAGCGACTTGCCGACGCCGAGCGCCTGATTCCAGTCCACGCCACTGGTGCCGTTCGCACCATGCAGCATCTGATTCATCAGACCTACGCCGATGATCGAGCCGATCAGCGTGTGCGAACTCGAAGACGGCAGGCCCAAAGACCACGTGCCCAGATTCCAGATGATCGCGGCGATCAGCAGCGCGAATACCATCGCGAAGCCGGCGCTGCTGCCAACCTGCAGAATCAACTCGACGGGCAGCAGTTGCAGCACGCCGAAGGCGACCGCTCCGCTCGACGTCAGCACGCCCAGAAAATTCCACGCGCCGGACCAGACGACCGCCATATTCGGCGTCAGCGAGTGGGTATAGATGACGGTGGCGACCGCGTTGGCCGTATCGTGAAAGCCATTGACGAACTCGAAGCCGAGCGCGATCAGCAGCGCGACACCGAGCAGCAGATACGGCAGTACCGAGCTTTCGCGTACGGGCTGCAGATCGTCTATCAGATGAACGCCGCAGTACACGGCGCCCGCGATGAGCAGGGCAACGAAAATAACCAGGCCCGCGCTACGGCCTTTGCCGCTGGCGGCGCCTGGTTGCGGATACGAAAGTTCCGGCATGACGTGAGCCCCAAAAAGTGGTCGCAGAGTTCTCGATGCTGCTTTCGCTGTGTGTCGCAACGATGACAACTACGTGACGGCATTGGGGTGCGGGAAAAGCAGGCGCGGCGCGGCCTAGCCTACGCCGCTCACGCCGGTAAACACTACGCAGGCTGGCGGACGGGAATAGTAAGATGTCCGAACCGGACTAAGCAGGTGATGAATAGCACGAGCGGCGAGCGGACTTCGGTTGCGCTTACGATGCGCTGACTACTTCGCCGCTTGCGCTGCCACCGAGGGTGCGTTTATAAGCTTGCGCGACGATTTCCGCCGGTACCCCTTGCGACGGATCGCGGCCCATCGATTCGAGCGTTTCGGCGACCCACCCCGGACTCACCACATTGACGCGGGCCTTGCCCCGCAACTCGAGCGCGGCCGAGCGCGCGAACGCTTCGACACCCGCATTGACGATGCTGACAGCGGCGCTGCCTTCCATCGGCTGTTGCGCGAGCACGCCGCTCGTCAGTGTGAACGAGCCGCCTTGCGACACATGGTCCACGCCGCAGCGCACCAGATTGACCTGCCCCATCAGTTTGTTGGCAAGACTAAAAGAAAAGTCTTCGTCGCGAAGCGCCGCGAGCGGCGCGAATTTCGCGGAGCCGGCCGCGCAGATGATCGCGTCGAAGCTGCCGGCTCGCGCATACATCGCTTCGATGCTGCGTTTGTCCGACAGGTCGACGTGCAGTTCGGAGCCTTTGCGGCTCGCGCCGACCACGTCATGCTCGGTGGCGAGCAGACTCACGATGTGCGAACCGAGCAGGCCGGTCGCACCGACAACGAGTATTCGCATACATCCTCCTAAGGTCTGTTTGCGGCATTTGCCGCACTGCACACTGCATCGTCGCCGGAGCACTCGCCGAACCGTGCAACGCGCGATCCTATCGGTCGAGGATAGACGCTGCCGGCGCGACGCGCCAACGCGTGAGGGAAGTGCCGGCTGACAAGCGCCGCGATCCTCCTGAGCATCATTTTTGCTACGCTGGAAGTAAGGTCATGTTTCCGGGGAGCGTCGATGAAGCAAGACAGCGAGACAGTCAACAAGCCGGTGGAGGACGAACCGGCACAGCGTGCCTTCACTTCCTATGCAGCGCCGCTCGTCGATGAGGCGATCCGGCTCGCCAAAGGGGTGCACGGCGACGCGTCACCCGAAGCGCTGCACAAACTGCGCGTTTCACTGCGGCGTTTGCGTTCGTTATGGTGGGCTTTCGCACCGCTGCTCGACGAGGGCGAAAATTCCCGGCAACGCGCGGTCTACAAGTTTCTCGCCACCGCGGCGGGTAAAACGCGCGATTGGGACATCCTGATCGCGTTGCTCAAGCAGCAAGACAGCGGCGCGCAAGCATTGATGCCGAAGCTCGAGCAGGCGCGCCGCGACACACTGGCGACCAGCCGCGAGACGTTGTTGAACGCCGACGTCAAACACCTGCTGCGCGATGCGTTGGCCACCACTTCCGCGCAACTGCACGCCACGCACGATTCGGCTATTGCGCTGCGCAAATTTGCCGCTCGACGCATAGGGGCGTCAGAGCGCTCATTGAAAAAGCGCATCAAACGCGCGCGCCATGCGAAACGCTCGAATTACGCAGCCTTTCACGATGTCAGAAAAGCGGGCAAGAAACTGCGCTATCTATTCGAGTTTTTCGGGCCGGTGCTTAAGACCAGCCATAAGCGCACGCTCAAGCGCCTGAAAAAAATCCAGAAGCGCTTCGGCATGCTCAACGATACCGTCGCGAGCGAAACGCTGTTGCGCGACAATGCCGCGTCGCTTGGCGATGCGGACCACATCGAAGCCGCGTTGGGTGGGCTCGACAGGAAACGCAAACGCCGCTTGCGCGCGGCGTCGGAGCTACTGGGCTGAGAGAGCGCGTTCGGTCCTCTCTAGCGCGGAGGATCCGCAGCCCAAAATGCACGGCGCACCGCGCTGCGGTCCGAAACAATAGTCCGCGAAGGAGGCGAGGCGCGTGGCACCGCATGGGCTTTCGCTGCGTCATCGGCTGCGCCTGACGTTGCGCGCCGTTCGAGCCGGGATGACCCGCTATGTTGGCAACCGCCCGTGGGTGGCCGGCGTCGCCGGCACGCTCGTCGCGTTGGCGATGTCGATCCTGACGGCGGTGGAGGTCGGCGAAGGCCGCTGCGCTGACCATCTCGTTCGGCTCGGTGTTCGTGCTCGTGTCGTGGCTGCTCGCGTTCGCGCTGCGCGACAAACAGCGCGCGCAGGCCGCGCTGCTGCGTCTTGCCGCGACCGATCCGCTGACCGGGCTCAACAATCGCCGCGTGCTCGACAAGCGGCTCGACGACGAATGGAAGCGGGCGCGACGCGAGAACAAGCCGCTGTCGATGCTGTTCATCGATATCGATCACTTCAAGCGTTTCAACGATACCTACGGCCATGAGAGCGGCGACGAGGTATTGGTCGCGGTGGCCGATTGCATCGCGTCCGTGGCGCGGCGCTCGGCCGATCTGGTCGCGCGCTACGACGGCGAAGAGTTCGCGGTGGTGCTGCCGGATACGACCGCGCAGCGCGCGTTCGCGGTGGCGGAGCAGATTCGTCGCAAGGTGGAAAACCAGGTCATCGTGCGCGGACACGATGCGCCGCAGGCGGTGACGGTGAGCGTCGGCTGCGCAACGGGGCTGCCGAGCGCCACGGATGTCGCGAACGGACTCGAGCTGCTGGCCGCCGCTGATGGACAGTTGTATGTGGCGAAGAACGAAGGGCGCAATCGCACCCGGTCGGCGCAGTGGGACGAGTATTCGGCGGCGCAGGGGGGCTCGCGCACGGGGGCGACGCCTTAACGCCAGGTGTTCGTTCGCGTGAGCGTGAGCGCCTTTCCGGCCCAGATTGTCGCGACGCAGCGTAATTCAGGCGCGCTCCGCACTGCGCGGCGCGAAGCCGCGCAACGTCACCGCCGCTGGTGTTTCGTCCCGCAACGCCGAGCGCGGCCGATTGGCGGCCGCACCATCCGCGTGAGCCAGCAAGCCCACCGGGAAGCCACGCCGCTGCCATGCATCGAGCCCGCCGCGCAGTGCGCGAATCCACGTGTAGCCATTGCTGCGCATATGTAGCGAGACTTCGAGCGCGGTCGCGCTGTCCGGGCAGATGCAATAGATGACCAGGTCGTATGTGCGCAGCGCGCCGTCGATCTGTTCAGGCGAATGCGGATCGAGCGCGCGCGCGTCGGGAATCTGGCGTCGCAGATCCAGCAGCGGAGCGCCGGGCCGCGCATCGAGCACGCGGGACGGCGTCATGCGGCGCAGGCGACCGAAGCGCCGCCAGCGCCACGGCATGCCCCACGCGGCGGCACTCGCCGATGAAGCCAGCATCGGCGCGGCTTGGGCCGACGTGGCTCGCGTGAACCGGCGCCGTTCGTAATATCGCAGATACAGCCGGTAGAGCAGATAGACGAGCGCCACCGCAAGAAGAATGTCGGCGATCGTGCCGCCGCGCTGCTCGACGAACGCGCGCAGCATATGCACCTCGCGTTCCACGGCCGCGCCGCCGAGCAGCCAGAACGTCGCCCACGCGATCACGCTGGCCAGATCCCATAGTGCGTAGATGCGGATGTCGACGGCGGTCGTACCCATCAGCGGTGGCGTAACCAGGCCGAGGCCGGGCACGAACTTGGAAACCGACACGAGCGGCACGCCATAGCGTTCGAATAGCGCGCGCGCGGTTTCCAGCCTCGTATCGACGGCGGGCGACAAGCGGCCGAGCCACGCGAGCAGTTTGCGTCCATACAGACGGCCCGCCGCGAACCAGGTGCCGTCGCCGATCAAGGCGCCCAGCACCGCCGCGCCGAGGGTCGGCCAGAACGCCAGGGTGCCCGCGGCGATCGCCGAGCCCGCGAACAGCAGCATCGGCACGGCCGGAATCGGTACGCCGAGGCGCGTCAGCAGGACGTTGACGAACACGATAGCGCTGCCCCAGGTTGAAACCGCCGACAACGGAAACTCGACCAATTGAGGCGCTCCTGTTGCTGCTGTTGCGCTGACATGCGTGGACGGCCGGTATTGACCATCGGTTTCAATCGTCAATACGCAACTAACTGTCAACCCCGCGTGCCCACCGCAAGGTGGCCGGCGCGCTTGAAGAGAGTGCGCGCGGGCGCGCACGCTGGATTCGCAGGAGCGGGGGCTGCATCGTCAACGAACCACGAGCAGCCCCCGGGTCCGCCTCATCAGGCATTCGGCACTGCCACCGCGCCCGGATTCCCGACGATCGCCAGAAACTCCCGCCGTGTCGACGGATCGGTGCGGAACGTGCCGAGCATGCGCGACGTGACCATCGTGACGCCCGCCTTGTGCACGCCACGCGTCGACATGCACTGATGCGCGGCTTCGAGAATCACGCCCACGCCGGCCGGCTGCAGCACATCGTTCAGCGTATCGGCGATCTGCACCGTCATCTTTTCCTGGATCTGCAGCCGTTTCGCGAACGCATCGACGAGGCGCGCGAGCTTCGAAATGCCGACCACGCGATGGTTCGGCAGATACGCGACGTGCGCGCGTCCGATGATCGGCACCATATGGTGCTCGCAATAGCTTTCGAAGCGGATGTCCTTCAGCACGATCATTTCGTCGTAGCCGTCCACTTCGGAGAAGGTACGCGCGAGGATGTCGCGCGGATCGACCTGGTAGCCGACGAAAAACTCGTCGTAAGCGCGCGTCACGCGTGCCGGCGTGTCGATCAGGCCTTCGCGCTGCGGATCGTCGCCGGCCCAGCGCAGCAGCACGCGCACGGCTGCCTCGGCTTCTTCGCGGCTCGGGCGTTCGGCGGCCGCTACGGGTTTGGTCTTCCTTGCCTTGCTGCTGGTCATGCGTCGTCCTCCTGGATCGCGCGTCGACGCTGCGCGACGCGCGGGGTCAGTAACCGAGGTCATTGTTCCATGTTTTGCGCCGAAGGTGCCGATGCCCCTTTCGCGGCCGGGGCAGTCGCGGGCGTGCTGCGCACGGCTACTTCGGCCATTCGTCCATCGCATCGTTGAACAGCTCGGCGACCACGCCGCGCAGCCAGCTGCCGCGCGGATCGTTATGAAACTTGCGATGCCAGTGCTGCCGCAGGTCGAAGCGCGGCAACGGCAGCGGCGGCTCGACGAGCATGATCGACGCATGCTCCGACACGTACGCGAAGCCGATCGCGTGCGGCACGGTCGCGAGCAGGTCGGTGCGCGCGAGGATGAAAGGCAGGCTCATGAAGTGCGGCGTTTCGAGCACCGCGCGTCGCTTGATGCGCTTCTTTTCGAGGTACTTCTCGAGCACTTCCTGGCTGCGTCCCTCGGCGCGCACGACCGCATGCCCGGACGCCACGTATTGCTCGAGCGTGAGCGGCCCCTTCGACAGCGGATGTCCGCTGCGCATCAGGCAGATGAAGCGATGCGTGAAGAGCCGCTGCTGAAAGAAGTTGTTGCCCGCCAGGTCCGGAAAATAGCCGACGGCGAGATCGACATCGCCCGATTCGAGCCCGCGTTCCACTTGCGACGGCGACAGCGTGACCGAGCGCAGATTCGCGGACGGCGCGCGCTCGGCGAATAGCTGCAAAAGACGCGGCAGAAACACGATTTCGCCGACGTCGGACAGCGCGATCGAAAACGTGTGCGTGCTCGTCGCCGGATCGAAATCCTGCACGTCGAGCATGCCTTTCTCGATGCGCAGCAACGCGTCGCGCGCGGCGGGCAGGATCGCGAGCGCGCGCGGTGTCGGCTCCATGCCTTTCGATGTGCGCACGAACAGCGGATCGTCGAAGTATTCGCGCAGGCGCCCAAGCGCGGTGCTCACGCGCGGCTGGCTCACGCCGAGCTGCTCGGCGGCGCGGCTCACGTTGCGCGTGTCTTCCATCGCGACCAGATAGGGGATCAGGTTCAGATCCAGATGTGTCTCGGACATGCTTGTTATGGCTCGCGGGGCGGGCGGGGCAACGGAATGCTTATGCCGTATCGCTATAGAGCCTAGTTGAAAAATCGCCCATAAGCATAGTGGGATTTTGCGCGGCCGGCATTTTCGCGCGCAGGGCGAGCGCTGAACGAGGGCATCCCGGACCTTCGCCGCCGCGAGCGGCGACCTATGATGAAGGGGGTTTCCCTGCCTTGACAATCCGCCCACAGGACAACCATAATCGCCGAAGCGTTCGCTAAACGAATCACTGTTCACACAACGAACAATTCAGCGGCGAAGCAATCCAAGGCGCCAGCCCGCTCTCCCCCTCGCGAGCCGTCGCCAGCATGCCCGGAGACTGTTTCCGCGCGAGCCTTGCCGGTTACGGCTGTGAGCCCAGCGGCACGTAGCGCCCCCAAAGGAAATTCGACATGATCAACAAGATTTTCGAGACACTTCAATCGGCGGTCGCCGATGTCCACGACGGCGCGACCGTCATGATCGGCGGCTTCGGCACGGCCGGCATGCCGTCCGAGTTGATCGACGCGCTGATTGAGCAGGGCGCGCGCAATCTCACCATCGTCAACAACAACGCAGGTAACGGCGATATCGGCCTCGCGGCGCTGCTGAAGGCCAAGCGCGTGGGCAAGATCATCTGCTCGTTCCCGCGCCAGACCGACTCGTATGTGTTCGACGCGCTCTATCGCGCCGGCGAAATCGAACTCGAACTCGTGCCGCAAGGCAACCTCGCCGAGCGCATCCGCGCCGCGGGGGCGGGCATCGGCGGCTTCTTCACGCCGACCGCGTACGGCACCAAGCTCGCCGAAGGCAAGGAAACCCGTCTGATCGACGGCCGTCACTACGTTCTCGAAGCGCCGCTGCACGCGGATTTCGCGCTGATCAAGGCGTACAAGGGCGATCGCTGGGGCAACCTGATCTATCGCAAGACCGCGCGTAATTTCGGGCCGATCATGGCGAGCGCAGCGAAGACCGCGATCGTGCAGGTGTCGGAAGTGGTGCCGCTCGGCGGCCTCGATCCGGAAGAAATCGTCACGCCCGGCATTTTCGTGCAACGCGTGATCGCGGTGCCGCAAGCGGCGCATGCCCCCACGCCCAATTCTCACGACGCTGCTGCCTGACCCGGAGACCGACATGAAGAAACTGACTCGCGATGAAATGGCCAAGCGCGTTGCCCAGGACATCCCTGAAGGCGCTTACGTGAACCTCGGCATCGGCGTACCGACGCTGGTGGCGAACCACCTCGCCGCAGACAAGGAAATCTTCCTGCACAGCGAAAACGGTCTGCTCGGCATGGGCCCGGCACCGGCGAAGGGCCAGGAAGACGACGAACTGATCAACGCCGGCAAGCAGCACGTCACGCTGCTGACGGGCGGCGCCTACTTCCATCACGCGGATTCGTTCGCGATGATGCGGGGCGGCCATCTGGACTTCTGCGTGCTCGGCGCGTTCCAGGTGTCGGCGAAGGGCGATCTCGCGAACTGGCACACCGGCGCACCCGACGCGATTCCGGCGGTCGGCGGCGCGATGGACCTCGCGATCGGCGCGAAGCAGGTCTACGTGATGATGGAGCACCTGACCAAGCAGGGCGAGAGCAAGATCACCGCCGAGTGCTCGTACCCGGTCACCGGTATCGGTTGCGTGACCCGTATCTATACGGACCTCGCAATGATCGACGTCACGAAGGAAGGCCTCGTCGTGCGCGAGATTTTCACGGACATCGGCTTCGACGCACTGCTGAAGCTGACCGGTGTGCCGATGACCGACGGCACGCAGGCCGCGCGCGCGGCCTGATGGTTGGCTGAAGCGTCGCGGCGGCGGTCTGCTTTGCGGCCGCGTCGATGGCGTCTCGTCTGAAAGCGGCATTGCGCGAACGGGCCAGCGCTGACGGGGCGAATTCCTGGACGGCGCTGGCCTGGCGACTTCAGCGACGGGCTGCCCACGTTTGGCGCACAATACGCAGCACATACCGCGGCATACGCACGGCACGAGCGCTTGCCCCCCGACGGCGTCTGCTTCGAACCGCCGCGCGCCGTGCCGCTTCTTCGCTTCCGATTCCCTCAAACATCGTCGTCACCATGCTCGACTCCAGCGCCCGTCTGACTGGCCTTCTTTGCGGCACACAGCCGATGAACGACATTTGGGCGCCGCGTGCCACGCTGCAGCGGATGCTCGACGTCGAAGCCGCGCTCGCGCGTGCCTCTGCCGCGCACAAAGTCATTCCCGAATCCGCCGTCCCCGCGATCGAAGCGGCCTGCCAGGCCGACCAGCTCGACGCCGACGCGCTTGCACGCGACGCCGCGCTCGGCGGCAACCTCGCGATTCCGCTCGTCAAGCAACTGACTGCACGCGTCAAAGCCGCCGATGCCGAAGCTGGCAAATACGTGCATTGGGGCGCGACGAGCCAGGACATCATCGACACCGCGACGGTACTGCAACTGCGCGACACTTTCGACCTGCTCGACAGCGGCCTGCAAGCCACCTGCGACGCGGTCGCGAAACTCGCGGCCACCCATCGCGCGACACCGATGATCGGCCGCACGTGGCTGCAGCAGGCGCTGCCGATCACGCTGGGTCTGAAGTTCGCGCAATGGCTCGACGCGCTGTTGCGTCATCGCGAGCGGCTCGACGCGTTGCGCGAACGTGTGCTGGTGCTGCAATTCGGCGGCGCGGCCGGCACCCTCGCGAGTCTGCGCGAGGCGGCGCCGCAGGTCACGCAGTCGCTCGCCAAGGAACTCGGCCTCGCGGTACCGACCTTGCCGTGGCACACGCAACGCGATCGCATCGCCGAGACGGCGTCGCTGTTCGGCATGCTGATCGGCACGCTCGGCAAGATCGCGCGCGACGTGTCGCTGCAGATGCAAACCGAAATCGACGAACTCGCCGAGCCGGCCGCGGCCGGCAAGGGCGGTTCGTCGACGATGCCGCACAAACGCAACCCGGTCGGTTGCGCGGCGGTACTGACGGCCGCGACGCGCGCGCCCGGCCTCGTGGCGACCGTGTTCGCCGGCATGGTGCAGGAGCACGAACGCGCGCTCGGCGGCTGGCAGGCCGAATGGGACGCGCTGCCGGATCTCGCGCGCCTCGCGGGCGGCGCGCTCGCGAACATCGAACAGATCGCTGCGGGTCTGAACGTCAACGAAGCGCGCCTCGCCGCGAATCTCGACGTCACGCACGGCCTGATCCTCGGCGAAGCGGTGATGCTCGCGCTCGGCGATTCCATCGGCCGGCTCGACGCGCATCATCTGGTCGAGCGCGCGTCGAAGGCGGCGATCCGCGACGGCAAGACGCTGTATGACGTGCTCGCCGCCGACGCGGCCGTCACCGAACATCTTTCGCTCGAGCGCCTGAAGCGGCTGCTCGATCCCGCTCAATACGTCGGCCAGGCGCACGCATATGTCGACGCCGCCCTGGCGCTTCACACCACGCGCGCGCAGCGCGCCCATTCCAAGGAGTAACCGGCATGCCCTACGCCGCAGTCAACGGCACCGAGCTTCACTATCGTATCGACGGCGATCGTCACGGCCACGCGCCGTGGCTCGTGCTGTCGAATTCGCTCGGCTGCGATATGTCCATGTGGACGCCGCAGGTCGCGGCGTTGTCGAAGCACTTCCGCGTGCTGCGCTACGACACACGCGGCCACGGTCATTCGGAAGCGCCGAAGGGTCCGTACACGATCGAGCAGCTGAGCGGCGACGTGCTCGGCCTGATGGATACGCTGAAGATCGCGCGCGCGAATTTCTGCGGCATATCGATGGGCGGCCTGACCGGCGTCGCACTCGCCGCGCGTCACGCCGACCGCTTCGAACGCGTCGTGTTGTGCAACACGGCCGCGCGCATCGGCTCGCCGGAAGTGTGGGTGCCGCGTGCCGCGAAGGCGCGCAGCGAAGGCATGTTCGCGCTCGCCGACGCGGTGCTGCCGCGCTGGTTCACGGCAGACTTCATCGAGCGCGAGCCGGTCGTGCTGGCGATGATCCGCGACGTGTTCGTGCATACCGACAAGGAAGGCTACGCATCGAACTGCGACGCAATCGACGCGGCCGACCTGCGGCCCGAAACGCCGGGCATCAAGCTGCCGACGCTCGTGATCAGCGGCACGCACGATCTGGCCGCAACGGCCGCGCAAGGCCGCGAACTTGCGCAGTCGATTCCGGGCGCGCGCTACGTCGAACTCAATGCCTCGCATATTTCCAACATCGAAAAGGCCGGTGAGTTCACGAAGACCGTGCTCGACTTCCTGACGGAGGCAAAATGAACGACGAAGACCGTTACGAAGCCGGTATGGAGGTGCGTCGCGCGGTGCTGGGCAACGCGCACGTCGACCGTTCGCTCGCGAACCGCACCGAACTGACCGAGGAGTTCCAGAACCTGATCACGCGTTATGCATGGGGCGAGATCTGGACGCGTGAAGGTCTGCCGCGTCATACGCGTAGCCTGCTGACGATCGCGATGATGGTGGCGTTGAATCGCAGCGAAGAACTCGCGCTGCACCTGCGTGCCGCCAAAAACAACGGCGTGACGCGCGAGCAGATCAAGGAAGTGCTGCTGCAGACCGCGATCTACTGCGGCGTGCCGGCGGCGAACTCCGCGTTCCATCTGGCCGACAAGCTGTTTCGCGAGGATGATGCGGCGGCCGCGGCGGCGGCGGCGAAGTCGTAAACACTGAGCACACGTAACTGGCCCTGCGCATCGCGCAGGATCAGGTCGAAAGCGAGGGCAGGCGTGCTCACGACGGACTCCGCAGCTTACGCAGGAAACGCTGCACGGCCACCCGCGCGATCTGCTGCACCCGACGGTGGGTCGCCTTCGACACCGCGCGCAGTTCATCGAGCAGTTCCTGCGGCAGGTACTGGCGGTAGGAAGGGTTGCGGTAGCGGCCGGCCATTTCAGTTCGTGCATTCCGACCGGCCGCGACAGGTCAGGATGGGGGCGGCGAACGGTCAAAATCATAGTGTGTGGTTATTCAAATTCGTCCTTTACAGTGGGCCGATTCGTGGGGAAAACAGAACCACGCTGCAGATGTGCAAAAGCCGGACGTTACGAACGTCGGCGCAGTGAAGCCTCAAGCCACGAAAACCGCAGCAAACGAAAGCCGCAAAACGAAAACGCCTGTTACCGTTGTGAAGGAGTGCGAGCCGTTCAGGATTGGTATCGAAGGAATCCGCACGGCATTCATTCGCGAATTCGGCGCGCGCCGATATTTTTTTATGCGGTAGTCGTCGCTACGACGCTCACCGGCGCCTGCACGCACACCGCGCGCAACACCGTCTCCTTGATCACCTCGCGCCAATGCGCGAGCGCCGCCTCGTCCATCAGCGGCTCGCCGAGAAACGCGCCGAGCGTGTACTGATTGGCGTTATAGAAATAGCCGAGCGACGCGATCATCAGATACACGTCGCGCGCCGCGATATCGGCGCGAAACACGTGCTGCGCGCGGCCCGCCTCCAATAGCCTCTGCACGACCGAAATCGCGTAGCCCGAAATCTCCTTGAGCTTCTGCGATTTTTTCGCATGCTTGCCCTGGTGCAGATTTTCGCTCGACAGCAGCGTCACGAACTCCGGGTGATCGAGGTAGTACTGCCAGACGAACTCGACCATCTGTTCGAGGCCATGCACCGGATCGCGCAGATCGAGATCGAGTTTGCTTTCCGCTTCGTTGAACTGCGTGTAGATCGTCTCCAGCACTTCGATGAACAGTTGCTCCTTGCTGCCGAAGTAGTAATAGATCATCCGGTCGTGCGAACGCGCGGCCTTCGAAATACTTTCGATGCGGCCGCTCGCATAACCCTGCTTCGCGAACACCCTGATGGCCGCCTTCAGGATCTTGGCGCGCGTGTCCTGCGCCTGTTTCGCGCGGATACCGATGGCGCCCGGCTTGCGGGCGGCGGTGGGGCTCATGACGGTCTCAAATCTCTTTGTCAGCGTCGGTTTGAACGGCGGGCACGCAGACTCAGCATGCCGATGCCGCATCGCACCATGATCCCGTGTGACGGAAAACACGTTGCACAGTCGATTTTGATCGAGTAGATTTCGATCGAGTTTGGTGTAGAAGATACTACATGAACGGTGAGTGACCGCAACATGAAAATGGGCGGCCCACGCGGAAATGCCCCGAAACCGGGACGATTCGCGCACCACGTAGCACCGCCAGTCATGTCGCGCCTGTGATGTCGTACGGAACCCCACGATGACAGAACATACGAAGGTCGATTTCGGTGCCGACAGTGTCGATCGCGATACCGCGTCGACGCCGGGGCCGACCGTGCTCGCAAAGTCGGCGCCGCGCAGCGAGCGCATGGCCGCGAACAAGATCGAATGCAATGCGTGTCCGGTGCTGTGCCAGATCTCGGAAGGGCGCACCGGCGCATGCGACCGTTATGCGAATGCGGACGGGCGGTTGATTCGCGTCGATCCGGTGCTGTTTCTGTCGCGTACGGATGATGCCGACGCCGATCCGGCAAATGCGGCGATCGAATTCGGCACAGCCCCCGCCGCGGACCCAGGCACCACCGAACCCGCGCTGTTCGTCACCGGCGTCGGTGCCTCCTCGACCTATCCCGACTACAAGCCCGCGCCGTTCATCGTCGCGTCGAAGCTCGACGACGTCGACATGATCACCGTCGTCACCGAAGGCATCTTCAGCTATTGCAGCTTCAAGGTGAAGATCGACACCGACCGCTTTCTCGGCCCCGAACAGGCCAACGTGCGCTGTGACGGCGAGATCGTCGGTCACGTGAGCACGGCCGAATACGGCTCGCAGATGCTGAGCCTCGGCGGCGTCCATCATCTGACCGGCGGCAGCAAGAAAGAAGGCCGCGTGACTTGCGACATGATGCTCGCGCTCGGCAACAAGGAGGCGGTCGAGCTTGGTATCGACGGCGGCGCGAGTCTCGTGATTCGCGCCGGCGTCGCGCCGATCGTCGACGGTGTCGAGGAGCAGCGCATGCGCGTCGGCTGCGGCTCCGCGACGATCGGTATCTTCGCGAAGCAATGGTTCGGCCATGTCGATGAGGTGGTGGTCGTCGACGATCACATTACGGGCGTGCTGACCGAGCACCAGGCGGGCCGCTGCCTCGGCATGACGCGCTCGGGACTCAAGATACGCGGCCGCAAATCGACGCCGGGCCGCTATTTCCAGGTTGCCAATCCCGGCACCGGTTGGGGGGGCACCGACATTCAGGACCCGCTCGCGATCGTCGAAGGATTCGATCCGTCGGTCGCGAAGCCGGGCATGCGCGTGCTGATGGTCTCGACGACCGGCGAACACGCGCAATGGTACGAACTCGACGCACAGCTAGTACCGCGCATCGCGCCGATGCCCGACGCGGTGCGCCGCACGGTCGAGCGGATCGGCGAGAACTGCGAGCCGTCGCTCGCGACGGTGCTGTTTCTCGGCGGCGCGGGCGGCAGTCTGCGCGCCGGCGCGACCGAGAATCCGGTGCTGCTCACGCGCGCGATCAAGCGCAAGCTCGTCAACGTCACGTGCGGCGGCGCGCCGGCTTATGTGTGGCCGGGCGGCGGCATCACCGTGATGGTCGACGTGACGCGCATGCCGGACCGCTCGTTCGGCACGGTGCCGACACCGGCGCTCGTCGCGCCGATCGAATTCACGATGACGTACGACACGTACCGCGATCTCGGCGGCCACGTCGAGGCGGTGCGCTCGTTGCAGAGCGTGCTCGCGAGCGGGCCGACGCATACGGAAGGCGCGCCGCTCGCGCGGCGGACGCTGGCTCGCGATCCGGACAATCCGTGGCCGCCTGCAATGCCCGGTTAAGCACCCTGACTAAAAATCACGCGATGACCCCCACCCGAACGCGCCTCGACGAGCACCGCTGGCATTGGCAGCACGGGCCGATCGACCTGATCCTCGGCGCCGACGGCGAGCCCGACACGGTGCGTGCCGCATATGACGCATGCTGGGAGCGCTTCAGTCCTGTGCTGGAGGAACTGGTCCGGGAATTGAACGTGCTTCGGCAACCAGTGCAGGCTGTGGCGGCACGACATGATTGCCCGCTTCGAGGGCCGGTCGCGACGCGTATGTGGCGTGCGTGTCATCCGCATCGTTCGAGCTTCATCACGCCGATGGCGGCGGTCGCGGGCAGCGTCGCCGACGAACTGATCGCCGCGTTCGCGCGCGACGGCATCGCGCGTGCGTTCATCAACAACGGCGGCGACATCGCGCTGCACCTCGCGGCGGGGCAGCAGTATCGCGTGGGCGTGTTGGCGGATCTCGCGCAAATTTCGGGCACGCGTTTCGCGCACGACCCTGCGCTCGACGCGCATCTGACGCTCGACGCTCGGCAGCCGATTCGCGGCGTCGCGACGAGCGGCTGGCGCGGCCGCAGCTTCAGTCTCGGCATCGCCGACAGCGTGACCGTGCTCGCGCGCGATGCCGCGAGCGCCGACGCCGCCGCGACGATGATCGCGAACGCGGTCGATCTCGATCATGCGGGAATCGTGCGGCGTCCGGCGTCGTCGCTGAAGGACGATAGCGATCTCGGCGATCTGCTGGTGACCGTCGACGTGCCGCGTCTGCCGCAGCCGCTGATCGATTTCGCGCTCGCGCGCGGCGTCGATGTCGCGAAGCCGTTGCGCGACCAGGGTTTGATCGAAGGCGCCGCGCTGTTCCTGCAAGGACGGGCGCGGGTCACCGGCATCGACGATTCACGCGCGTTGTCCACCACGCGCGCTTCACTGACAACGGAGGCTCCGTGTTCGAAATACGCCGCGTGCTGACGCACGTCGAAGACATCTTCCACGAGTTCGGCCCCGCGCCCGCCCAGCCGCTCAGACGAGGCGCGATCGCCGCGGTGATGACGAATCCGTTCGCGGGCCGCTACGAGCCGAAAATAGAACCCGCGATGGAAGCGCTGAAGCCGATCGGCTTCGAGATGGCGCAACGGCTGCTGACGGCGATGGCGGTGCCGCATGCGTCGATCGAAAGCTATGGGAAGGGCGCGATCGTCGGCGCGCGCGGGGAACTCGAGCACGGCGCGCTATGGCATGTGCCCGGCGGCTACGCGATGCGCGAGCTGCTCGAAAAGCACGGTGTGCCGACCCACGCGATCGTACCGTCGACGAAGAAGGTCGGCGCGCCGTCCACCGCGCTCGACGTGCCGCTCACGCATGTCAACGCGAGCTACGTGCGCAGCCACTTCGATGCGATCGAAGTACGCGTGCCCGGCGCGCCCGCCGCCGACGAGATCGTCTACATCCTCGTGATGAGCACGGGCCAGCGCGTGCATGCGCGGGTGGGCGGCCTCGCGAAAGAGGAGATCGTCGGCAAGGACGGCTTGCGCTGAAGCGGCGCGCGGCAACCAGACAGCAAGGCAACGAAACTCGGAGAGCGCAAATGGCAATCAGGCTTCGCAAGCTGGTCGTGCAGGTCGACGAAACACACATCGAAATGGGCCAGGCCGTCGAGCCGCCCACGCGCCGCGCGGTCGCGATCGCGGTGATCGATAATCCGTATGCGGGCCGCTATGAGCCGAAGCTCGACGCGCTGATCGAAGCTGGCGAGGAACTCGGTGCGCTACTCGGCAAGCGCTGCGTCGAGGCGTTGGGCATCGCGCCCGGGGAGGCGCAAAGCTACGGCAAGGCGGCGATCGTCGGCGAGGCGGGCGAGCTTGAACATGCGGCCGCGATCCTGCATCCGAAGCTCGGCGCGCCGCTGCGCGCGGCGGTCGAGAAGGGCGCGGCGCTGGTGCCGTCGGCGAAGAAGATCGGCACCCTGGGCACCGCGATCGACGTGCCGCTCGGCCACAAGGATGCCGCCTACGTGCGCAGCCATTTCGACGCGATCGAGGCGCGCGTGGCCGATGCGCCGCGCGCGAACGAAATAGTCGTGGCGGTCGCGGTGACCGCGTCGGGCCGGCCGCTGCCGCGCATCGGCGGCTTGCAGGCGAACGAGATCAAAGGCGAGGACGGCCTGCGCTGAGCGATCCTTTTTTTCAGCCGCCTGTTTGCCGTCGCTTGTTTTGCGGGTTGTTTCGCTGGTAGTGTCCTGCCGTTGACGCGGGCGCGCATGGTGCCGCCCGCGCTGCAACGTCCGCCGATCGGGCCGCTGCGCATGTTGCGCGCGCGCCGTTCGGCGAGCTGCCGAGGGTCGCGATGTTTTCGAATCTGCTGGTACAACTGGTCAATGGACTCGCCGACGCGTCGACGCTGTTTCTGGTCGCCGCCGGTTTGTCGTTGATCTTCGGCGTGACGCGCATCGTCAACTTTGCGCACGGCTCGTTCTATATGTTCGGCATTTACGTCGCGTATAGCATCGCGAGCCGCTTTGGCCACACGGCGGGCGGCTTCTGGCTGTCGGTGCTCGCCGCCGCGCTCGCGGTCGCGGTGTTGGGCGCGCTCGTCGAGATCGTCGTGTTGCGGCGGATCTATCAGGCGCCGGAGTTATTCCATCTGCTCGCCACGTTTGCGCTCGTGCTGATCTTTCGCGACGCCGCACTATGGCTTTGGGGCCCGGAGGATCTGTTCGGCCCGCGCGCGCCGCATCTCGCGGGCGCGGTCGACTTTCTCGGCCATCCGCTGCCCACGTACGACATCGCGCTGATCGTGATCGGTCCGGTCGTCTTGCTGCTGCTGTGGTACGCGTTGACGCGCACGCGTTGGGGCACGCTCGTGCGCGCCGCGACGCAGGATCGCGAGATGCTCGGCGCGCTCGGCATCAATCAGGCGTGGCTGTTTACCGGCGTGTTCTTCGTCGGCGCGTTTCTCGCGGGACTCGGCGGCGCGCTGCAAGGGCCGCGCATGTCGGCGAACCTGTCGCTCGACCTCGAGACGATCGGCAATGCGTTCGTGGTCGTCGTGGTCGGTGGCATGGGTTCGATTCCGGGCGCGTTCGTCGCGGCGTTGCTGATCGCCGAGATCAAGGCGCTGTGCATCGGTGTCGGGCACGTGACGATCTTCGGCATCGGTTTATCGCTGAGCCGCTTCACGCTGGTGGCCGAATTCGTCGTGATGGCGGTCGTGCTGGTGGTGCGGCCTTGGGGTCTGCTCGGCCGCGCGAGCGCCGCGGTGCGCGCGATGGGTACGCCGGAAACGCCATTGCGTCCGGCGGGCAGGCGTCTGAAGGGGCTGGCCGCCTTCGTGTTGCTGGTGCTGGTTCTGGCGCCGCTCGCGGCCAACGCGTTTCCATATATGCCGGTGCTGCTCGTTGAAATCCTGATCGCGGTGCTGTTCGCGACGAGCCTGCATTTCATCATGGGTCCGGGCGGCCTGCATTCGTTCGGCCATGCCGCGTACTTTGGACTTGGCGCTTACGGCGCGGCGCTGTTTCTGAAGGTGCTGAATCTGCCGATGGAAGCCGCGTTGCTGCTCGGGCCGCTGCTCGCGGCGGTGGGCGCGCTCGTGTTCGGCTGGTTCTGCGTGCGACTGTCCGGTGTCTATCTGGCGATGCTGACGCTCGCGTTCGCGCAAATCGTCTGGTCGGTCGTGTTCCAGTGGGACGACGTGACGGGCGGCAGCAACGGCATTCTCGGTCTATGGCCGTCGAACTGGCTGTCTTCGCCGGTCGCGTTCTACTACCTGACGCTCGCGTGCGCGGTGCTCGGCGTGTGGCTGCTGCGCCGCATGCTGTTCTCGCCGCTCGGCTATGCGATGCGCGCGTCGCGCGATTCCGCTCTACGCGCCGAGGCGATCGGCATCGACGTGAAGCGGGTTCAGTGGGCGTCGTTCGTGATCGCGGCGTTGTTCTGCGGACTCGCCGGATCGCTGTACGCGTTTTCGAAGGGCAACATCTCGCCCGAAGTGATCAGCGTGAGCCGCTCGGTCGATGGCCTCGTGATGGTGTTGCTCGGCGGCTTGCAGACGTTGAGCGGGCCGATCGTGGGCGCGGCCGTGTTCACGTGGCTGCAGGACACGGTCGCGCGACAGACCGACTACTGGCAGGCGCTGCTAGGCTTCGCGATCCTGCTGCTGGTGATCGCGTTTCCGCAGGGGATCGTCGGCTTCGTTCGCGAGCGTTTCGGCGACGCGAACGGCGATCAGGCCGGCAAGACCAACGGCGGCGCCGCGTCGCCGTCGCAACGGGCCGCCGCGGTCAAGGAGGGGCTATGAGCCTGCTGCGCGTAAGCGGTCTGTCGAGATCGTTCGGAGGACTGAAGGCGGTCGATAACGTTTCATTCGATCTCGAAGCCGGTCAACTGCTGGCGCTGCTCGGCCCCAACGGCGCGGGAAAATCGACTTGTTTCAACATGGTCAACGGCCAGTTGCAGCCGACGTCGGGTTCGATTCTGCTCGACGGTCATGAGCTCGTCGGCATGCGGCCGCGCGATATCTGGCGGCGCGGCGTCGGCCGCACGTTCCAGATCGCCGCGACGTTCAACTCGATGACGGTGCTCGAAAACGTGCAAATGGCGCTGGTGTCGCGCGAGAAAAAGACCTTCGGCCTCTGGAAGCCAGCGGGCTTGCACCATGCCGACGAAGCGTTCGCCCTGCTCGAACAGGTCGGCATGGGCGCGCACGCGAAGCGCGCGTGCGGCGTGCTCGCGTATGGCGACGTGAAGCGCGTCGAGCTTGCGATCGCGCTCGCAAACCGGCCAAAGCTGCTGTTGATGGACGAACCGACCGCCGGCATGGCGCCGAAGGAGCGCAACGAATTGATGGCGTTGACCAAGCGTCTGGTAACCGAACACGAGATCGGCGTGCTGTTCACCGAACACAGCATGGACGTCGTATTCGCGTACGCCGACCGGATGATCGTGCTCGCGCGCGGCAAGCTGATCGCCGAGGGCGACGCCGACACGATCAGCAACGACGCGCGTGTGCAGGAGGTCTATTTCGGCACCGGCAGGACGTTCCGGCCGCACGCGCCACTGCAAGACGCGTCGGGCAGCGCGCGGGATCGTGGAGCATTGCAATGAGCGAACCGATGCTGAAAGTCTCCGGCCTCAATGCGTTCTACGGTCGCGCCCACATCCTGTTCGACGTCGGCCTCGAAGTCGGCCGTGGCGAGGTAGTCGCGCTGATGGGCCGCAACGGCGCCGGCAAATCGACGACGATGAAAGCGGTGATGGGACTGCTGCCGCGCCGCCACGGTGAAGTGACGTTTCGCGGCCAGAACATCAGCGCGCTCGCGCCGTACAAGATCGCGCGCATGGGCGTCGGTTTCGTGCCCGAGGACCGCCGCGTGTTCGCGGACCTGACGGTGATGGAAAACCTCGACACGGGCCGCCAGCCGCCGCGCGAAGGCGCGCCGCAATGGACGCCCGACAAGCTGTTCCGCCTGTTTCCGAATCTCGGCGAAATGCCGAAGCGCCCCGGCGGCCAGATGAGCGGCGGCGAGCAGCAGATGCTGACCGTGTCGCGCACGCTAATGGGCAATCCGTATCTGGTGCTGCTCGACGAACCATCCGAAGGCGTCGCGCCGGTGATCGTCGAGCAGATGGCGGACATGATTCTCGAACTGAAACGCGAAGGGCTATCCATTCTGTTATCCGAACAGAATCTGCACTTCGCCGAGCTGGTCAGCGACCGCGCGTATGTGCTCGAGAAAGGGCAGATCCGTTTCAGCGGGACGATCGGCGAACTCGCACGGAACGAAACAGTGAGGCGCGCTTATCTGAGCGTGTGAATTCATCGGGTAGTGTCGGCGAAAGGAGAGGCAGATGGCGGCAGAGACGTTGACAGGCTTGTCGGGCAAGGTCGCGGTAACGAACATCGGGCTGCTGCTGTCGGGCGATATCGATCAGCCGATTCTCGACGCGGACACGCTGGTGATCGACGACGGCGTGATCGTCGCGCTCGGCCGCGAGAAAGACTGCGATCTCGAAGGCGCGCGCACGACGGTCGACTGCAAGGGCACGACGGTCGCGCCGGGCCTGATCGACTCGCACGTGCATCCGGTGTTCGGCGACTGGACGCCGCGCCAGAATCAGCTCGGCTGGATCGAGTCGAATCTGAACGGCGGCGTGACGACGATGATCTCGGCCGGCGAAGTGCATTTGCCTGGCCGTCCGAAAGACGTGCTCGGCGTGAAGGCGCTCGCGATCACCGCGCAGCGCTCGTTCGACGGCATGCGCGCGGCCGGCGTCGGTGGCGGCGTCAAGGTGCTGGCGGGCGCGCCGGTGATCGAGAAGGGCATGGTCGAGCAGGACTTCAAGGAGCTTTCCGAGGCCGGCGTGAAGCTGCTCGGCGAAGTCGGCCTCGGCAGCGTGAAGGGCGGCGAGGAAGCGCAACAGATGGTCGCGTGGGCGCGCAAGTACGGTATCCAGAGCACGATTCACACGGGCGGTCCGTCGATTCCGGGCTCCGGCCTGATCGATCGGGACGTGGTGCTCGCCGCCGATGCCGATGTGATCGGCCACGTCAATGGCGGCCATACGTCGCTGTCGTACCGGCACGTGTGCGATCTGTGCGAGCAGTCGAGCCGCGCGCTCGAAATCGTCCACAACGGCAACGAGCGGATCGCGTTGCTGACCGCGCGCCATGCGATCGAACTGAAATGCCCGCATCGGATCATTCTCGGCACCGATAGCCCGGCCGGCTCCGGCGTGCAACCGCTCGGCATTCTGCGCATGATCGCGCTGATCTCGAGCCTCGCCGACATCCCCGCCGAAATCGCGTTCTGCTTCGCGACCGGTAATACCGCGCGGCAGCGCCACCTGCGCCAGGGACTGATCGAGGTGGGCCGTCCCGCCGATCTCGTGTTCATGGACCGCGCGCAGCATACGGCCGCCGACACGCTGCTCGAAAGCGTGCAGCTCGGCGATATTCCGGGTGTGGGGATGGTGATGATCGATGGTCTGATCCGCTGCCGGCGCAGCCGCAATACGCCGCCCGCGACCGAAGTACCGGTGGTGCTGTGAACGCGCGGCGCGACAGGGTGCTCGCATCATGATGAACCGCGCCGCGCAGCTCGTGCTGAAGGTAAACGGCGCGACGCATGTGGTCAGCGCGGCGGCGCGGACACCGCTGCTCTACTTGCTGCGCAACGATCTCGCGCTGAACGGGCCGAAGTTCGGTTGCGGTCTCGGCGAATGCGGCGCCTGCACCGTGCTGCTCGACGGCATGCCGACGCGCGCCTGCGTGACGACCGCCGAAGTCGCGCTGGGCCGCGAGATCACGACGCTCGAAGGGCTCGGCACGCGCACCGCGTTGCATCCGGTGCAGCAGGCGTTCATCGACGAACAGGCCGCGCAGTGCGGCTACTGCCTGAACGGCATGATCATGACCGCGAAGGCGCTGCTCGATCGCGATCCGCATCCGAGCGTCGCGACGATCCAGCGCGAGCTGTCGCGCAATCTGTGTCGCTGCGGCACGCATGTCGAGATCGTGCGCGCGGTGCAGCGCGCGGCGCAATTGCTCGACGCGCAAACGGACGTGGACGACGGAGCGCGCGTATGACCGGGCCGGACTTCAGCGTCGATCGTCGTGGCGCGACGCCGTCGCGCAAGCGGTTGTACGACGCGCACAGCGTGCTGCTCGTCGCGCGGCCGCCGCATGCACCGGTCAAGGCCGCGCGCGGCCAGCCGGGTTCGCGTTCTTCGTTCGTGCCGACCGAGGCGGATCTGTTTCTGGTCGTGCGAGATGATGGCAGCGTGGTCGCGTTCAACGGTCACGTGGACCTGGGCACCGGCATCGGCACCGCGCTCGCGCAGATCGTCGCGGAAGAACTCGATGTGCCGCTGACGCGTGTGTCGATCGTGCTCGGCCATACCGGCGAAACGCCGAACCAGGGACCGACGATCGCGAGCGCGACGATCCAGATTTCGGCGGTGCCGCTGCGGCAGGCGGCGGCGCAAGCGCGTCAGTATCTGGTCGCGCAAGCGGCTGCGCGCCTGAATGTAGACGCGAACGATCTCGACGTGCAGGACAGCCGCGTGTTTCCGCGCGATGGCGACCCGGCGCAGGGCATTCACTTCGGAGATTTGATCAAAGGCCAGCGTGTCGAACTGCTGCTGTCGACCGATGCGCCGTTGAAACCGCCGCACACGTATCGCGTCGTCGGTAAAAGCGCGCCGCGTGTCGACATTCCCGCGAAGGCGACCGGTGAGCTGAGCTTCGTGCACGACGTGCGCGTGCCCGGCATGCTGCATGGACGCGTGGTGCGGCCGCCTTATGCGGGCGTCGCGCAGGGTGAGTTCATCGGGCACAGCCTGCTGGAAGTGAACGAAGCGGCGATTCGCGATTTGCCTGGCATCGTCAAGGTGGTCGTGATTCGCGATTTCGTCGGTATCGTCGCCGAGCGTGAGGAGATTGCGCAACAGGCGGCGCAGCGGCTCGACGTGCGCTGGAAAACGGTCGATGGCCTGCCGCCGCTCGACACGAGCGAGCAGGTCGAAGCGGCGTTGCGCGCGAATCCGGCGACGCGGCGCGATCTGGTGATCGAAGGCGACGTGGATGCGGCGCTCGCGCAAGACCCGTCGCGCACGTTGGAACGCACTTACGTGTGGCCGTTCCAGATGCACGCATCGATCGGCCCGTCGTGCGCGGTCGCGGACTATCGCAACGGAGGCGGCGACGACACGCAGCTGAAAATCTGGTCCGGCACGCAGAACCCGCATTCGCTGCGCGCCGACCTCGCGTTATTGCTGACGCTCGACGAAGCGCGCATCGACATCGTGCGGATGGATGCGGCGGGCTGCTACGGACGCAATTGCGCGGACGACGTCGCCGCCGACGCCGCGCTGCTGTCGCGCGCGGTCGGCGCGCCGGTGCGCGTGCAGCTCTCGCGCGAGGACGAACACGCGTGGGAACCGAAGGGCGCCGCGCAACTGATGGACGTACGCGGCGCGCTCACCGCCGAAGGCGAACTGGCCGCCTACGACTTCGCGACGCGCTATCCGTCGAACGACGCCCCCACGCTCGCGCTGCTGCTGACCGGCACGATTGCCGCGCAGCCGCAGGTGTTCGAGATGGGGGACCGTACGGCCGTGCCGCCGTACGACTATCGCAGCATGCGCATCGTCTGCGACGACACGCCGCCGATCGTGCGCGCCGCGTGGCTGCGCGGTGTGTCCGCGTTGCCGAACACGTTCGCGCACGAGTCGTTCATCGACGAACTGGCCGAGCAGGCCGGCGTCGATCCGGTCGAATTCCGGTTCAGGCATCTGACCGATCCGCGCGCGATCGACCTCGTCAAGGCGGTCGCGGCGAAAGCCGGGTGGGAACCGCGCGAACCCGCGTTCAGAACGCGCGGCGAGGACGACGAAGACGGCAACATCGCGCGCGGCCGCGGCATCGCGTACGCGCGCTACGTGCACAGCAAATTCCCGGGGTTCGGCGCGGCATGGTCCGCGTGGGTAGCCGAGGTCGAAGTCAATCGCAACAGCGGCGAACTGGCGGTCACGCGCGTCGTGGTCGGCCAGGACACCGGCACGATGGTCAATCCGGATGGCGTGCGTCACCAGATTCACGGCAACGTGATCCAGACGACGAGCCGCGCGCTGAAGGAGCAGGTCAGGTTCGGCGACAACGCGGTGACGAGCCAGGAGTGGGGCGCGTATCCGATCCTGACGTTCCGCGAAGTGCCGGTGATCGACGTCGTGATGATGCCGCGCCACGGCGAGCCGCCGATGGGCGCGGGCGAGTCGGCGTCGCTGCCCGGCGCGGCCGCCATCGCCAATGCGCTGTACGACGCGACGGGGGTGCGTTTCCGTCGCCCGCCGTTCACGCCGGAAAAGATCCGCGCCGCGCTCGCCGACGCGCAGGCGCACGACGCGGCGGCGGCGCGCAGGAAAAAGCGCTGGCGGCGCGGCTTTTTCGGCTTGTTGGCCGCGGGCGCAGTCGGCTGGCTTGGCGCGCTGTCGTTCGCGTCGGTTTCCAGCGCGCCGCTTGCGCCGATCACGCCGCCGCTTGCAAGCGCGTTTGCGCCGGAACTGGTCGCGCGCGGCAAGCTGCTCGCGTCGCTCGGCAATTGCGCGGTTTGCCATACCGCCCACAACGGCGTGCCGAACGCCGGCGGCAAGCCGCTCGCGACCCCGTTCGGCGTCGTTTACAGCACCAACCTCACGCCCGACGGCCAGACCGGGATCGGCCACTGGTCGCTCGAAGCGTTCGTGCGCGCGATGCGGCACGGCATCAGCCGCGACGGTCATCGGCTGTATCCGGCGTTTCCGTACACGTCGTTCCAGAACATCTCCGATGACGATCTGCACGCGCTCTACGCGTATCTGATGTCGCAAACGCCGGTGCGCAGCCGGCCGCCCGAAACGAAGCTCGCGTTTCCTTTCAGCGTGCGTCCGCTGATGGCTGCATGGAACGGCCTGTTTCTCGGCCGCACCGCGTTTGCCGCCAACCCCGCGCAGAGCGCGCAGTGGAATCGCGGCGCGTATCTGGTGAATGGCCTTGGCCATTGCAGCGCGTGCCACACGCCGCGCAACGCGTTCGGCGCCGAGAAAACCGGCGCGGCGTTCATGGGCGGAGGCAGCGCCGAGGGCTGGGAAGCGCCCGCGCTGTCGGCGTTGTCGAATGCGCCGGTACCGTGGAGCGAGGACGAACTGTTCCGCTATCTGCGCGACGGTCACGCGCCGTTGCACGGCGTCGCGGCCGGGCCGATGGCGCCGGTGATCGGCGATCTGGCGACGCTGCCCGACAGCGATATCCGCGCGATGGCCGTCTATCTCGCGTCGCTCAATCCGCTGGAGCTGAACGCCGATCCGGCCGCGACCGCGCGCGAATACGAACGGGCCAGCGCGATGACGGGCGCGCCGGTCACGGCGGGTGCGCGGCTTTTCGACGGCGCGTGCGCCGCGTGCCATCACGCTGGCAGCGGACCTCAGTTGTTCGGCGCACATCCGTCGCTGGCGCTGAACACGAACCTGCACGGCGCGACGCCGGACAATCTGATTCGCGTGATTCTCGACGGCATCGACTCGCCTGCGCGGCCCGAACTCGGTACGATGCCGGCTTACCGCGACAGTTTCAACGATGCCCAGGTCGCCGAGCTCGTGTCGTTCCTGCGCGCCCAGTTCGCGGGCGGCAAGCCGGCATGGCAGGACGTCGCCGCGAACGTGGCCAGAATCCGCGCGGAACCGCGCGAGCAATGAGCCGCCAGCCGTCGTCCGAAGGTGCGCAGGTCCACGCGCTTGCACGTCCGCACGTTCGCATGTCTGACTAAAACCACCATTCCTTCTGATAACGGAGAAACGCATGACCACGCGCGCAGGATGGATCTCTCGCCTCACGGTGTCGACCGTGTGCTCGTTTGCCGCGCTCGGCGCGAGCGCACAGCAGACCATCAAGATCGGTGAGATCAATAGCTACAAGGCGCAGCCCGCCTTTCTCGGGCCTTACAAGCAAGGCTGGAATCTCGCACTCGAGCAGGTGAACGCGGCGGGTGGCGTGCTCGGCAAGCAGCTCGAGGTTATTTCGCGCGACGACAACGGCAACCCCGGCGACACGATCCGCGTCGCCCAGGAACTGATCGCGCGTGAGCAGGTGCAGGTGCTGTTCGGCGGCTTCCTGTCGAATACCGGCCTCGCGCTCGCCGACTTCGCGAAGCAGAAGAAGATCTTCTTCCTCGCGGCCGAACCGCTGACCGACAAGATCGTCTGGGCCGATGGCAACAAATACACGTACCGTCTGCGTCCTTCGACCTACATGCAGGTCGCGATGCTGGTGCCCGAGGCCGCGAAGCTGAAGAAGAAGCGCTGGGCGATCGTGTATCCGAACTACGAGTACGGGCAATCGGCGGTGGCGACCTTCAAGAAGCTGCTGACGGCCGCGCAGCCGGACGTGCAGTTCGTCGTCGAACAGGCGACGCCGCTCGGCAACGTCGACGCGGGCGCCGTGACCCAGGCGATCGCCGACGCGAAGCCCGACGCGATCTTCAACGTGCTGTTCGGCGCCGACCTCGGCAAGTTCGTGCGCGAGGGCAATACGCGCGGGCTCTTCAAGGATCGCGCGGTGGTGTCGCTGCTGACCGGCGAGCCCGACTACCTCGATCCGCTCGGCGCCGAAGCGCCGACCGGCTGGATCGTGACCGGCTATCCGTGGTATTCGATCGATACGGCCGCGAACAAGCAGTTCGTCGACACGTATCAGGCGAAATATCACGACTATCCGCGGCTGGGCTCGGTGGTCGGCTATTCGGCGCTGATGTCGATCGCGGACGGCATCAAGAAGGCGGGTTCGACCGATCCGGACAAACTCGCCGCCGCGTTCAAGGGGCTCAACGTGCAGACGCCCTTCGGCCCGATCATGTACCGCGCGCAGGACAATCAGTCGACGATGGGCGCGTATGTCGGGGTGACCGGCGTGAAGGACGGCAAGGGTGTGATGACGTCGTACCGCTATGTGGATGGCGCGAGCGTGCAGCCATCGGACGCCGAGGTGAAGAAACTGCGCCCGGCGGATTGAGGACGTGGCGCGCGGCGGTCCGTCGTGACTGCCGCGCAAAGGCCGCGCGAGTGTTGGTGAATGCACGTTCGCAACGGCTTTTGCCACGAGCGGGCGGCTTTGAAAACGGCGCTTGCCGCCGGCGAAACCTACTCTTCCGCGTCGTGCTCCGTGACGAAGCGCTTCAGATAAGCGAGCACCGCCGCTTCCATCGCGCGATGATCGGCGGTGTTTTTCGAGCCCGCGTTTTCTTCATCGCCGAACAGTGTGGACGGCGCGTTGTGCACGTCCACTTCCTGCCCCTCGCGGAACACGCGAATTTCGTGGACGTCTTCGACGTACTCGGCGATCCAGTGCACGCCCTCGATATGCGTGCCAGCGCGAACCGTAACTATCTTCATGGCTGTCTCCATGCAAGGCGGCCGATTTGAGTTAGCGCTTCGGCGCTTACTCCCGTCCCATGTCCACCACCATACGCCGTCCCGCCGACGCACGCGAGTCCCGCCCCGCGCAACCGCCGCCGGAGCATGGCGCGGATGGGCGCTCCGGCACGCTCGTTGCTGAATGATAGAGACTCACCCACAACCGGAGAACCGTCATGCCAGAGCAGAAAACCTTGAAGCGTGCCGCGGCCGATAAACGCGCCGGCAAATCAGCGAGTACTCAAGCGGGAGAGTTCGTCAAGGAACAGGTGGACAAGGTCCGCGCCGGCAAGCACGGCGTGCGCTCGCCGAAGCAGGCGATCGCGATCGGGCTGTCCGAGGCGCGGCGCGCGGGCGTCGACCTAAAGCCGCCGAAGAAGGGCGCCACGAGCGAGGCGACCCGCAAGAAAGCGCAGAAGGACAGCGCGGCGGGCAAGCACGAAGGCACCGCGAAAAAGAGTGCGAGCAAGGAGTCGAGCGCGAAACGCTCGCGTGTGTCGGAGAGCGTGCTCAAGCGCGAGAGCAAGGCCGGGGCGTCGTCGGCGGCGATGTCGAAGCAGGCGAAGTCGGCGGCGGCCAAGCGGCCAGCCGCGAGCCGCTCGGCCGCAGCCAAAAAGGCCGCTGCGACGAAGGGCGCGGCTGGACGCTCCGCTGCCGCGAAAAAGGCCGCGCAAACGCGGGCGTCGCGCGCGCATCACTGAGCTTGCGGCTCGCAAAGCGGCAGCAATAAAAAAGAGCGGCGCACGCATGCGCGTGCCGCCGCTCTTTCGTCGTCGCCTGGTGGCGCGCTTGCGGGCCTTCTTACTGCACCGTCGCCAGCACCTCGCCAACGGTGCGGAAGAGCCGCGCGATCTGCTCTTCGTCGATGATCAGCGGCGGGGAGAACGCGAGGATGTCGCCGGTGAAACGGATCAGCACGCCTGCCTCGAAGCATTTGACGAACGCCTCGTAGGCGCGCGCGCCCGGCGCTCCGTCGCGCGATTCGAGCTCGATGCCCGCGACGAGGCCGAGATTGCGCACGTCCTTCACGTGCTTCGCGCCGCGCAGTCCATGCGCGGCGGCTTCGAACGTCGGCGCGAGGCTGGCCGCGCGCTCGAACAACTGGTCGCGGCGGTACAGATCGAGCGTCGCGATCGCGGCCGCGGCAGCCGCCGGATGCGCCGAGTACGTGTAGCCGTGGAACAGCTCGATCGCGCCCGGCGCGCCGCTACCCACGACCGTGTCGTGGATCGTGCGGCTCGCCGCGACCGCGCCCATCGGAATCGACGCGTTGTTGATCGCCTTCGCCAGCGTGATCAGGTCCGGCGTGACGCCGAAGTGTTCGCTCGCAGTCGCCTTGCCGAGGCGGCCAAAGCCCGTGATCACTTCGTCGAAGATCAGCAGGATGCCGTGCTTCGTGCAGATCTCGCGCAGCTTCTGCAGATAGCCTTGCGGCGGAACCAGCACGCCGGTCGAGCCGGCCACCGGTTCGACGATCACCGCGGCGATCGTCGAAGCGTCGTGCAGCGCGACGATGCGCTCCAGCTCCTCGGCCAGATGCGCGCCCCATCCGGGCTGGCCCTTCGAGAACGCGTTGTGTTCGAGGTCGTGCGTGTGCGGCAGATGATCGACCGCCGGCAACAGCGCCCCCGAAAACGTCTTGCGATTCGGCGCGATACCACCGACCGAAATCCCGCCGAAACCGACGCCGTGATAGCCGCGCTCGCGGCCGATCAGACGCGTGCGCTGGCCTTCGCCGCGCGCGCGATGGTAGGCGAGCGCGATTTTCAGCGCGGTGTCGACCGATTCGGAGCCCGAGTTCGTGAAGAAGATGCGATCGAGCCCTTCCGGCATCAGCTCGGCAACCTTCTTCGCCGCTTCGAACGCGAGCGGGTGGCCCATCTGAAAGGTCGGCGCGAAGTCGAGCGTCGACAGCTGCTGCGTGATCGCGGCGACGATTTCATCGCGGCCATGACCGGCGTTCACGCACCACAGCCCGGCGCAACCGTCGAGAATCTCGCGCCCGTCGGTGCTTCGGTAGTACATGCCCTTCGCCGATTCCAGCAGGCGCGGCGCGGCCTTGAACTGGCGATTGGCGGTGAAGGGCATCCAGAAGGACGACAGATCGTCGATGACGGGGCGCGAAGTCATGGCATCTCCTCGAAGTGGTGTCGGTTGGGGCTTTAAGCGTAGCCAAACTGTAGCCCTCGCGGTTTAATGGCGGCATAAACAGTTGACCAAGTGTGGTGTCAACTGTGCTGGTGGATTCGCGCGAACTGTTCCGGTAAGCGGGCGGTCCGCGGTCCGTCTTTTTGCCCCTCGTTTTTCGCCCGAAACATGATCGAACTGGACCTTCAACGCGACCGGCGCGCGGCGCCGACGCTCGTCGAACAGGTCGTGCGGAGCTTCGCGCGCGCGATCGACTCGCAATCGCTGCGCGCGGGCGCGCTGCTGCCGTCGGTGCGGCAGCTTGCCCAAAGCCACGCGCTGAGCACCTTCACCGTGACCGAGGCGTACAACCGGCTGGTGTCGATGGGGCTCGTGGTCGCGCGGCGCGGCTCCGGCTATCGGGTGGCGGCGCGCTCGCCGTCCACGCGGGCGGCCGTCGCCGACTGGACGCCGCCGAGCCTGACCGCGACGTGGCTGCTGTCCGACGTGTTCGCCGATCACTCGGTGCCGATCAAGGCGGGCTGCGGCTGGCTGCCGAGCGAATGGACCAACGAGAGCGGCCTGCAGCACTCGCTGCGCGCGCTGAGCCGGGTGCCGGCCGCGCGGCTTGGCGACTATGGCCATCCGTACGGCTTCGCGCCGCTGCGCGAGCGCATCGCCGAACAACTCGACCGGCGCGGGCTGCCCGTCGACGTCGCGAACGTGCTGCTCACGCAGGGCGCGACGCAGGGGCTCGATCTGATCGTGCGCACGCTGCTGCGCGCGGGCGATGCGGTGATCGTCGAAGATCCCGGCTACTGCAATCTGCTGCAGATCCTGAAGCTCGCCGGGCTGGTCGTGCATGGCGTGCCGCGCACGCCGGCCGGCGTCGATACGGACGCTCTCGCAACGCTGGTCGCGCGGCACAAGCCGAAGGCGATCTTCGTCAACACCACGCTCCAGAATCCGACCGGCGCGACCTTCGGCATGGCGGCCGCGTTCCGCTTGCTGCAGATCGCCGAGCGCGAGCGCATCTGGGTGATCGAGGACGACGTGAGCCGCGAACTCGCGCCGGCCGGCGCGCCGCTACTGGCGGCGATGGAAGGCTTGCAGCGCGTGTTGCACGTCGGCGGCTTTTCGAAGACGGTGACGCCGTCGCTGCGCTGCGGCTATGTGGTGGCCGAGCAGGCGGTGCTGCGCGAACTCGCGCGCACGAAGATGGCGGTGGGGCTGACGTCGTCGGAAACGATCGAGCGGATCGTCGACAAGGTGCTGGTGGAAGGGCGTTACGCGCGCCACGTCGAGATGGTCAACGAACGGCTCAAGCTCGCGCACATGGCACTCGAAGAACGGCTGGACGCGCTCGGGCTCGAGGTGTTTCACCGGCCGCGCGCGGGCCTCTTCATGCTGGCGCGTCTGCCGATCGAAGCGGAGCGCGCCGCCGAGGTCGCGACCGCCGCGCTCGCGCACGGCATCTGGCTCGCACCCGGCTCCTACTTCCGTCCCGACGACGCGCCGAGCGCGTGGTTCCGCTTCAACGCGCCGTATTCGAGCGACGACGCGTTGTGGCGCTTCATCGAACGGGTCGGGCAGGGGGCGTGGTAGACGCGGCGGCGCGCGTCGAAAGCTCAGCCGCCGTGCCCGATCAGCTTCAGCGCGATCGGATACAGCGACGCGACGAGCAGCAGCGCCATCGCGATGTTGAAGACGCGCAGCCGCTTCGGGTTCGACAGCACCTCGCGCATCGCGGTGCCGAAACCGGCCCACACGCAGATGCACGGAAAGCCGATCACATAGAACACCGCGGCCATCGCGGCGGCGTTCATGCCGAAGCTGTTGCTCAGGTGAATCGTCGTCGCGGCGGTCAGCACCATCATCCACGCCTTCGGATTGACCCACTGAAACGCGATCGCCTCGTGAAAGCGCATCGGGCGACGCTCGCCGTTCCTGAGCTTCAGTTCGCCCGACGTGCCGATTTTCCACGCCAGATACAGCAGATAAGCGACGCTGACGACTTCGAGTACCGTGTACAGCACGGGGAAATGCACGAACGCCTCGCCGAGGCCGATGCCGACCGACAGCATCAACAGCACCACGCCGACGCTGATGCCGGACAGATGGGGCAGCGTGCGGCGAAAACCGAAATTGACGCCCGACGCGAGCAGCATCGTGTTGTTCGGACCGGGCGTGATCGAGGTGACGAGCGCGAACAGGATGCCGGCGGGCAGCGCGCTGAGAGTGACGAAAGACATGGGGGCTCCGGTGTCGCCAACAGAAAACGGTGAGGTTCATTCTAGCGACAGAGGCCGGTACAGTACCTGTACGGTTTTGAAAATGATGTCCGGTACGGATCGATGATGACTTGATTGGCCGGAAAGCGTCGCCACGCGGCGTTTCAACACTCGGTAGTTAACATATGTTGCATTTATTTTTTTAATGGCAACATATGTAGACGGCTGGCGCAGCAGCCCGCTATCCATCAGGAACCTGCCGCACGATTGGAGATACCCATGAAAGTGATGAATTGGTCCACTGTTGCCATGCTCGTGGCGGCAACGTTGGCGAGTCCGGGCGCGTTCGCGCAGGACGCGACGTCCACGCTCGCGAAGATCCAGCGAAGCGGCGTGATCGCGATTGGCCATCGCGAGACGTCGGTGCCGTTCTCGTACGTCGACGCGAACAACGAGGTGGTCGGCTTTTCGCAGGACCTGTGCAACAAGGTCATCGATGCGGTCAAGGCGAAAACGAAGCGTCCGGACCTCAAGGTGCGCTTCATCCCGGTCACCTCGCAGAATCGCATTCCGCTCGTGCAGAACGGCACGGTCGATCTCGAATGCGGCGTGACGACCAATCTCGTCGCGCGCCAAAGCCAGGTGGCGTTCGCCGACACGTTCTTCGTCGCGACGACGCGTCTTCTCACGCGCAAGGACTCGGGCATCAAGGACTTTCCGGATCTCGCGGGCAAGACGGTCGTGACGAATCAGGGCACGACGTCCGAGCGCATCCTGCGCAAGATGAACGAGGACAAGAAGATGAACATGCAGATCATCAGCGCGAAAGATTACGGCGAAGGGCGTCTCACGCTAGAAAGCGGCCGCGCCGTCGCGTACATGATGGATGACGTGTTGCTTGCCGGCACGCGCACGCTGACCGCGAAGCCGTCGGACTGGATCATCACCGGCACGCCGCAATCGTCGGAAGCGTATGGCTTCATGTTGCGACGCGACGATCCGGAGTTCAGAAAGCTCGTCGACGACACGCTCGAACAGGTGATGAAAGGACCGGAAATCCACACGATGTACGACCGATGGTTCATCAAGCCGGTGCCGCCGAAGAACATCAGCTTCGACTTTCCGATGAGCGATTCGCTGAAGCAGCTTTACGCGACGCCGAACGACAAGGCGCTCGAATAACGGCTTTGGCCGCTATTGCGCGTAGGAATGGTTTCTAGTGGCAGTCTTTTGCTCTTTCCTCTATACCTGGCTATAGGCGGCGCGTTTCGGTTGAACGTCGCCTATAGCGGGAACGGAGGGGCAAAGTGAAGAGGCCGATGGAATCTTCGCGGCGCGGACGGATTTTCCCCAGTGGAATTCTTCGTGCCGCGCTGGCGTTGGCAAGCGGCGTATTCATGGTGTCCGCAAACGCCGACGCACAAATGCGCGCGATTACGATCGTATCGGGCACCTATGGCGAGAATTGCGGCGCGCCGCGCGGCAACCTGACTCGTGAGCTCGAGCGTCATTGCAACGGACGGGAAACTTGCGATTACGCGCTGCCCGGCCTGCACAAAGGTGGCACGACGATGGCATGCCCACGCGACTTCCACGCCGAATGGCATTGCGACCATGCGGACTTCCACACTGCGGCGCTGGGTCCCGGCGCGAAATCGGGCGACACGCTCGTGCTGGGTTGCGTCGAGTCGCGTGGCGCGGGCAAATAGCTCCATGCGCGAACAAAAAGGCCGAGGCCCTAACGGGGGCTCGGCCTTTGATTTTTTGCTGCGGTCTTTTTAGCGGGCTTTACGAACCGGCGCGAAGCGCCGCTTGCTGAACGACGGCCCGATACGACGGAAACGTTCCCGTTTGTGCTCTTCTTCGAAGTGCGCGAGCGACGGCTTGACCAGATCGCTGCGCGACACGATGCCTACCAGACGCATGCTGTTGCGATCGGCGACCACCGGCAGGCGTTCGAGCCCGAGCACGGCGAGCCGCGTCGCCACCAGCCGGCAGGTTTCGGATGACAAGGCAAACTCGGTGTTGTGTTGCGCGAACACGTCGGCGAGCGTCATCGCGCGCTTGCGTTCCGTGTCCTCGGCGCAGAAGCGGTCGAGCAACATGCGGTCGGCCACGCCGATCACCGCGCCGTCGCGCACCACCGGATACGCGCGGCGCAGCTGGTTCGCGCCGAACAGCGTCTGCAGCGTTGCGCCGACCGTCGTGGCGGCATCGACCGATTCGACCGAGGCGGTCATCACTTCGTCGACATAGTGGCGCTCGAGCGGATCGACGCCGTACTCGCGATAGATGTGATAGCCGCGTCGCGCGATTTTCTCGGTCATGATCGAGCGCCGCATCACGACCGTGGAGAAGCCGTGCGCGATCAGGGTTGCCGTCAGTAGCGGCAACAGCGCGTTGGCGTCGTGCGTGAGGCCGAACGCGAACACGATGGCCGTCAGCGGCGCGCCGAGCGTGGCACCAAGCGTCGCGGCCATGCAGACGAGCGGCCACAGCGCCGGTTCGCTGCCCGGGAGCCAATGCGCGAGCACCGTGCCGAGTCCGGCACCGAGCATCAGGAGCGGTGCGAGCACACCGCCCGACGTGCCCGAGCCGAGCGCGATGACCCACATCACCGCCTTCACGGCGAGCAGCAAAAGGGCGACCTGCACCGCAATGTGCTGATGCAGCAGATCGCCGATCACGTCGTAACCGACGCCGAGCGCGCGCGGTTCGAGCCAGCCGCCGATACCGACGACGATGCCGCCGAGCGCTGGCCACCACATCCAGTGGATCGGCAGCTTGCCGAACAGGTCTTCCACCTTGTAGAGCGCGGCGGACAGGCCGGACGCCAGCGCGCCCGACAACCCGCCCGCGACCGCGCACGACAGCAGCGACCAGCCATCGGGCGCGGCAGTCTGTAGCGGAAACAGCGGACCTGTACCGAAGAAAATCACGCGGGCGAAGCCAGCGACCGCGCACGCCACCGCGACTGGCAGGAAGCTGCGCGGCCGCCATTCGAACAGCAGCAGTTCGACCGCGAGCAGCACGGCCGCGAGCGGCGTGCCGAACACCGCGGTCATGCCGGCCGCCGCGCCCGCTACGAGCAGCGTCTTGCGTTCCGCCGCCGTGACCTTCACGCACTGCGCGATCAGCGAGCCGAGCGCGCCGCCGGTCATGATGATCGGGCCTTCCGCGCCGAACGGCCCGCCGCTGCCGATCACGATGCCTGACGACAACGGCTTGAGCACCGCCACTTTCGGCGACATCTTGCTCTTGCCGAACAGGATCGCCTCGATCGCCTCGGGAATGCCGTGGCCGCGAATCTTTTCGGAGCCGAAGCGAGCCATCAGCCCGACGATCAAACCACCGATCACCGGCACGCCGATCACCCAAATGCCAAGCGTATTGGTGGCGGGCGAGCGGTCGACGAACGACAGCGTGCCGAAGAAAAACAGATTGGTGAACAGGCGAATCACGTTCAGCAGAATAAAGGCGGCAATCGTGCTGACGAAGCCGATGCCTGCGGCGAGCGCGAAGATGCCGGGCAGCCGTGCATTCGCCGAGAAGTCGCGTTTGTGGGAATCCATGCTCATGGTTAGTCGAGGTCGATCCGTGGAACCTGGAAGGAGCCTTCGAGCGATCTCAATTCGGCGCGATGCAGTTCCGCAAGCCGTTCGAGTACCCGTTCTCCCGCTCTTTCGATGTGTACTTCAACCTGGCGGCGATCGGTCTCGCTGACCTGGCGGCGCACGAGATTCAGTGCCTCGCAGCGCGATACCAGCGCGACGACGCCGTGATGTTGCGCCTGCAGACGCTCCGCGAGTTCGCCGACGGTCGCCCAGTCGCGCTCCGGATAGCCCTTGATGTGCAGCAACAACAGGTATTGCAACGGCGTGATGCCCTCGCTTTGCGCGGCCTGCTCCGAGAAGCGCTCGAAGCGCCGCATCTGATAGCGAAACTGCGACAACTGCTCGAAATCGCTCTTAACGAGCTTGCGAGTCCGTACTTTCATGCCAAATCCGCCAATGCGAAGAAAACCGAAAATATATCACGTCATGATGTACTTGGGCGAATTGCGGCCGTCGAAACGGCATCGCGCGGCAGGTCTCCTCGGTCTTTTAGTTGAAAATCAGGCCGCCTCGCGGGCTCGGGTGGCGGTTTGCCGATACAGGCCGGAGATCAGGTCCACCTGCGTGATGATGCCGACCACGCGGCCCGCGCGATCGAGCACCGGGATGTGGTGATGGCCGAAGTTCGCGAACATCGGCACCAGTTCCGTGATCGGATCGGTGGCGGCGACGCTGCAGACCTCGGTGGTCATCACGCTGCCGACGTTCGACGTGCGAAGCGCATCGCCGCGCAGCCAGCCGTCGAAGTAGTTCAGGATCGGACCGAGCGCACCGAAGCTTCTTCTGTCGACGAAATCGGCGCGCGTGACGATGCCCAGCAGTTTCTGCGCGGCGTCGACGACCGGCAGCGCCTTCACGTTGTGGCGCTTGAACAACTGCCATGCGGCGGCGGCGCGCGTGCCCGGCGATACCGACACGACCTGGCGCGACATCACGTCTTCGCAGCGCAGTTCGTTGAAGCTGCGCGAGAACGCCTGAAGCTGCGTTTCGCGCAGCAGCGAATAGAGATCGTCGGTGTCGATGTCGAGCAGTTCGTCACGGCGTCCGAGCACGGCTTTGACGTCTTCGCGCGTGAAGCCGACGCGCGCGGCTTCGTCGGCGGCCTGGCTCGGCGTCGCGCGGTCCTGGCGTCCCGCATGCGGATAACGGTGGCCGGTTGCCGCGTGATAGACGAGCGCCGCGAACAGCAGCGCGGCCGACTGGATCGCGATCGGTTCGAGCACGAAGCGGTAGCCGAGCGCATGAATGACCGGGCCGCCCAGCACCGCGGTCAACGCGACCGCGCCCGACGGCGGGTGCACGCAGCGCAGCGCGAACATGCCGGAGATCGACAGCGCCACCGCGAGGGCGGCCGCCAGCGTCGGATCGCCGATCAGCATCGCGCAGGTTACGCCGACCGTCGCGGACACGAGGTTGCCGCCGATGATCGACCACGGCTGCGCGAGCGGGCTCGCGGGCACCGCGAACAGCAACACGGCGGAAGCGCCCATCGGCGCGACGAGCAGCGGAATATTCGCGACGGGGCCGAGCAGCAGATACATCAGACCGCCGGTGAACGCGATGCCGAGCAGCGCGCCGAGGCACGAACGCGCACGCTCGTGCCATTTCACGGTGACCGGTGCAGGGAGAAAGCTGGCAAGCCAGCCGAGAGCAGGAGAGCGGGACAAGATAGGAGCGGAAAGTAGTCGATGATGCCGGGCCCGACATTACCGGGGAAACCCTGGCAACGCGAATACAGTCTGGTCATGATTATATGTCAATATGATATAAAAGTTCTCCGCCCCCCACGCGGCGCGCGGAATCTGTCGCATCTCGCAGACAGTCGAGAACACAGCCGACGTGCTTCAGCATGGCCCTAAATCACCCCTCGGTGCGTTCCTTGTTTGTCACGTCGTGATATAAAATGAGAGAAGGCGGATTGGGAGGACTCGTTGGCCCGTTGCCTGATAGACCGATAAAGGAGCCATCATGATGATCACGTTTCAATCGACGGCGTCGCCGGATGTCGTCATGCTCAGGGATCTCGCACAATATCTGCTTGGTCTGATCGGCAAGCGGCTCGCCGCGCGGGGCGTTATCAGCCACGACGAGCTGCCCCGCGCGATCGATCGGCTCGAAACCGCCATCACCGAAGACGCGGCTGCGGAAACGACCCTCGAAGCATTGCACTGCTCAACCAGTAATCAACGCGAGTCGCGCAACCGGCTGTCGCAGCGCGCGTGGCCGTTTCTGGACATGATGCGTGCGGCGCGCGACTCGGACGCGGACATCATCTGGGGGCTGTAGTTCGTCGAGGGAATCGCGATGAAACAACTTGCGTCGCGTCGACGTTTCGCAATCGTCCTTATTTCGGTTTGCGCCGTTCCGCCTGCCTATGCGTTCTCACCCGCGCAGCAGACCGGCCGGTACCCGCAGCCGGTGTGCGGCTCCTGCACCGCATCGTGCGGCACGGGGGTGCGAAGCAGTGTGATCGGCGTGTATGGCGGCACCGTTGTCGACCAGTTGTCCAGCGGAGCGGTGGTGCTCGTGAAATGGCCGAACGGTTCGCCGCACGAGGCATGGACCGCTCGGTCGCATGGCTATGGTTTACCCGTCGATCCCGCGGCAAACGCTGCTCATGTTTTCTTTCTGTGGCCTAAGTCGTAGCGCGGTGTTCCTGATCGCCGGCGCCGGGCAACCGCTATTTCAGGGCGGGGATTCGGTGGCCGCCGAAACTCGCGAGTAGTGCCTGTTTGACGGCGTTTCTGTAGGTATTTGCATGCATCGGTGTCGCGCGGTATATGTCACGAACTGACATATAATTAATTGATCACGCACGGCGCAAGGAGGTTCTCATGTCGAGCTTCAAGCGCATTCTTCTCTGCTACGACGGAACTCGCGAAGGACAACACGCGTTGAAGGACGGTGCCGCTCTCGCGCAAGACCTGAACGCTGAAGTGCACCTGCTTTCCGTGCTCAACAACACGGCGTGGATGCAGGGCGCGGACATCACGTCCGCGGTGCCGGTCGATTTCATTAACGAATCCGCCAAAACGCTGCTCGACGAGGGCTTACAGAAGCTCGCCGCACGCGGAATTCGCGCGACCGGTCATCTCGCGATCGGCGAACCACTCGATGAGATTCCGTTTTTCGCTAACGATCTGAAGGCCGATCTGGTCGTCGTCGGTCATCGTCGCAGTCACGGACTCGCGCGATGGTGGGGTGGTCGGCACGACGGGCTGCTGCTCGATCGCGTGACGTGCAGCGTGCTGGTGACGATGGGCGCGGCAACCGATGCGCCGGCCGCAGCCGCAGGCACGGGCGAGACCGCGCGGTCCGCCGAACATTCATGAGCGTTGTGTTGTGTGTTGAGTTGTGTTGCGTTGGCACGGAGGCACACCATGAAAGACGTCGACGAACAGTTCAATCATCCTCAGCCCGTCAGGCACAGCGATAACAAAAGAGCAAGCTGCCGCAGCGCGCCGCCGATGCGCAGCGGCCGAAGAAAAAACCCGAAGGCGAGCCGCCGGTCGAGTGACGAGGGGCGGCGCTACGCCGTTCAGTTCGCGCGTGAACACTAAAACGCTGCCAGCCCGAAAGCCTGGCAGCGTTTTAGTCATGCATGCAAGCCGCTGGCACAGGCGACCGACATCACGTCAGACAATCAGAAGTCGGTGCTGACCGACAACAGGAACGTACGCGGTGCGCCCTGGGTCAGGTACGTCGTCGCGCCGTAGGCCGACACGGCTGACCAGTATGCCTTGTTCGTCACGTTCTGCACGGTGGCGCGCAACGTCGTCCTCTTGCCGTAGATGGACGTCTCGTAACGCGCCCCCAGGTCGAAGCGGTTCCACGACGGGATCGACAGCGTGTTGGCCACGTTCGCTTCCTGCGCGCCGGTATGGATCCAGCGCGCGTTGACCGCGAGCCCCGGCACCATCGGAATGTCGTAATCGGCGCCCAGGTTGAACAGGAAAGTCGGCACGCCCACCGGACGGTTGCCGTCGTAGGTTCCGCCTTGTGTGTTCTCGAGCGTCGCGTCCATCAGCGAAGCGCCGGCCAGCAGGCGCAGGCCCTTGAGCGGCTCGCCGTGCACTTCGGCTTCGAGACCGCGATGGCGCTCGTTGCCGTTCAGGCCATAGATATGCGTGGCCGGGTCGGTGAACGCCGACGGCTGTTCGATCTGGAAAGCGGCAAACGACGCACCGAGCCTTTCGGTGTCGTACTTGACACCCACTTCCCACTGCTTCGTGCGGACCGGCGCCAGTTGTTGACCGTAGTTCAGCGTGCCCGCCGGCGCGATGCTGCCCGCTGCCAGCGCTTCGCTGCGGTTCGCGAAGATCGACACGTTCTGCGTCGGGCGCAGAACGACGCTGAACAGCGGCGTCGTGATGCCGTCGCTGTAGTTGCCGCTGCCGATGCCCGTGTTGTCGTAGTTGGCCGTCGCGATCTGTTGGCGACGCGCGCCGACCGTGAACAGCACCCGGTCATGCAGGAAGCCGAGCGTGTCGGACGCGGACACGCTGCGGATCACCGTGGTGGCCGTCATGCCCGGATCGGCCAGGTTGCCGCCTGACATCGTCGTGGCCGGGTAAGGCGTCTGCACCGTGTTGTAGAGCGAGACCGGGCCCATGAAGGCGTAGGTCCACGCGGAGTTGGTGTTCTCGCTCGTGATGGCGCCGCCCGCCGCAACCCTATGCGACACCGGGCCAGTGTCGAAGCGGCCGCGCACGCCGACTTCGGCGGAGCTCGAATTCTGGTCGTACGGCACGCCGAGACGGGCACCGGTGACGCCGGTCAACGAATAGGTCGGCGAGTAGTACTCACCTTGCTCGACCGTGCGGCGCACACCACCGGTCGCATAAGCGGTCCAGCCCGGCAGGAAGTCGTATTCGGCCTTCAGGATGCCGACGGTGTCTTCGAGGTTCGTGTACGACCAGTTCTGCGCGTAGTTGTACGTTGCCGGCGGCACGGCGGGAATCGCGTCGCTGAAGTAGACGACCGGGCGGCCGTCGCTGACGTGCTCGCGCTGATACAGGAAGTCGCCGGACAGACGCAGCTTGTCGCCGCGCCAGTCGAGCGCGACGGCCGTGGTGTTGTCGCGGCGGTGTTCGCCGTCGATGCTAGTCTCGCCGTCACGATTCGCCTGGTTCACGCGGATCCCGAACTGGCCTTCGCTGCCGAAGCGTCGGCCGACGTCCACCTGCGCGCCGAACTCGCCGGAGCCGCTGGTTGCGAGTGTCACGTTGGTGGTCGGCGTGTCCTCCGCTCTCTTCAGTTGCACGTTCACGCCGCCGCCGATCGCCGAGCCCGTCGGCGAAGCACCGTTCAGGAACGCGTTGGCGCCCTTGAACACGTCGACCTGCTCGAGCGCCGCGGTCGAGACCAACTGGCGCGGCGTAACGCCGTACAGACCGTTGATCGAGATGTCGTCGGCATTGAGCTGGAAGCCGCGAATCACGAACACTTCCGAGAAGTTGCCGTAGCCGTACGCGGTTCGCACCGACGGGTCGTTTTCGACCACGTCGGCGAGCGTGCGCGCCTGCTGATCCTTGATCAGCTTGGCCGTGTAGGTCGTCATGCTGAACGGCATGTCGATGTTGCGCTGCTTGCCGAGCACACCGTAGTCGGCGCCGCGCGCGACCTGGCCGCCCGCGTATGTCGGCGACAGGTCGCCGGGCAACTCTTCGACGGCGGCCGCCTGAACCTTGATGGCGGGCAGCGTGCCGTCGGCGGCGGGGGCGGAGTCGGTGGATTGAGCGAACGCGCTGGCCGGGACACTGAAAGCGACGGCAATGGCGGCAAGGATGGTGGCGCGATGCAGAGTGGCTTGAGCAGGCGTGGCCTGCGGGCGATTCCAGCGTGAAACGGACATGAATTGGAAAGTAGGCGTGGTCGTCGATCTTCCGTCACGGGGCGCTAGTTGGAATCCGGGCGGCATTTTTCCTGGTTGCACGCGCGGATGATGCCGTTTATGTAAGCGGTCCGAGCGCGGAACGAAAGGTTCGGCGGAATTATAGTGCAAATAGGAATCATTCCTATTGTGGAAACGCAACGATTTACAGAACTGATGGCAAAAGTGGATGTTTTCGATGACGTCGAGCGGCCGCGACGCGCGGGTTTGACGCCGCCGCAGCCGCGGTACAGCGCTTGCTACCCACCCAAAGGTTTACTCGCAGGCCGCCATACATGCCACGAAATCCGACTACCTGCCAGAGGTGGAGCGCCCGAGAGGTCCAGCTATTGCACGACGTGCCGCGCGTGCTCGTCATCGACGACAACGAGAGCGCCGCCGAAGCGCTTGCCACCTGGCTTTCCTACGAGGGCGTCGAGGCGCGCGCCGCGACTGGCTGCACCGCGGCGCTGCACTGCGTGCGCAACTGGGTGCCCGACGTCGTCGTGCTCGACATCATGATGCCGGAGCGCGACGGCTACGAAACGGCGAGCGCGCTGCGCCGCTACCTGCCGACGCACAGTCTGGGCATCGTCGCGTTTACGTCGCTGGACGAGGACCACGTGAGGCAAACTGGCCGCGAGCGCCACAACTTCGACGGTTATTGCCAGAAGGGCACGGCGCCGGCCACGCTGCTCGCACTGCTGCGAGGGTTGTGGCGCAGCTAGCGAGGGGGGGCGCGTCGAAAAAAAAACGCGGCGGCGTGGACATCGCTCCACACCGCCGCGCTTTTCAACCGCGCTCTTTAGTCGGACCCGCAACCCGCCGCGCTCAACTGCTCAGCTCTTTCGCGCGGTCTGCATCCAGCCGGCTTGCACGCCGAACTGCGCGATCTGTTTCGCGACTGCATCGGCGAGGCGCTTTGCATCGTCCGACACGCCCGCGCGCTTCGTTTCGGTCACGCCGTGCAGGCCCGCGCCGGCCGCTGCCGCGGTCGCGACGGTGCCGGCCGCCGCGCCGACCCCGGCGGTTTCGACCATGCCGGGCATCTTGCCGCTGTCCGCGTTGGCCGTGAAGCTCCGCACGACACGCGGCGTGCCGCCCGCGGGCTGGTAGACGATCCGCACCGCGCTGCTCACCTCGCTCTTGCCCGCGCCCAAGCCGATCAGCGTGCGGCGGCGGCGATTGCCGGCGTCGATCGTCTCGAAGCTGCCTTGCACGAGCAGCACGTTCTGGCCGGCGGGCACCGGCGCGTCGGTGCGCACCGCGTGCAGACCCATCGCCTGCAGCTGATGGACGATCTCGTCGGCGACCTGCTCGCGCACCTGGGCGGCATCGGCAACCTGCTTCTGCGCGTCCGACGAGCCCGACATCTGCATCTTCAGTTTTTGCAGCATGCCGCCGTTGTCGAGCTTGACCTGCTGCGGATCGGCATCGAACGTGTAGACGTAGATCGTGTCCGGATGCATCGTCGATTGCGTGCCTGCGTCGGCCGTCGCGGACGTGCTCGTCGCGCTCAGATTCGTGACGCTGGCGCCGGCGCAGCCGCTCAGCAGCGCTCCGCCGCACACGAGTGCCATGCAGGTGAAACGGGCGGCGTTCTTTTTGATGAAGTTCACTGAAGTCAACATGATGATCCTGTGGTCGGCACGCGGTGCCAGTCTGTTCGAGTCCATCGCCGATGATCGGGCAACCGTGGGATCGTCGATCATCGGCGAAGGGATTCGCACGTGAAGCCTTTCGATCTCATGCGTCTGTGATTCGTCACGCACCGGCAGCGAACGAAGTATGGGTGAGCGGCTCGCCGAACTCCATTCAACAATTATTTCGAGCGATGTCACGGCGAGACGAAGAAGAGCGTGCGGACGTCGAGCCGCCGATCAGCTCAAAGCGAGCTTGACGATGCAGCACAGGACGAACACTAGCAGGGCGGCGGCAATGGCCATGTCCATCGGATAGCGCATTCCTTCACCCTGCCCTGACGTTGCGGAGCTCCTATCGTAATCACCTGACGGAAGATGAAAAGCATCAGTGAAGCGCCAATGTGGGACAGGCAACGTAGTCCCGGAAAGCCGCGCGGGGCGGGGCTGCGGGAGCGCACGGACGAGATGCGGCGAGGGAGCGGTCGCTCGAACGCGCTCGCATGCTCCGGCGCAAATAAAAAGCGCCGCGTGGCGCGGCGCTTTATTCGCAATTCGCGATGAAAATTTATTGCGGTTGTGCCGCTGGCTGACCCGGCGGCGTACCATGCGGCGCCTTGTTCGCCGCCACGAGATCTTCGGCGAGACTCGTGCGTAGCGTCGCGATCGCCTGCTCGGGATTGGCGGGCTTCAGCTGCTCGCGCGCGAGCGAGTCGTACACGTAGTGACGCAGCATCGGGTCCTGGGTCTTGTTCAGCACGTCGTGGTAGACGGCGACGATCTCGCCTTCATGACCGTTTAGCGCGTACAGACGGCGCAGTTGTTCGAGATCATTGATCACCGCGAAAGCTGGGCTCGGGTGACCCATCATCGGACCATGCCCCGGCGGCCCGTCGCCGCGCGGGCCGCCGTCGTGCATGGCGGCGGGCGGGGGCGGCGGCATGCCGTCGTCGGCGAGCGCGGCCGTCGCGATGATGCCAAGAACCGCGGCCACGGCCGCGCCGAAGAATGCGTTTCTCATGATGTCGCTCCCATCGAAAACAGCGCCGGCGCCACGATGGACCGGCTCCTCGCAACGATAGTCGACCCGCTGATTCGTCGGGTTACGAAAGCCATTCAGTAACTTTCCGAGCCTTTCGCGGCGCGCGGCATAGCGGCGCGCGGTTCTGCGGCGCAGACCCCGAAGCGACGCACGTTGCCGTGCACCGGTTTTCGCCAGGGTGAGTCCGCTGGCGCAACCCAGCCGGATAGCGCATGATTGCTCCGATGTGCCGTGCGACCCCAAAAGCACCTTGCTGTGGCGGCACGCGCGGCACACGCAGCCGCCGGCATCGGCGTCGCGCCTGGTGTGGGCGACGCAGAGGCGATGAGTCTTCAACCGCAAGGAGGATTTCGCATGGACCGACCCGATGCAGCCAATCCGTTTGGCGATCTAACCAAAATGCTGGAGCAGTTCAAGCTCCCCGGATTCGACGTGCCCGCCATCATGGAAGCGCGCCGAAAGGACATGGAAGCGCTGGTTCAGGCGAATCAGACAGCATTCCAGGGGATGCAGTCGCTCGCGCAGAAACAGGCCGACATGCTGCGCACCACGCTGGGCGAGCTACAGGCGTTGACTGCACAGCTCACGGCGGCCGGCGCCGCGCCGTCGAGCAAAACCGCGGAGCTGATCCAGCAGAGCCTGCACAAATCGCTCGCCGACATGCAACAGCTCGCACAAGCCGCGTATCAGACCCAGGCGGAGTCGTATGGGGTGATCGCGAAACGCGTCGAGGAGAACGTGCAGGAGTTGAAGTCGCTTCTTCAGCAACAGAAGAAGTAGCGCACGCCGCGAGTTCCGGACGATCTATGACGCGGAGGGCCGCCAGGCCCTCCGCTTTTTTTGCCCGTCGGGATTTGCGTTGCAAGCCTCATGTAGTCAGAGGAATGCGGACTCCGCCCGCTCGTTATTCGGCAGACGCTTACATCGATGAACAAGCGCTGCTCAGGTTCGCAACTTTTGAGCGTGACGGCCGCAATTTCCGCAGTCGGTCAGTTCTGAATGTCAGACGGAAACCGAATAAGCGTCAAAGCATTGTCGCCAAAAGGCTTTTGCCCACGCTGATCAAACCCGGTCGATCGATTCAACAACTCCGAACAGTGTCAATCGCGCCGCAAACGCTTGCCGCGCGCCATTCCCCTGACTAAAGTTTCGCCTCGCCTTTCCGTAGACGCATTCACGCAGCCAAACCGGCGTGAAGGCAACCGGCTTTGCCGGTCAGGTGTGCGCCCCTAGTCTCGCGTTTGTGATCGGCTACATGCAGGTCGCGGCGTTTCACCTCGAAGGAAATCTCTTGAAACCGATGCTTCTCACCCGCATTGCCTGCGCAATGCTCGGGGCAAGCTGCGCGTTGCCGTTCGGCGCGCACGCGACGCTCGGCCAGAACGCCAGCACCGTCGACGGCGATCGGACGCGCCTGCATGCGGTTGCTCGCGCGGCCAGCGCACAGGGCGCGTATTCGGTGTATGCGCTGACGCTGCCGTCCGGCACCCAGGTGCGCGAATACGTGGCGGCCAACGGCATCGTGTTCGGCGTCGCGTGGGATGGCCCGACGCTGCCCGATCTGAAGGCGATGCTCGGCGCGTCCTTCGATGCCTACGTCGCCGCCAGCGTGGCGCGGCGCGGCGCGCCGCTCGCGGTCTCGAACAGTGATCTCGTGGTGTTCTCGAGCGGCCATCTACGCGCGTTCACCGGCTACGCCTATCTGCCGCAGGCGGTGCCCGCGGGCGTCGACGTCAGCGTTATTCAATAACGGAGCGAATCATGCGATCCAGGTCTTCGTGGATGACTCTGCTGGGCGCGGCGCCCCTCGTGGTTCTGGCGCTGGTGGTGAGCGCGTGCGGCGGCGGCGGGGGCGGCAGCGCGAGCACCACGGCCAATTCGAGCACCTCCAGCAACTCGAACGGTTCGGGCAGTTCGACCAGCTCGTCGGGTTCGACCGTGACCAACACGTCGCCGTCGCCGCAGGTGCTGGCCGCCAACGCGGTGCGCGTGACGGTCGACTCGGGCGTCAGCAACGTGCCGAACATGCCGTTCGTCAGCATCACGATCTGCGCGCCCGGCACCAGCAACTGCCAGACGATCGATCACGTGCTCGTCGATACCGGCTCGTGGGGCGTGCGCGTGTTCGCGTCGCAATTGCCCGCGTCGATGAGCCTGCCGCAGCAGAAGGACGGCTCGGGCAACCTGGTTGCCGAATGCATGCAGTTCTTCGACGGCTACACGTGGGGCGCGGTGAAGCTCGCCGATGTGCAGATCGCCGGCGAAAAAGCCGCTGCGCTGCCGATCCAGCTGATCGATCCGGGCTACGCGTCGCTGCCGGGTGATTGCGCGGCCGTCGGCGCGGCGCGCAACACGCCGGCCGCCTTGCAGGCGAACGGCATTCTCGGCATCGGCGTGTTCAAGCACGACTGCGGCGCGAACTGCGTGCAGCAGGCGATCCCCGCGACCTACTATGGTTGCAGCGGCACCAGTTGCACGTCGATACCGCTCGCGCAGACGTACCAGGTCGCCAATCCGGTGCCGTACTTCGCGACCGACAACAACGGCTCGATGCTCAGTCTGCCGACCGTGTCGGGCGGCGCGCCATCGGTGTCGGGGCAACTCGTGTTCGGCATCGGCACGCAGAGCAACAATGCGCTCGGCGGGGCGCAGGTGGTCGGTGTGAACCCGTCGAACGGCACGTTCACGACGGTGCAGAACGGCACCACGTATACGCGCAGCATTATAGACAGCGGCTCGACGGGACTCTTCTTCCAGACCACCTTGATGCCGGCCTGCGCGAGCCCGAACGGCGCTTATTACTGCCCGAGCTCGACGCAGCAGTTGAGCGCGATGATCGAAGGCGTGAATGGCACGACGAGCGCGGTGACGTTCAACGTCGGCAATGCGATGTCGATCGCGCAGACTTATAGCGGCGACTCGGCATTGCCGCTGCTCGCCGGCCCGGCATTCGTCACGTCGACGGTGTTCGACTGGGGGCTGCCGTTCTTCTACGGTCGCAATGTCTATGCGGCGATCGAGCAGCAGTCGACGCCGGGTGGGACGGGGCCTTATGTGGCGTACTGAAGTCGCGTACTGAAGTCGCGTATTGAAGTGGCGAACCGAGCGCGTGTAGCTCGCGGCTCGATGATGCGCGTCGTATGCGCCCGCTGCCGGCTGGTCCGGCGGCGGGCTTTTTTATGCGCTGGTTGGCTCGCGGTCGCCCCGCTTGTCGCGCTTGTCACCCGCTGCCGCGATCACGCGATGCACAAAGCGCAGCTTGTCGACCACCGGCGCGGCGAGCGTGAACGGATAGCCGTCGGGCATGCCGAGACTGCGATTCAGACTGTTCAGCGCATAGGTGAGCGGAAACCAGCGCTTCATCAGATTGCCGAAGCTCGCGTCCTCGACCGGCGTGCGGTCGGTCAGCGTCGGCTCGCTCGGATCGTCGGGCAGCAGCGCGAGGCCGTAAGACGTCGACGTGTCGAGCACGTCGACGATCAGCAGATAGTGCGCCCATGTCTCCGCCCAGTCTTCCCACGGATGCATCGTCGCGTAAGCGCTGATGTACGACGCCTGCCAGTCGGCCGGCGCGCCGTCGCGATAGTAGGCGTCCAGCGCTTCGCCGTAGTCGGCCTGCTCGTCGCCGAACAGCTTGCGAAACGGTTCGAGCCAGCGCGGCTCGGTTTCGATCAGGTGGCGGAAAAAGTAGTGGCCCGTCTCGTGGCGGAAATGGCCGAGCAGCGTGCGGTACGGCTCGCCCATCGCGGTGCGCACTTTCTCGCGATGCGCGTCGTCGGCCTCGGCGATGTTCAGCGTGATCAGCCCGTTGTCGTGACCGGTCATCACGGGCTTGCCGGCGCCGCCGTCGGCGAGAAACTCGAAGGCGAGACCGCGCTCGGGGTCCGCGTCGCGCGATCGCACGTCGAGGCCAAGCTCGCCCAGCGTGTACAGCAGACGCCGCTTCGCGACTTCGAGGCGGTACCAGTAGAGCCGGTTTTCCGGTTCGCTCAGGTTCGGAATCGTGCTGGTCAACTGGCAGGCGTGGCACAGCGTGTCGGGCGAATCGGCTGGGATCATCCAGTTGCAGACGTTCTCGACCGCGTAGTTGTGGCATTGTCGGAACAGCGCGCCATTCGCCTCGGGATGCAGGCTGCGCCAGCGGCCGTCGCCGGCGTCCCCGAACGCGCTGATTTCCCGCAGTTCAGGCAGATAGCCGAGCAGCGACTCGCAGCGCTCGCAGCGGACGTTCTCGTAGAACACGAGGTGCGCGCAGCGATTGCAGTGGAAGGTTTTCATCGGGCGGGCCTCGTGATCGGTGCTATGTCGTTTGCGATGATGAGCCATGGTAAGCGGCATCATCAACGCGATAGCGGACGAAAGGCGGTCGCAATCTTCATGCCGCGATTGCCAGACGTCACCGCTTTAACGCACATTACGGTCATGATCGTGCATCGGCGCTGCGCCGCTTTGGTGCACGGTCCGAGGCGAGCCCGCGGCAGGGCGCGAGGTACGCAACGCAAAGGCAGTTCAGACAACACCAAACGATTCATACGGGTTTGTCCAGCAACGGCATAGAGCTTGCTTTTTTGGCGGGCTGCCCCCCTTCGTCGAGGAGTCCGGAGTGTCCATACGCGTCGCGTTGCATCACGTTACTCATTACCGCTACGACAGGCTGGTCACGCTGTCACCCCAGGTCGTGCGGCTGCGGCCCGCGCCGCATTGTCGTACGCCGATCCTGTCGTACTCGATGCGCGTCGAACCCGCGAGGCACTTCATCAACTGGCAGCAGGACGCGTTCGCCAACTATCAGGCGCGGCTCGTGTTTCCCGAGCAGACCCGTGAGTTCAAGGTGAGCGTCGATCTGGTCGCCGAAATGGCCGTCTACAACCCGTTCGACTTCTTTCTCGAACCATCGGCCGAGCAATTTCCATTCGACTACGCGCCGGAGCTGGCGGTCGAACTCGCGCCCTACCGCGTGAAGCGGCCGATGACGCCGCGCTTCGCCGAGTTCGTCGCGAGCATCGACCGCACGCCGGCCGGCACCGCGAACTTCCTGGTGGCGCTGAACCAGCGGCTGCAACGCGAGATCCGCTACCTGATCCGGATGGAGCCGGGCGTGCAGACGCCGGAGGAAACCTTGACCAATGCGGCGGGCTCGTGCCGCGATTCGGGCTGGCTGCTCGTCGAGACGCTGCGGCAGCTCGGCTTCGCGGCGCGCTTCGTGTCGGGCTATCTGCTGCAGCTCGCGCCCGACGTCAGATCGATCGACGGCCCGAGCGGCACCGAGGTCGACTTCACCGACCTGCACGCCTGGTGCGAGGTCTACCTGCCAGGGGCGGGCTGGATCGGGCTCGATCCGACCTCGGGGCTGCTCGCGGGGGAAGGGCACATACCGGTCGCGTGCACGCCGGAGCCGGGCAGCGCGGCGCCGATCTCGGGTGCGGTCGACGAAAGCGAGGTCGAGTTCGGACACACGATGTCGATCGAACGCGTGCTCGAGTCGCCGCGCGTCACGAAGCCGTATAGCGAAGCCGCGTGGCACGACGTGCTGAAGATGGGCGCGCGGGTCGACTACGAACTCGCCGACATGGACGTGCGACTGACGATGGGCGGCGAGCCGACCTTCGTATCGGTGCGCGATCGCGACGCCGCCGAATGGAACACCGACGCGCTTGGACCCACCAAGCGCGGCTACGCGGTCGCGCTAGTGGACCGGCTGCGCGAGCGCTACGGCGCGAATGGCTTTCTGCATACCGGCCAGGGCAAGTGGTATCCGGGCGAGCAACTGCCGCGCTGGGCGATGTCGCTGTACTGGCGCGCCGACGGCGAGCCGTGCTGGCACAACCCGGCCCTGTTCGCCGACGAACGCGAGCCGGGCCGCTACACGGCCGCCGACGCGCAACGCTTCATCGCGCATCTGGCCGCGAAGCTGTCGCTCGACACGGACTGCATCCAGCCCGGCTACGAGGACACCTGGTACTACCTGTGGCGTGAGCGTCGCCTGCCGGTGAACGTCGATCCGTTCGACGCGCGGCTCGACGACGAGCTCGAACGCGTGCGACTGCGGCGCGTGTTCGACGCGGGGCTCGCGAGCCCGGCGGGCTACGTGCTGCCGATCGGCCGCGAGCGCGGCGCGCCGGGCATCGCGCCGACGTGGATCACGGGCCGCTGGTTCTTCCGCGACGACCGCATGTATCTGATTCCCGGCGATTCGCCGATGGGCTACCGGCTGCCGCTCGAATCGCTGCCGTGGGTGTCGAAGACCGACTATCCGTATCAGCACGCGCACGATCCGTTCGCACCGCCGCAGCCGCTGCGCACGGCCGTGCAGTTGCGCGTGCAGTACGAAGGCGGGCGCGAGGGCCGGCAGATCATCGAGGAACAGACCGGCGCGCGGCAGGCGGCCGCGCTGTCGCTGCCGGCGGCCGATCTGCTGAGCGGCATGCCGCACGGCGGCGTGCTCGCGTATGCGCCGCAGCGCCATGACGAATCGCCGCCCGCGCTTGGCGAATCGTCGAAGGACACGCTGCGTACCGCGCTGTGCGTCGAGGTGCGCGACCCGAAACGCGCGGCCGGCCCGGAAGCCGAAGCCGATTCGTTCGGCAGCGGCCGTACGCTGCTGCACGTATTCATGCCGCCGCTGACCGATCTCGACGACTATCTCGACCTGCTCGCCGCAGTCGAAGCCACGGCCGCGGAGCTGAAGATGCAGATCGTGCTCGAAGGCTATCCGCCGCCGCGCGATCCGCGTCTGAAAGTGCTGCAGGTGACACCGGACCCCGGCGTGATCGAAGTCAACATTCATCCGGCCGCGAACTGGGACGAGCTCGTCGATCACACCGAGTACCTTTATCAGTCGGCCGCGCACAGCTATCTGAGCAGCGAGAAGTTCATGCTCGACGGGCGCCACACTGGCACCGGCGGCGGCAATCACTTCGTGCTCGGCGGCGCGACGCCCGCCGACAGCCCGTTCCTGCGCCGGCCCGATCTGCTCGCGAGCCTGATCGCGTACTGGCACAACCATCCGTCGCTGTCGTATCTGTTCTCGGGGCTGTTCATCGGACCGACGAGCCAGGCACCGCGCGTCGACGAAGCGCGCAACGATCAGGTCTACGAACTCGAGATCGCGTTCTCCGAACTGCAACGCCAGGTCGATCTGCTCGGCGGCCGCGACAGCGGCAACCCGCCGCCGTGGATGATCGACCGCGCGCTGCGCAACATCCTGATCGACGTGACCGGCAACACGCACCGCGCCGAGTTCTGCATCGACAAGCTGTATTCGCCCGACGGCCCGACCGGCCGCCTCGGCCTGCTGGAGCTGCGCGGCTTCGAGATGCCGCCGCACGCGCGCATGAGTCTCGTGCAGCAACTGCTGCTGCGCGCACTGGTCGCGCGATTCTGGCGCATGCCGTACACGCAGCGGCTCACCCGCTGGGGCACCGAGTTGCACGATCGCTTCCTGCTCGGCACCTTCGTGAAGATGGATTTCGACGACGTGCTCGCCGAGCTCGGCGAAGCCGGCTTCGCCTTCGATAGCGCGTGGTTCGCGCCGCACTTCGAATTCCGCTTCCCGCTCGTCGGCGAGATGACGCTGAGCGGCATCGACCTGACGATCCGCAATGCGCTCGAACCATGGCACGTGATGGGCGAGGAGGGCGCCAGCGGCGGCACGGTGCGCTATGTCGATTCGTCGGTCGAGCGGCTCGAGGTGCGCGCGCTCGGGTTGAACGGCAATCGTTACGTGCTGAGCGTCAACGGCGTGCCGGTGCCTTTGCAGCCGACCGGCCGCGTCAGCGAGTACGTGGCCGGCGTGCGTTTTCGCGCGTGGTCGCAGTCGTCGGCGCTGCATCCGACGATCGGCGTACACGCGCCGCTCACGTTCGACCTCGTCGACACATGGAGCGGCCGCTCGCTCGGCGGATGCCAGTATCATGTCGCTCATCCGGGCGGGCGCACCTATCAGACCTTCCCGGTCAACGCCTACGAGGCGGAAAGCCGGCGACGCTCGCGTTTCTTCGCGTCGGGTCATACGCCGGGGCCGCTCGCCGTGGGCACGCCGCAGCGCAGCCTCGAGTTTCCGTTCACACTCGATCTGCGCCACAGTTGAAAAACACGCATCACTGACATCACACGACCTTGGCCTTTCAATCGACTTTGCCCTTCGAGGCGTCCGCGCTGCCGGCGGACGCTTCGTCCCTGTTGCGATTGCTGCCGGGTCATGACGGACATTGGGACGAACTGCGTGACGAGTCGGGCGCGCTGCGCGAGCCGTGGCGGCAGTTCTTCGCACTGCTCGACGAAGACGGCGTGGCGCGGCTCGCGGACCATCACGCGTCGATCGCGCAGCAGATCCGCGACAACGACATCAGCTACAACGTCTACGCGGACAACGGCAAGTCACGGCCATGGGCGCTCGACCTCCTGCCGTTCCTGATCAGCGAGGCCGAGTGGGCACACCTCGAGCGCGGCGTCGCGCAGCGCGCGCATCTGCTCAACGCGATCGTTGCCGACATCTACGGACCGCGGACGCTGCTCGAAGATGGCCGACTGCCGCCCGCGCTGGTGTTCGGCCATCCGGGCTATCTGCGTTCGGTGAAGGGCTTCGCGCCGCCCGGCGGTCAGTATCTGCAGGTCGTCGCGCTCGATCTCGCGCGCACGCCGGGCGGCGAGTGGAGCGTGATCGCGCATCGCACCGAGGCGCCGTCCGGTCTCGGCTACGCGCTCGAAAACCGCCTGATCGTCTCGACGCTCCTCGCGGAGCCGTTCCGCTCGCTGCGCGTGAGCCGGCTCGCGCCGCTCTATTCGCAACTGATCGCGACGCTCGTGCAGGCCGCGCAAGCGACGATGCGCAACGAGGAAAGCGCTGACGCGTCACCGCATATCGCGCTGCTCACGCCTGGGCCGTACAGCGAAACCTATTTCGAGCATGTGTTTCTGGCGCGCTATCTCGGCGTCACGCTGGTCGAAGGCAAGGATCTGACCGTGCGCGGCGACCGGCTCTATCTGAAGACCCTGGCCGGCCTCGAACGCGTGCACGTCGTGCTGCGCCGTCTCGACGACGCATTCTGCGACCCGATCGAACTGCGCGCCGATTCGACGATCGGCGTGCCGGGGCTGTTGCAGGTGATGCGCGCGGGCAATGTGATCGTGTCGAACGTGCCGGGCTCGGGGTTCGCCGAGTCGCCGGCGTTGCACGGTTTCATGCCGGGTATCGCCGAAGCGTTGCTCGGCGAAGAGCTGCTGCTGCCCGGCGTGCCGACCTGGTGGTGCGGCGAACGGGCCGCGCGCGAGCATGCGTTCGCGCATCTCGACGACGCGTTCATCGTGCCGACCTGGCCGCTCACGGGACGCGACGCCCCGCCCGGCATCGAAGGGGGCAGGCAGCCGCTCGCGGCATGGCGCGAGCGCATCGACGCGGTGCCCGACGCGTTCACGATCCAGCAGGAGCAGCGCTTTTCCTGCACGCCGCGCTTCGAGGAGGGCACGATCGGCGGAAGGCCGTCGGTGCTGCGCGTCTATGCGATTGCCGACGTCAACGGCGGCTGGCACGTGATGCCGGGCGGTTTCACGCGCATGGCCGCGGAGCGTCAGACCACGGTATCGATGCAGCACGGCGGCAGCAGCGTCGATACCTGGGTGCTGTCGAGCCAGCCAAGCTCGACGTTCACGCTGCTGCCTTCGCCGATGCAGCCCGCCGATCTCACGCGCAAGCATCGTACGGTATCGAGCCGTGCCGCGGAGAACCTGTTCTGGGCGGGCCGTTACGGCGAGCGGGCGGAAAACAACGTGCGTCTGCTGCGGCTGATTCTCGGCTCGCTCGAAGGCAACGACGCCGATTCGATGTTCGCGACGCTGGTCGAACTCGCGACATGGTGCGGCCTCGTGCAGCCTGGCGACCTCGCGTCGCCGCACGGGCTGCCGTCGCCGCAGACGTTCGAGCGCGCGCTCGTTGCGAATCTCGGCGAGAGCGCGGGCAGTGTCAGCATCAGCCAGAACCTCAATTGCCAGGCGCGCGCGAATGGCGAGGTGCGCGGGCGTTTGTCGAATGATCATTGGCGCATGATCCTCGCGGCGCGCAACGACTTTCAGGACGCGTTGCAGGTGTTGTCGCCAGCCGTGGGCGCGGGCAACGGCGGCGCGGGTGCCACGAGCAGCGGCAATGCGTTCGATCGCTACGACCGCGTGACGCTGGCAAATGCGCTCGAGCATCTGTCGGTGCAACTATCGGCGATCAGCGGCGCGCAGGGCGACCGCATGACGCGCGATGAGGCGTGGCGGCTACTGTTCGTCGGGCGTCATATCGAACGCGTCGCGACGATGGCCGCGTTCATGCGCGGCGTCGCCGTGAACGGCCAGCTCGCTACGCCGGCCGGCTTCGATCTGCTGCTGCAAATGTTCGACAGCACGCTCACGTATCGCTCGCTGTATCCGGGGCGTTTCGAAGTACCGGCGCTGCTCGATCTGCTCGTGATCGAACCGCATAATCCGCGCGGCATTTATGGCGTGTACGAGCGCCTGCGCAACAAGCTCGACGAGATCACCATCGCGGCGGGCAGCGTGCGGCATCGGCCGTTCGCGGAGCTGCTGCCGCCCGTCGAATCGCTGCCGACGCTCGAATCGCTGTGCGAGGTCGACGAACAGGGCTCGTATGGCAAGCTGATTGCGCTGTGCGATCAGATCGGCAGCTTCGCCAATGCGGCCGCGCATGAGATCAGCGCGCGCTATTTCAGTCACGCGACCACGGTCGCCTCGCAGGTGTGGGCATGAAGAACGCGTCGACGGTGCTGTCTGTTTCGCATCGCACTGTTTACCATTACTCGACGTATGTCGACACCGCGCAGCATCTGGCGACGATCCGGCCGCTCGCGTGTCCGTGGCAGCGTGTGATCTCACGCAGCGAGCGGATCGAGCCGCAGCCGTCGTATCAGCATAGCCGCATCGACGCATTCGGCAACGACGTGCTGTACTTCGCGCTCGATACACCGCACGAGCGCCTGCAACTCGTCAGCGAAACCACGGTCGCGCTGACGCCGCGCTGGACCAACCTCGACGCCGAGGCGACCCCGCCCTGGGAGACGGTGGCCGAGGCGCTGCGCTTTCGCGTGGGCGGCGCGTTCCGTGCCGAGGCGGAGTACTGCTTCGCTTCGCCGAATATTGCGCTGCGGCCGACGCTGCGCGCCTATGCGTTGCCGAGCTTCACGCCCGGCCGGCCGCTCGTCGCGGGCGCGATCGATCTGATGCATCGGATTCACGAGGACTTCGCGTACAAGCCGTCGGCGACGCTGTTCGATACGCCGGCCGAACGCGCGTTTGAGCTGAAGAGCGGCGTGTGTCAGGATTTCGCGCAGGTGATGATCGGCTGTCTGCGCTCGCTTGGCTTGCCCGCCCGCTACGTCAGCGGCTATCTGCGCAACGATCCGCCGCCGGGACACCCGCGCCTGATTGGCGCGGATGCTTCGCACGCTTGGGTATCGGTGCATTGTCCGGCCAGCGGCTGGATCGATCTCGATCCGACCAATGACGTGCTCGCCGATCTGGATCATGTGACGCTCGCGATCGGGCGCGATTACAGCGACGTGTCGTTACTGCGCGGGACGATTCTCGGCGGCGGCGCGCATCGGATGGAAGTGGGGGTGACGGTGCTGGAGTTGTGATTGCGGGCGCGGTTCGGTGCCGGTATTGGACCGAGGTCGGCCAACTATTCGCTCCGCAACTCATTGTCGAGCAGAACGCGAATAAAGCCGAATCGCGTTGACTGTCTGTGGCCCGGAACGCTGATCGACCAGCTACGATTATTGGCCTTCTCGCGCAATTCAGGCTCCGCTAGAAGTCCTGCTGTGACTGTCGAGGAAAGACACGAACGCCGCAACCTGCTGGAGTTCATGATCCAGATCGGCGAGAACTACCACGCGACCAATCGCACCGATCAGGAACTGTTCACCGTGCTTGCGCTTGACGCCAAGCGGCTTCCTAACCGCCGCCTGACACCGGGAGACGCGGCAGCGCTTCTCGCTGACCCTGGGCAGGGCGCGAACGGGAAACTGGCGGCTATGGATGCTTCATGGGCAAAGCACTGACCGGCGTCGGTCACTTACGGTAAAAGCTTAGTCTCTAGTTCCAAGTGCAACACCTTGAATGAGGTAGGGTGTTGCGATGAAGAAGAACTACAAGCATTTGAGTGCGGAAGAACGCGCGGCGATCATGATCGAACATCAAAAGGGCGGCAGCATAAGAACTATTGCGGGGCTGCTGGGGCGCAGCGCTTCGACGGTGTCGCGCGAGCTGGCGCGTAATTGCAGCGTGGACGCGCCGCGCTACTGTGCGACGCAGGCGGCCTCGGCCTATCGGCTGCGTCGTCGGCGCTGCGTACGGCCGCGCAAGTTGATCGAAGGCAGCGCGCTTTATCGGCATGTGCATGATCACCTGGTCTACTGGCGCTGGTCGCCGCAGCAAATCGCTGCCAAACTGCGGGCCATGTATCCAGACGACCCAAGTCAGCACGTCAGCCACGAGACGGTCTACGCTGCCATTTACACCTATGCACGTGGCTCGCTGAAACCGGCCATGATCGCAGCCTTGCGCCAGGAAAAACCGGCGCGCGGGAATCGGCGCACGACGCTTGCTGGCGGCAGCTATGTTCCCGAGGATTTGCGCATCCAATATCGCCCCGAGCAGATCGAGCAACGGCTGTTGCCAGGGCACTGGGAGGGCGACTTCATCAAGGGTGCGTTTAATCGTTCCGCCGTGGGCACGCTGGTCGAACGCAAGACGCGCCGTGATTCTGTGCCGCATGGATGGCTGTACGGCCAAGGATGCGCTGGAAGGCTTCTCGCGGCAAATGAAGAAGTTGCCGGCCTTTCTTCGCGAGAGCCTGACCTACGATCGGGGAACGGAAATGGCCTGCCATGTCGAACTCTCCAGGCGGCTCAATATCGATATCTGGTTTGCTGATCCGCATGCGCCCTGGCAGCGCGGCAGCAATGAGAACACCAACGGCTTGCTGCGTCAGTTTCTGCCAAAGGGCACAGACCTTTCGACGCTCTCGCAGACCCAACTCAATGACATCGCCAAATTGCTCAACGGGCGGCCTCGCCAGACGCTCGGCTGGGACTCCCCCGAGGAAGCAATGGCTAAAGAGTTAGAGAAAGCTGGATTAGCTAAACGTTGCACTTGACTCTTGAGACTGCCGAGGCACCGGCTTGTCGATTCCCACGACGACGTCCGTGCTGGTCGCCTCGCTAATACCAGGGAAATCGGTTCTCTTCGCCGATATGCTACCGTTTATCAACCGTTTCCCCGATAAGCCGCTAATCTGGAATGTGTCGTGGAAGACCTTGAGGTATGCGATCGTCGCGCCCATCGTCCACTATCTGGAACGACTATATGAGTACTGGAAGGAAGCCCCGAACCTGATCGTCGCCAATCGTGCGCTGATCGCCCATATAAGCTGGGCGCGTTTCTGGGCAATCCAGATTCTGCTTGCGACACTGATTCTTATGTACTGCGCGATCGGCGAAGTGGCGCGAGTGATCGGCCACCACAGGCTCAAGACCATTTTCTTTGGCCCCCTCCCTGCACCCCCTGAATAGCTGGTCGCTAGTGAGTGATGCATAATAAAATACCGTAATCTCGCATCGTGGCTGCGACGCGCCGGGCGAGTGGATTCACCGGGAGCAATGCATGCAGCAACTCATCAGACATCCCCTCATTCTGCTGGTCGCTTCCTTCGCACTGATGGCGCTGGCCGCCCAGTTCGGAAACTCGGTCCTACGTAGGAGAATTACGCTCGACGAAGACTCGCTCGACGACTTCAGGATTGTGCAGTCCGCCACGCTGACGCTGCTAGCGCTGGTCGTCGGTTTCAGTCTGTCCATGGCGGTAGGCCGCTACGACCAGCGAAAGAATTACGAAGAGGAAGAAGCCAACGCCATCGGGACGGAATTTATCCGCGCGGATCTTTTGCCGCAGAGTGCAGCCGCCGCAATCCGCGCGGACCTCGCCCAGTATCTCGACTTGCGAATCGAGTACTACCAGACTCGCGACGCGCAGCGCGTCGCGCAGATCGATGCTGCCACTGCGGATCTGCAACGCCGGTTGTGGTCTTCGGCCAGAAGCGGCGCTGTTACCCAGCCCAGCCCGGTGGTTGCCCTCGCGGTGGCGGGCATGAACGACGTGATCAACACGCAAGGTTACACACAGGCGGCATGGCTCAACCGGATTCCCTTGGCCGCCTGGATCATGATGCTGCTGATTGGCGTGTTTGCCAATGTGCTGGTGGGTTACGGAGTGAAGAATTCGACCGGCAAAAACCGCTTCTTGCTGATCATGCCGCTGACCGTGTCGCTCTCGTTCATGCTGATTGCGGACATCGATAGCCCTCGCAACGGCATCATCCGTGTGATCCCGCAAAACCTGATTAGCAGCGCGCAATCCTTGCACAAGCCGTGATGCCGTTGGCCACTTCGTCGGACTATATAGCCTATCGCGCGAATGCTGCACTGCGCTGCCAACAGCGTATGTGGATTTATGCGGTCTGCAAATAGATGATCTGCTTTGCATATCAAGGGAAAGTAGTCCTTAGCGGACAAACAACTGATAAAAGCTGTTCGGATGGTAAAAGGCTCTGGCATAGTTAGCATGACGCACAAGTCCTGTCAGAGCCATGAAAGAGGAACGCGCCCCGACGATCGTTGCGGCAGCCCGCGCGCGGCGAGCCTTCGCGCAGGCTCGCATTATGCGTTGCGTGTTTCTGGTCATGCTCGGTTTCTGCACGTGCGCTAATGCGGAACACACCTGGCGGGTGGTCATTCTGCCAGGCGCGGACCCAACCCAGCCGGCGGCCCAGGAGCAGATTCGCGCGATACGCCATTCGATTGCCGCTGCCGCTCCGGGCGGTGTGGAGTTTTACACAGACTCACTTGACGATTTTACGATACGACAACGCCGAATTGATGCCGAGCTTTCTGGCGCTTCTGAAGAGGAAATACGAACATAAAGAGGTCGACGTAGTGATCGGGTTAGCAGACTTTGCACTCGACTTTACGAAGCGCTACCACGACGAGATCTGGCCGGGCGTACCGGTCGTGATCTCCAGTGTCGCGGAAAGCCGGAAAAAAGACATTCCTGCGGCCTTCGCCTACGTGCCGACGGATTTCGATGTCGATGGGACTCTCGCGCTAGCGGAGACTCTTCAACCGGGCGCACGGCGTCCCGTCATAGTGTCCGGCTCGGCGAAACTGGACCTCCGGTTCGCGCAGCGCGCTGCGGATACGGCGCGTGCGCGCATGTCACGCCAGTGGACCGTCGATGTGTGGAGCGGCCTGGCCGTCCCCGAACTGCAGCAGCGCCTTGCCGCGCTCGACCGTGACGCGGCCGTCCTCTATACGGCGATGTATCGCGATCGCGCCGGTCGGACCTTTTTTCCCTACGAGGTCGTCGAGCCGATGGCAAAGGTCTCTGGCGCCCCGATATATGGCTGGTATCCCACCTATATCGGTCACGGGATGATGGCGGGTTCGGTGGTCAGCTTCGATGCCAATGGCCGTAATACCGGTGCGCTCGCCGCATCGATTCTGCTCGGCAAGGCGCCCCGCCAAGGTGCCGTCTCATCGGCCAGCATGTCTCACTGCATTGCGGACCTCGGGATGATCGAGAGATTCGGGCTACACGCGACCGGACTGCCCGATGGTTGTGAGTTGATCAACGTGCGCCCTTCGCTCTGGCGGGGGTATCGGGGAATCGTGCTCGGCGCGGCTGCAGTTGTTTTGCTGCAGGCGCTGACCATTGCGGCTTTGCTCTGGCAGCGCAAGCGCCGCCGCATCGCCGAGGATGAAGCAACGCTGCGATCCGACGAACTGGCTCGCGCGGCACGGCTCGCTTCAGCGGGTGAACTGAGCGCATCTGTCGCACATGAAATCGGCCAGCCGCTTGGCGCGATTCTCAGCAATGCGGACGCGGCCGGCATGATGCTCGAAGACGAGCCCGAGGAGGACGAACTTCACTCTATCCTTGCGGACATACGTCGGGATGCGCTTCGCGCAAACCAGGTGGTGCAGCGACTTCGGGCGCTCCTGCAAGAGCATACACTCGACCTGGTCCCACTCGACCTCAATTCGGCGTTCGACGAAGGGCTGGCCTTGCTCTGTCTCGACGCGCGACGCAGACGCATCGCCGTCGAGTCGAATCTAGCGGCGCAAGACGCCTGCGTGCTAGGCGACCGCGTGCAACTTCAGCAGGTACTGGTCAATCTCGTCATTAATGCAATGGACGCGATGGAGGCCACGCCCGTCGCGGAGCGCATTGTCTCCATCTCGACCCGGGTGGCGGGAAAAGGCTACGAGCTGATCGTCGCCGACCGTGGGCACGGCATTCCGGCAGATGCCACAGAACGGCTCTTTGACTCGCTGTTCACGACCAAACCGCAGGGCATGGGACTTGGACTTTCGATTGTGCGCACCATCGTCTCAACGCACGGTGGACGGGTCTGGGGCGCGCCTCGAGATGGCGGCGGTAGTGTTTTCACCGTGTGGCTGCCGTCCGTCGCGGGACACACGCTCTCGCCGCTTCGGGCAGAGTTCGATACATCGACTGAAAAGGCCGCCTTGAAGGCTCGGCCGATGCCGCAAGGGGGACAACCGTGATTGATCACGCCGCAACGGTCATCCATGTCGTTGACGATGATCCCGCCATGCGCACCGCTTTGACGCGACTGCTGACTCAGGCAGGATACACAGTAAAGGGCTATCCGAGCGCCGGGGAATTTCTCGTCGCAGACCTTGACCCGTCGCGAGGCTGCCTGCTGCTGGACCTGGAGCTGCCCGGCCCGGGCGGCCTCGACTTGCAGCACGCGCTGCAACGGCTGGGCAGGCAGATGCCCATCGTCTTCATCAGCGCGCACCGTGATATTCCCAGAACGGTGATGGCGATCAAGGCAGGTGCATGCGACTTTCTCGTCAAGCCAATCGAGGCGCAGACTCTCTTCGCCGCGATAGACAATGCGCTCGCGGCCGCAGTCGTTGTTCCTTCTCCGGCCGAGCCAGGCAAACTGGCCGACGCACACCATCTGAACGCGCGCGAGCTTGTGGTACTGCGCGGCATTGTCGCTGGTCGCCTTAACAAGCAGATCGCCGCGGAACTGGCTGTGAGCGAACGAACCATCAAATCGTGCCGGGCCGACCTCATGCGCAAGCTGCACGCCAATTCGTTCGCCGATCTGGTGATACTGGCTGAGCCAATTGTTCGCGCACACGCCTCGACCTGAACCCGGCTTGCCCCAAAGGGCAACCGGATTGCCCCATGCCCTGATAGCGCCGGACCTTGGCTCACACGAAACTTGAGGCACGAGACCTTGGCGGGCAATGAACCATACCAGACAGTTGATCGTGATCGTCGAAGACGACGCCGGCATGGGTCGGGCATTGCAGCGCCTGTTGCGCGTGTCGGGCTTCGACATCCTGTTGTTCGGCAGCGCTGAGGCATACTCCCACGCGAACTGCATGCGCGTACCATACTGCCTTGTGCTGGACGTTCAACTGCCCGGTATTTCAGGGCCCCGTTTCTACGAGCAGCTCGGTTATCGTCGTCCTCCAGCCGTGTTCAACACCTCGCACGACAATCCAGAAACGCGCAGCGCCGTCGCGTGCGCTGGCGGCCAGGAATTGCTGATCAAGCCGTTTGTAGCCAAAGATCTTCTCGACGCGATTTCGCGGGTGGCACCAGGCGGCGGTCCGGCTCCGTGACATCGCACTCCGGATATGCCGGCTGACCAGCTTTGAGAAATTTGCGCGACGTGACGTTCGATGTGGTATCGCGTCGGGCCGTAGCAAACTTGCAAGCGGACATTCAGGGCTGCCGGGCGATCGTCTCAAATTGGCCGGCCGGCGACATCCGCGTCAGTCTAGCGAATTCGCGCCGGCAATCCGGCTATCACGTTCCTTCGCCGTGGCTCTGCGGTCCAGATAAGCCCTGCGATTGCTGCTCCCACCGGGTGATTACATCAAGGCGGCGAAAACCATAACGCTGTTCAAGTGCGTGCTTCTGTTTTCTTCCGACCACCTGCGCGAGCCCTAGTCGCGCACTCAGGCGGTTCGGTCCATTGCGTAGCTCGTCCGGGTACATCTGTTCGGCCACCAGCCCTGGGACGATCGTCGGCGGCGGGCGCACATCGGATGGCATTGGGCGTAACGGTGTTGACTTTGCGATGAGGTTCAGTTGGTTGCCGGTATTCAAGTCAGTTCAGCCATAATGTAGAAAACGTCGCCGGAGTTCACCCGCTCATGAAGTCTCGTTGCTTGGCAGCAGTTCTCGTCGTTCTCGCTACCGGCTGCACATCGACTCCGGCGAACAATCAGCCGGCGGTCGATACGAACGCCTACATCCTGCACGTTCCAGACGGCGCACCGTCCGCTGACTCCACGTCAAGACCACCGAGACTCACTGTCGGCACCAGCTATTCCGACACGCAACTTATTCTGCCGTGGTTCCTCAACGACATCATCAACTTCGTCAACTATCGCTAGTCTGGTGCGCGGGGGCACTCGGGTGCGTTCCTTCCTCTGCGAATCTACGGTTGAACGTGCGTACAGATGTGTGCAATGCCTGTGCAAGATCCTGTATGGTTACCGGCTGCGCAATATTCTGTTCAAGATAGTCGCGCGTTTTAGCCACGATGGAACCGTGATGAAATGCGCTGAATGTCCAGTCTTCCAGCTCGTGAAAGACGGACTGCGAAGGGATATTGCTGTCCATCGGCTGACAAACTCGAACTCGAACTCGAGCGTGGCAGTGCTGGCGTTCGATCTTGGCTTTTCCTACGCCACCGGTTTCTGCCGCGCATTTAAACATTGGACCGGCAGTAGTCCTTTTGACTATCGCAAGGGCACCCGTCAGGGTGAGTGACGAGAAAGAGTCATGTCTGACTATGTTTTAAACGATTTTGAATGTCCGTGTCGAACGGCTGGAACTGAGCCGAACTGCGCCAATCATCGGGCGCGTGTGCCGGACGGTGCATCAGTTGGCCAACGAGGGTAAGGCTTACGAGTACGACGAGACGGTGGCCCATTTGGCGCTGTCATCGGACTACCCCGAGTCGATCCCCATGTTGCCCATTGACTGGCAGTTGCCGTGCGGTGCTTTCAAGCAGGGCGCCGGCCCGCAGTAGGCTATGTGCAATGATTCCATCAACCTACGACTCCCGCCCGCGTCCTCACGAAGGCCGCCGGGCGTTTCTTCCCGTGCTTTTTCGGTGTGATTCGGAACGCGGAATTTTCCTCGGTAGGCCCGCTTGCGTGCACCGCCAGCGGCAACAAAAGGCGCGCGGGGCGATCCTGTGGTTAGCGTGGCTGGAAACAGCGGGCGGCGTGACAGTAGTGCCGGCGTGACAGCGCGTATGACTCAAATCGGCCAGGTGAACTATCATGGTAGAAACTGTATTCATCAGCGCAGGAGCACATCATGACCTCCAATCCATCCGCTGAGCCGACCGGCACCTCTCTCGACCCCGCGCAAACTTCCGCCGGCAAGACTCGCCAGCCCGATCCGAAGGGCCTGAAAAATCCGGCCCCAGACGACCTTCCTAACGCCGACGCGGCAGAGCCCGAGCCTCACGAGCACCTCCCGCCCAGAAGCGACGACAACTGATTCAACACCGCAGGTGCCGACGTCGTCCGCATGACAATCCACGCGGCGGGTTCGCGAGTGGTTCGCGCATGCTTTCGCGCCGACGCCGTGAAGTCGGGGAGCGCTCGCGGTTCACGCAAATGGCTCGATGCATTTCGTCCAACAACGTCACGGCCCAGTTTGAACCGCACAGGAGCAAATCATGCAGAACGTGCTGGTAGGTTATGACGGGTCGGCGTCCGCGCAATATGCCGTTGCTTTCGCCGTCGATCTCGCGAAGCGTTTCGACGCGCGCTTGCATGTGCTCGTCGTCGCGCGCACGCCGGACTGGGGTGCGATAGAAGTTGAGCGAAAAAATCTGATCGATATGGAAGTGCGCCATGCCACCGAGATTCTCGACGACATCAAGGCGAAGCTCGCCGCTTCGATCGGGGCCGTGGAGTTCGATCTCGTGGTCGGCCCGCCGGCAAAGGAGATCGTGCTGTACGCGGAGCGGCATGCTATCGACCATCTCGTGGTGGGGCATCGCGGACATACGCCGTTCGATCGCTGGCTGATCGGTTCGGTCGCCCGCCAGGTGCTCGCCTACGCGCCGTGCGCGGTCACCATCGTGCGCGATCCGGCGACGATGAAAAAATCGCGGCATGAGAGCGAAGCACCATCGGCATAAAATCCGCACCTGGCCAATCACGCACACGGCTTGCGCGATTGCGACCACGTAGCGCCGATGGCGTTTTCCGGCCAGCGCTCATCGAGCGCTCACCCGATCTCTCTCCGGTCATTGACAGGCCGTCAGGGCAACACTGGAGAATCATGAAATTGCAAAAGATCGAAGCTGGGAAACTGCTGCAGATGATGGGCTCAGGACAAACGCGACGCCGTGGCTCGAAGGCTGAACGAGCGTCGAAGGAAGACGTTGGATTACGAAACGCCGGCTGAACGGTTCCATCGAACTATTGCATCGACCGGTTGAATCCGCCCTTCGTCAACTGTCGCCAGGCATCGAGCGCGTCGCGCGGCTCTTCACATGATCGATGAACGCACGCAGCTTCGGCATGATCTGGCGGCGGCTCGGATAGTAGAGAAACACGCCCGGGACCATCGGCGCGTACGCCTTCAGAACGTCCACCAGCTTTCCCGTTCGCAACCCCTCGGCGGCCATCGGCTCGGGTAGCTGGGCAAGGCCAACGCCTTCGATCGCCGCGCCCAGCACGCTCGGAAAATCGCTGGCGATGAAAGGACCGGAGACGGCGATCTCGATCGGCTGGCCGTTGTCGTTGAACGACCACAACGCGAGCGCGCCGCTGGAGCGCCGCCAGCGAATGCATGCATGCTCGCGCAGATCGTCCATTTGCTCGGGGCGGCCGCGCGCCGCGAAATAGGCAGGACTTCCCACGACGACAAAACGGAACGGTGCCGTGAGCGGCACCGCGACCATGTCGGCGGCGACGAACTGACCGAGCCGGATGCCGGCGTCGAAGCCTTCCGTCGCGAGATCGATCAGCTCCTTGCTGGCCGCTATTTCCACCTCGACCTCGGGATTGGCCTTGCAGAATGACGCGATCAGCGGCTCCAGCAGGATCGGCACGACTGCACGCGGCACGGAAAGACGCAACAGGCCGGACGGTCGCTCGCCGAGTCCGCGCGCCACCTCGCTGGCGGCGACGAGTTCCTCGAAGGCGGGCTTGGCCCGAGCGAGAAAGCGCTGGCCGGCTTCGGTCAAGCCGACGCTGCGCGTGGTGCGGATGAAGAGCGTCGCACCGAGGCGGGCTTCAAGCACACGCACCGCCTGACTGACGGCCGACGGCGTCACGCCCAGTTGCGCGGCGGCCCCGCGAAAACTGCGATGCTCGGCAACGCTGAGGAAGACTTCGACGCCGTCGAGCGCGCCCTGCCTGACTGTGAAGTTCTGCTTCATAGCCTGTCAACATTGTGAGGAATAGTCACCCGCGCGAGACGATGGTACACCTAACACCTGCGCGTCCAACACTTGACAAGGAGGCACCATGTCATCGCGGCTTCTGTTCCAGTTGCACCTCGTTTTGGGCTATCTCGCCTGGCTGCTGTGCTTCGGCACCTACGTGTGGCCGAAGCTCAAGTCGATGGCTCCGTTCGACGCGCAACGCGCGATCGCCACGTTGCACAGCTTCCGCTTCTTCGGGCTCGCCTTTCTGTTGCCTGGTGTCGTCAGTCCGCAACTGTCCGCGAGCTTCGCCGTGTTCGCCGCCTATGGGGATTTCGCCACGGGGGTGCTGGCGATGCTGGCGTTGCTGACGGCCCGGATACGTCCGCTTTTCTGGTCGTTCGTCGTCGCTTTCAATCTTGTTGGTATGGCCGACCTGATCATCGACTACTACCACGCAACCGCGGCCGATCTGCCCGCGCATGCAGGCGAGCTGGGCGCCTTGTACGCGATTCCGATCATCTATGTGCCGACGCTGGCGATCACGCATGTTGCCGCCTTCTATCTGATGTTGCGCCCTCGGCTGAAGCGGCGTCACGCCCGTCCTTCCGTCGGCCGTGACATTTCCCAGGCGTAGCCTGCTGCACTGGCCGCAGTTCGGCCGCGTAACGAGGAATCCGATCAGCATCGAGCGACGTTTTTACGCCTTCCACCTGCGTTATGCTGTCGGTCGTCGAGTCGATGCTCGCGGCCTGAACGAAGCAGGTGCGCAAACCCGGCCTGATGCGGCCGGGTGGTACCCTTCACTGGCACTTCCGGTTTTCGTGCATGCGACCTGATTCTCGCGTCCCTTGGCCCGACGACGCGAGCAACCGCCCGGAACGACCACTGAACCCAGCGAGGTGCCGACGTGAAATACTGCATGCTATTGCTGCCGCTCGTTCTCGCCGCCTGCGCACAGGCACCGGAAGTGACAGCGCCGGCGCCATCGGCAACCACGGCAGCCGCCAACCCGGCGTCGCCGACCGGCACCGATCTGTTGACCCGATACCACTGGCAACTGAACACCGCGATCGATCGCAATGGCACGCACATCGATGCCCTGTTCGTGCGCCCAGACAGGCCAGTGCAGCTCGACTTCAGTCCGTACCGGATCACCGTCGTCAATAGCTGCAACAGCATGGGAGCGGGTTACACCGTCAGGAAGGGGTATTTGCAGATCGGCCCGATGGTCAGCACGATGATGGCCTGCCACGATGCCGAGCTTGCCGCACTCGACGATGCGATCTCGCAGCGTGTGCGCGGCAGCGTCAACGTGACCCTGCTCGCGCGGGACAACGCGCCGAGCCTGCAACTGGTCACCGATAGCGGCGACACGCTGAGCTTTACCGGTGTGCCCACGGCCGAGATGCGCTACGGCGGCCCCGGTCAAATAGCGTTCCTTGAAGTGGCGGCGCAGTCCGTGCCGTGCAACCATCCGTTGATGCCGAACGCGCAATGTCTGCTCGTGCGCGATCGCTTCTTCGACGAGCAGGGCCTGGCGACCGGCACGCCTGGTCCGTGGCACCCGTTGAATCAGGATATCGAAGGCTATACGCACACGCCGGGCATCCGTAACGTCGTGCGCGTGAAGCGTTTCACAGTCAGGAACCCGCCTGCCGATGGGCCGTCGGTCGCTTATGTGCTGGACCTGGTCGTCGAATCGGAGAAGGTCGGGCAGTAATGCTTCTTCAAACGTGCCGCCAGGCACATTGGCGGCACGGCTCCCCACCAGCGTGACTTCACCCCTTCTGAATCAGCCGCCCCAGCGGCGCAAGCGGTCCCACCGGCAGGTATTCATACTTCATCAGCCCGTCAGCCACGAGCGGCAACGCGTTGAGTATTGCCTTGGCCTCGTCGACCGACCCGACGTTCATCAGGAAAATCGGTCCGGCCTTGTCGCGGAACCAGAACTGCTCGACCTTGCCGTCGAGATAAAGCTGGAGCGTGGCCGGCACCTCGTGTGGCATGTGCTGCTGGAGCTTGTCCGGGGTGAGGGTCGGTTGTGCGGTTGCGATGGCGAAAACTTTCATCAGTGACCTCCTGAGTCGACGTTGGTTGCGATGTACAACGGGGCTCACTGTAGCCCTCGGCCGGGAAAAGCTGTATCGTCGCAAATGACAACTTTAGGGTCATTTACGCCATGCGCATCGCCGTGCTCGCCTTGCAGGGGCTGTTCGACACCGGTCTCACCGTCATGCTCGACGCGTTCTCGCTCGCCAACCGGTTCGCGGCCGCGAAGATGGGCGGGCGGCCGCACTTCGAACTGTCGGTCGTCGGCGTGCGCAAGAAGGTTCGCTCAGGGCAGGGGCTGACCATCCCCGTGCAAGCGATCACCGCGGACCCGAAGCCGGACTGGGTGATCATTCCCGCGCTCAGTACCGGTACGCCGGAGCAACTGGTACCCGCGCTCGAGCGGCCGGACGTGCGCGACGCCAGGGTGCAAATGCTGACATGGCATGCACAGGGCGCGTTGATCGCCGCGTCGTGCATCGGCACGTTCCTCGTCGCGGAAACCGGACTCCTCGATCATCGCGAAGCGACCACGACCTGGTGGCTGGGTCCATTGTTCCGGCAACGCTATCCGGCCGTGTTGCTCGACGAGTCGCGCATGCTGGTGCCATCGGACGTCGGTGTGACTGCGGGCGCGGCGATGGGGCATCTCGATCTCGCGCTGTGGTTGATCCGCCGCGCGAGCCCCGAGCTGGCTACGCTCGTGTCGCGCTACCTGCTCGCCGACCTGCGCTCATCGCAGGCGCCGTACATCATCCCGAACCATCTGGCTCAGGCCGATCCGCTGATTCAGCGTTTCGAGCGATGGGCGCGCGATCATCTGAAGGAAGGGTTCTCGCTGCAGCATGCTGCGGCCGCACTGGCGACGAGCGCGCGTACGCTGCAGCGTCGTTGCCAGGACGTGCTCGGCAAATCGCCATTGGCTTACTTTCAGGACCTGCGTGTCGAGTATGCACAGTCGCTGCTGCATGGCAGCGGCCTCGGCATCGACGCGATTGCGGCCGAGGTCGGCTATGTCGACGGTGCCACGTTGCGCACGCTATTGCGCCAACGGCTCGGCAAAGGCGTGCGCGATCTTCGTGCGGATCTGCGTTGAAGGCTATAGCGAGCGCGGCAGCGAAGCCGATTGCAAAGTCGACTCTTACGCGCTTTCCGGATCGCAACCGACGATAGAATGTGCTGGCCGCCTGGCTGCAATGCATGCCGTGGCCGCCGGCGGCTCGCGGCACGCCGTTTGCTATGCACCGCATTGCCGTATACCTTCGCGCCTCACATCCCCCAGCGCAGACACGGCGTGCGAGATCAAGCCGACTCGTGCGACCGCGCCTCCAAACCAAGATGGAGACAGTCATGCCCATGCAGCGCGCCGTTCCGTCATCCTGCTCTTTTGTTCCGGTCATTTCCGTCGCGTCATTGCTCGCGGTTCTATCGTTGAGCGGCTGTGGGGGCAGTGACAACATTCAGTCGACCGCCGCCGCGCCGCTTGGCTGCGCGCAGTTGACCGGCAAGAACGTGCCGGCGTCAGCAATCGGTTTGCCGACCACCGGCGCGACCGTGACCGCGGCGACCGTGATGCCCGCGTCCGGCTCGGGCGCGCAAGCGACCGGCGAGTATTGCCTCGTCAGCGGCGCGATCAGTCCCGTCGATCCCGCGGCGCCGCAAATCAAATTCCAGATCGCGATGCCGACCAACTGGAACAGCAAGATCATGATGTTCGGCGGCGGCGGCTACGACGGCACGATTCCCGCGCCGACAGGCAACGTGCCGGCCGGCCCGACCGCGCAACTGACTCCGCTTGGCCGCGGCTACGCGGTGTTCGCGAGTGACTCGGGACACGAGGCCAATGCGCTCGGCAGCGAGGACGCGTCGTTCGGCGTGAACGACGAAGCGATGCAGAACTTCAACGGCGACGCACTGAAGAAAACCCGCGACGCGGCCGTCTATCTGATCGACGCGCGCTACGCGGTGAAGGCGCCGAAGCGGGCGTATTTCGCGGGCGGCTCGTCGGGCGGACGCGAGGCGCTGGCGGTGGTGCAACGCTGGCCGCAGGATTGGGACGGCTCGATCGTGCTGTATCCGGCATGGGCGGCCGCGAGCCTCGATCTGCAGTTCGGCCGCATCACGCGCGCACTGGCGGCGCCGGGTGCCTATCTCGACCAGGCGAAGCGCAAGGTGCTGCTCGACACGGTGCTCGCGAGTTGCGACGCGCTCGACGGCGTTGCCGACGGTCTGATCAGCAACGTCGCCGCGTGCAACGCGACCTTCAATCCCGCGACGGCGACGCTGAACGGCACGCCGCTGCGTTGCGCGGGCGGCGCCGATACCGGCGACACCTGTCTGTCCGACGCGCAGATCGCGGCGCTGAACGTGTACAACACGCCGATCACGTTCGGCTACACGCTCGCGAGCGGCGAGACGCAGTATCCGGGCTTCAACGTGTACGGCGCCGATCTCGGCATCGCGAATCCTTCGGCGTTGCAGCCGACAGTGACCACGCTCGCGCTCGGCAGGTCACAGCCCGCATCGCCGATGCCCACGACCGCGCCGTATCTGAGCGTGTTTTGGGACCAGTGGATCCGCTACTTCGTCACGCGCGACCCGAACTACAACTCGCTCGCCGTCGATCCGCAGAATCCGGGCAGTCTGCAGGCGCGCATCAGTCAGCTGACGGGCCTGCAGGACGTCAACAAGACGGATCTGTCGGCCTTCAATGCGAAGGGCGGCAAGATCCTGATGGCGCACGGCATGGCCGACGCGCTCGTCAGCACGCGTTCGACCGAGCAGTACTATCAGCGTCTGCAAGCGACGATGGGCGTGTCCACCGTGGCGAACTTCGTGCGCTTCTACGAGATTCCCGGCTATGGCCATGCGCTCAGCACCGTGTTCAACGCCTCGTGGGATTCGCTGACGACGCTCGAAAACTGGGTCGAAAACGGCGTGGTGCCGCCCGCGCAGATCGTCGCCGATACGGCGGGCGTGCCCGGACGCACACGGCCGCTGTGCCAATATCCGACCTTTGCGCGCTATAACGGCTCGGGCGACGTGAACGTCGCGGCGAATTTCACCTGCGCAAGCCAGTAGGCGCTGTTCAACTGACGTTGAAATGCACGCGGATGTTTTGCGTGCTTTCGACGGGCTGGCCATCGCGCAGCGCGGGAAAAAAGCGCCAGCGCCGCAACGTGTCGAGCAGCAGCTGATTGAGACGGGGGTTCGGCGTCGCGTGAATGAGCTCGACATCGACCGAGCCGTCGGCGTGGATCGTGAAGCGGGCTGTCGCGATCGTCTGATAGGCCTGCTCGCGCAAGTCGTCGGGCAGCGTCGGTAGCGGTTGCGATATGGAGCGGGCGGCGGTGTTGGAGCTTGCCGAGGTGGCTGGAGCGGCGTCGCGCTGTGCTGATGATTGCTGCGATCCCGCGGCGGCCGTTTGTTCCGGCGGATCATCTTGCGACGGGCGTTGTGCCTGACTAGCAACCGGTGCCGACGGCGCTGCGGCAGCGGGCGTCGTCAGCGTCTGCGGCCTGGTTGGCACAGGCGGCACCGGGCGATGCGCTGAGGTACGCGATTGCGTCTGCGCGTGCCGTGGCGCCTGTTCCGCTGGAACCGCAACCGGAGTTTGCGACGGACGGGATTCAGGCGGCGCAGGCTCGTCGAGCACGACCACGCGCATATCCAGTGGAGCAGGCGGTGGGGCTGGCTGACTCGACTTCAGCAACCCGGACGACAGCGCTGCCAGCACCAGAAGCCAGATACCCAGCGAGATCAGACAAGCGACGGCGGTACGCAGCGGTCCCACAACGTGTCCCCCGAACAGCTCGCGGCAAGCTTTAATCACGATGCACGGCGATCAGAAAGTGTTCGGCGCCCGCGCGTCGCGCCGCGAGCATGGCCTGCACGACCGCGCCGTGACCCGCGTGATCGTCGGCCGCGATGACGACGTTGCCGTCCGCGCGCAGCAGGCGCTTCACTTCAGGCTCGATCTGATCCGCGCGAACGACGTGGCGATTGACCGAGACCTCGTCGTTGCCGTTCACCGATATCGTCAGCGGCTCGCTTGTGCTGATCGGCTGCGCGCGTCCCGAAGGCAGGTTGATCCGCACCGCGTCGAGACGTTGCATCGCCAGCGAGGCGAGCATGAAGGTCGCGAGCAGAAAGAACATCACGTCGATCATCGGAATGATTTCGATGCGGCCGCGCCGCGAGGCGCGCGAGCGTTTGAGTTTCATCAGCGCTCGCCTCGCGCCTCTTGTTGCAGGCGCAGCGCGCTGAGTCGCGCGTTGGCGAACAGTTCGAGTTCATCCATCAGACGCTCGAGCCGCCGTGAAAAATAATTGAACGCGAACAGTGCGAAGACCGCGACGATGAGTCCGATCGCGGTCGCCACCAGCGACTGCGCCACCCCGCCCGTGACGCCGCCCGGATCGACGAGCCCATTGCCGCCGAACAGCTGGAATGACTTCATCATCCCGACGATCGTGCCGAGCAAGCCGAGCAGCGGCGCCGCCGTGACGATCGTCTCCAGTAGCCACAGACCGCGGCCCATGTCGCGCTCGATCTGCGATGCGATCGATTGCGCCGACGCCTCGCGCAGCCACAGCGGCGAGTCTGATTCCGACAGCCACGGTGCGGCCATGCGCCGAAACGCGTGGTGCGGGGCGAGACGGTCGAGACGGTTGTCATCGGCTGACGACGTGGGTTGCAAAACACGCGCCGGTGCGCTTGCGAAGCGGGCAAACACATACGCCCGCTCGATGATGATGGTCAATGCGAGCACGCCGAGCACGCTGAGCGGATACATGATCCATCCGCCGGTGCGCATCGCCGCGATAAAGCCTGTCCATTCCTGCATGATGGTTCTCCCTGCCGTCGATCAGAAGTACTTGGTCACGCCCGCATAAACCGCGAAATGCGGACCGTACTGCGGCGCGCCGACGCCGATGCCCGAGCCGTCACGCAACTGGTACACGCGGTTGAATGCGTTGATCACCACCAGACGCGCGTCGAACTTGCCGATCATCGGCTCGTTGAAGTGCTGGATTACGCCGAGGTTGAACTGCGCATAGACGGGCAGGCGGTCGGTGTTCGCAAAGCCGCTGCGCAGGCCGGAGCCGACGATTCCGTCGAACGTGAAGGTGGTTTGGTGGAAGTCGTATGCCGCGCCGAACGATGCGGTCACGCGCTGGTCGTGATCGAGGTACACCCAGTTGTTCGAGATGTACGCCAGTTCGTCCGCACCGAAATTGAACTGCGCGGAGTTGATGTTCTTGCCTTGCGCGCGGCTATACGCGAGGTTCAGATACGCGGAGAGATTGTCCTGTTTGTAGTTGGCGGTGAATTCGACGCCATACGTTCTACCGTACTGGTAGTTGAACGGCGCGTAGATCAAAGCGGAACCGAACTGTCCTTCGTCGAGCAGGTCGGTCGATTTCTTGTAGTACGCGTCGAGTCCGAGCGTGACGGCAGGGCCGAGTTTCTGCGTGATGCCGAGATCGAAATAGTGGCTGCGTTCCGGCTTTACGGGATCGTTCTGCGTTACCGAACTCTGATTCGTCGTGCCGTCGAACTTCGATATCGTTGAGCCGGACACGAGTTCGAACGGCGGCGGCGTGAAGTAGCGCGCGTAGCCGGCGTGCAGCGTCGTCGACGGCGTGAGCGTGTAGACGAGGCCGACGCGCGGGCTCAACTGGCTCGCGCTCGTGTACTCGTCCATGCGGTCGTAGCGCAAGCCATAGTTCAGCGTGAGCCGGTCGGTCAGCTTCCATTCGTCCTGCGCGTACAGGCTGTACAGATAGCCGGTCTTGCTGCTGCTGTCCTGGATGTTGAAGGGCACGTCGGAGAGCTGGTTGCCGTCCGCGTCGGCGGGGAACACAGACACGTTATTGTCGAATACCGCGTGTTCCTGCTGGAAGAAGACGCCCGTGCGAACCGTGTGACTGTCGTTGATGCGCCAGGTCGTATCGACCTGCACGCCGTTGGCTGTGTTGCTATGGAAGTCCTCCGATGCCACGCCGTTGAACATGAGGTCGCCGATCGGATCGGGGTTGAACTTCGTGCGCGTATAGCGCGTAAAGAAGGCGACCTGGTAATCGAGCGCGCCGCCGTTGGTGCCTTGAAGCGCGAGCGCCGCGAAATTGTTCAGCTCCGATTGCGTTTCGTTCAGTTGCGACGAATCGAACGTGCTGTGGCCGTTGAGCGCGAAGTTCGGCGTGAGCCCCGGCGTGTTTGGAATCTCGAACTGGTTGCTGGTCGCGCCGAACAACAGACTCACACGCGTGAGCGGATTGATCAGATACGACAGATAGCCGAATGCATCGCCCTGGCGCGTGTGATCGTGAATCGCACTGGCGCTCGCCGTCGGATTCTCGATGCCGAGATTGTTCATGCCGAGCGAGCCGCTCAGGTAGTAGCTGAACGGTCCCTCGCTGCCGAACACGTCGGCGCTCGTTTTGACGGTCTGATGGCTGCCGCCGAATACGTCGATCGAGCCACCGCTGCCCATGTCGCCCGATTTGGTGCGGATGTCGACGATACCGGCCGTGCGGTAGCCGTACTGCGCGGGCAGGGCGCCCGTGAGCAGGTTCAATTGATCGATGATGCGCGTGTCGAGCGACTGGCCGAAGCCGCTGATCGGCTCCGGAATGATGATGCCGTTGATCCGGTATTGCAGATTGGCGTGCTCGCCGCGCACGTGCAACTGGCCGTACGAGTCGTTGGCGACGCCGGGCGCTTGCAGCAGCACCTGATTGAGCGGCGTGTTCGCGCCCGCCGGCATCGTGTCGATGTCCGCCTGCGTGAAGCGATAGACGCTGCTGCCCGTTTCGGGCAGCAAGCCGTTGCGGGCAGCGTTCAGACGTTGTGCGTTGACCTGCACGTCGAGTGTGTCGCTCTTTTGCAGTTGTACGCTGACGCTCGCCGGGGCGGCGGACTGGGCGGTCGCGATGCTGCTGCCGCTTGCAAAACCGGCCGCGGTGACGACGACCGCATACGTGCCGGGCGCCACGCCGTCGATCGAGAAGTGGCCCGACGTGTCCGTGCTCGACGCGCCGATGGAGGCGCCGCTCGCGTCCTGTACCTCGACTTTCGCGTGAGCGACGGGATGGCCCGCGGGATCGGAGACCGTGCCCGTCAATATGGCGTTGCCTGGCGCGCCCCATGCGTTCGAGATGGCGGTACAGAACACGATCGCCGCCTGTGCGGTCAGTGTGCGTTTTTTCATTGTTGTTGCTCGAGCTATGGACGATGCGTTGATGAACAGAAGCGTTCGGCAAAAGCTCGCCCACCTCGCCCCTGGCCGGCAGGGGAAGGACGGGCGAACTGGAGGTTGACGACGCGCGATAGCAGGCCCGTCGATCAGGCCTACTTTTCGATGGGAACGGTAATGGCGATGAGGGTCATAAGTGGTCGTTGAGCATGGACTGTCCGCTCATAGGTCGGACGAATTTTGTTGGACGTCGCAGTGGCCCGCGTGAAAAACGGCAGGACTGGAGCGCCAATTTTTAGTCATGTTATAACATAACAATTACAGCTGGCAAGTCGCAAGATGAAGGCCGCCGTAGCGCAACGGGTGAGGCATTTGCCCGTTGCCATTCGAAAAACTTGACACAGTGCATATGCACACATAAACTTCGCTCCATGAACCGTCCTCTCTCCTACGACGAATGCAACTGCTTCGCGCTGCGCCAGGCGGCGCGGCACGTCACGCAGATGTACGAGCGCCATCTCGGCAGCGTCGGGCTGACCGCTGCGCAGTTCACGATCCTCGCGAAGCTCGCGCGCACACCGAACCTGCCTATGGCGGAGCTCGCGGAGGCGATGGTGATGGAGCGCACCACGCTGGTTCGCGCGATGAAGCCCCTGCAGCGCGACGGCCTCGTGCTGGCCGAGGCGGCGGACCACGACAACCGCACGTTGCTGTTCAGCCTGACGGAAAAAGGCGAGACGACGTTCGATCAGGCCTCCGTCGCATGGCGCGCCGCGCAGGACGAATTCGAAAAGAAGTTCGGCCGCGCCCGCGCAAAGACGCTGCGTACAGAGCTGTTCAGCATCACCGGTTAGATCGCGCGCAGGAACCCGCTTCGGCGGGTTTTATGACGGCTCTTAATGTGCATATGCACTAACGAGCAAAGGAAGTGCAGCGAATGGAAGCGCTTTTCGACGACGACTGCTTTGCGATCCGCCAGGCCGCGCGTCACGTATCGCAGATCTACGACCGGCACCTGTCGAATGTCGGGCTGACCATCACGCAGTTTTCGCTGCTGGGGCGCCTGAAGCGCACCGGTCCGATGACGATGAAGCAGATTGCCGAGGCCATGCGCATGCAGCGCACCACGCTGGTCCGTACGATTCAACCGCTGCGACGCGACGGGCTGGTGTCGAGCGAGGCGATGGGCGCGGATGCGCGCGCGCTGCTGATCTCGCTGACCGCCGCGGGCGAAGAGAGGCAAGACGCAGGCCGGGCTCATTGGTATGTCGCACAGGCCGAGTTCGAGCACCGCTTCGGCGAGGAGCGCGCGGCTGCGCTGCGCACCGAGCTGTTTGCGATCACCCGGGATACGCTTTGACATAAACGCTGAAGATAGCGGAGGCCGGCGCACTGCGCCGTTTTTTTCAATCTGAAGAGTGCATACGCACATATCGACACCATGTCCACAACTCCTTCGACCGTCGCGCCGCCAAGCGCGGTACAACCCGTCAGACAGGCGCGGCGTATCCCGTGGATGCTGCTCGCGATCCTCTCCGTTCTCGTCGTGTTGGCGCTTGCCACTTCGTACTGGTTCTTCGTCGGCCGCTTCGTCGAGAGCACCGACGATGCGTACGTCGGCGGCGACGTCACGGTGATGGCGCCGAAGGTCAACGGCTTCGTCACCGACGTGCTCGTGCGCGACAACGAGTTCGTGCACGCCAACCAGGTGCTCGTGCGTCTCGATGCCCGCGACTACGACGCGCGCCTCGCCCAGGCCAGTGCTGAAGTGGAGAGCGCGCAGGCCGCCGTCACCGAACTCGAAGCGAAGAAATCACTGCAACTCGCGGCGATCAACGAGCAGGCCGCCGAGGTCCGCGCGTCGGGCGCCGAGCTCACACGCAGCGCCGCCGACCAGACGCGCTATCGCGAGCTGGTGAAAGACGACGCGGTGTCGAACCAGGTCGTCGAGAAGGCCGACGCCGATCTGGCCAAAGCGCGCGCCGCGGTCGATCGCAGCAGCGCGGCGCTGCTCGCGGCGCAACGCCAGATCGCGGTGCTCGACGCTCAGATCGGCGACGCGAAAGCGCGCATCGCGACCGCGCAGGCCGCGCAGCGCGTCGCCGCGTTGAACGTCGAGTACACGACGATCCGCTCGCCGATCGATGGCTATGTCGGCAATCGCACCGCTCGCGTTGGGCTGCTCGCCAACACGGGCGTGTCGCTGCTGACCGTCGTGCCGGCGAGCGGTTTATGGATCGACGCCAACTTCAAGGAAGATCAGCTGCGCAAAATGCATTCGGGCGACAGCGTCGACGTCGAACTCGATGCGTCGAGCACAACGCTGCACGGCGTGGTCGACAGTCTTGCACCGGCGACCGGTGCGACCTTCAGCGTCTTGCCCGCGGAAAACGCGACCGGCAACTTCACGAAGATCGTGCAGCGCGTGCCGGTGCGCGTGCGCCTCGACGTGCCGAAGGACATGCAGGGCGTGCTGCGTCCGGGCCTGTCCGCGACCGTGAAAGTGCACCTCGATGCGGGCCATCTGGCCGCGCAGGGATGAACCGATCATGACTCACGCTTTTGACAACCCCGCCGACCAGCCGACCCGCACCAAGGTCTTCGCATTCGCGCTGATGTGCGTCGGCTTTTTCATGGCGACGCTCGATATCCAGATCGTCGCATCGTCGCTGCGAGATATTGGCGGCGGACTGTCCGCGAGTCAGGATGAACTCTCCTGGGTGCAAACCTCGTATCTGATCGCGGAGATCATCGTGATTCCGATGTCGGGGTGGCTCACGCGCGTGTTCTCGACGCGCTGGGTCTTCACCTTCTCCGCGTTCGGCTTCACGGTCACCAGCATGCTGTGCGGTCTCGCGTGGGACATCAACTCGATGATCCTGTTTCGCGGTCTGCAAGGCGCGCTCGGTGCCGCAATGATTCCGACCGTGTTCACGACCGCGTTCGTGCTGTTTCCCGGCAAGCAGCGTTTGATAGCATCGACGACGATCGGCGCGCTTGCTTCGCTTGCGCCAACGATCGGCCCGGTGATCGGCGGCTGGATCACGTCGCAATGGTCGTGGCACTGGCTGTTCTATCTGAACCTGGTACCGGGCGTCGCCGTCACGCTGTTGGTGCCGAAGTACGTGCATATCGACAAGGTCGATCTGTCCTTGCTGAAAAAGGGCGACTACTTCGGCATCTTGCTGATGTCGGGTTTTCTCGGTTGCCTCGAATACGTGCTCGAAGAGGGACCGCGCAAAAACTGGTTCGGCGACGACGTGATCGTGCTGTGCGCGTGGGTCGCGGCGATCTGCGGGTTTCTGTTCCTCGTGCATGCGTTCACCGCGAAGGAACCGATCGTCGATCTGCGCGCACTGGCGTTGCGCAATTTCGGTATCGGCAGTCTGCTGTCGTTCATTACCGGGATCGGAATCTTCTGCACCGTGTTTCTGACGCCGGTGTTTCTTGCGCGCGTGCGCGGCTTCGATTCGTTGCAGATTGGTCTCTCGTTGCTGTCCGTTGGCTGTTTTCAGTTGCTCGCGCTGGCCGCCTACTCGACGCTCGCGCGCTTCGTCGATATGCGCATGCTGATGGTGTTCGGACTCGCGCTGTTTGGCATCGGTTGCTATCTGTACGTGCCGTTGACGAACCAATGGGGCTGGCAGCAGTTGCTGATTCCACAAGCGTTGCGCGGAATTGGCCAGCAGTTCTGTATTCCGCCGATCGTGACGATGGCGCTGGGTGCGTTGCCGCCGTCGCGGCTGCGCTCCGCGAGCGGGCTGTTCAATCTGATGCGCAATCTCGGCGGTGCGATCGGCATCGCGGTCAGCAGCACGATGTTGAACGACCGTCTGAACCTGCACTACGAACGGCTCGACGAACATCTGAATGCGGGCCGTCCGGTCGTCGAATCGATCTTGCAGAAGCAGGCCGAGTATCTGTCGGCCGTTGGTGGTGATGTCTTGAACGCCGCGAGTGCGGGGCTCGCCGAATTGCACGCGGCATTGATGCGCGAAGCGCTGGTGCTCGCATTCTCGGACGCCTTTTTGGCGGTTGCGCTGTGCTTCGTGGTCGGCTTGCTGAGCGTGCTGTTTTCGCGCCCGTTCGGCAACAGCGCGCCCCCGCCCGATGCCCATTAGGAGACCAACATGAAACGAATCGTGATGAAGTTACTGGCGAGCGCGGCGTTCCTGACGCTCGCGGCCTGCGCCGTGCAACCCGCGACGCACGCGGATTTGCCGCATACGGTGCAGACGCTCGCGCCGGCCGCGTGGAGTGTCGACGCGCCGCAAGACAGCGTGAACACCGATGCCTGGTGGGCGCAATTCGGCGACCCGGTCATGCATCAGCTGATCGAATCGGTGTTGACCGGCAACCTCGACGTGCGGGCCGCGGCCGAACGCGTGAAGCAGTCGCAGGACCTGGTGACGCAGAATCGCGCGGCGCTGCTGCCGGAACTGAATGCGAACGCGGGCGCATCGACCGAGCGGCAGAACACGCCGCCGCCGCTCGGCTATGTGCGCCAGGCCGGCCTCGGCCTCGCCGCGAGCTGGACGCCGGACGTGTTCGGCGGCGAACGTCTCGCGGTGCTCGCCTCGCAGGCGCAGGTGTCGGGTAGCGTTGCGGCGCTGAATCAGTTGCGGCTCGCGCTCGCCGCGAACACGGCGGCTGCGTATATCGATCTACGCTGGGCGCAGGCGCAATTGCAGATCCTCGACGACAACGAGCAGATTCGCAGCCGCGCGCTGAAGCTCACGCAGGAGCGTCTGCACTACGGCCTGTCGACGCAGCTCGACGTCGCCCGCGCGCAGAATCAGTTGCAGGACTTGCAGGCGCAGATTCCGCGTATGCAATCGGCGGTGCAGCATCAACTGAGTCTGATTGCCGTGTATTCGGGGCGTACGCCGGAAAGCCTCGATACGCTGCTGCTTTCCAACGCGCGCGAGATTCCGGTGCCTGCGCAAAGCGCGCCGCAGGTGTTGCCGTCCGACGCGTTGCTGCATCGACCCGACGTGCGCACCGCCTATGCGCTCGTCGAACAGCGTGCGGCGGAAGTGGGGGTATCGAAGACGCAGCGCTATCCGCAGTTCAAGATCAACCTGACGAATGGGCTGCTCGCATCGTCGTACCTTGGCTTGCCGACGCTGACCGACAATCTGTTCAGCGCCGCGTTGAATGCGACGAGCCCGATCTTCAACGCCGGGCGCATCACCGCGAACATCGACGCGAGCGAGAGCCGCATGCGCGAATCGCAGCTCGGCTTGCAGCAGACGATGTTGCAGGCGCTGAAGGAAGTCGAGGACAATCGCAGCGATCTCGTCAGCGGCGCGGTGCAGGTGCAGCGCCTGGCCGGTGCGCTCGATGCGTCGAATCACGCGCTGCGTTTGTCGACCGAGCTGTATAAGGGCGGTGCGTCGAGCTTCCTCGATGTGCTCGACGCGCAGGAAGCGTATCTGCGCGACTCGGAGTCGCTCAACCAGGCCCGTCGCGAGCATGCGCTTTCGGCGATCGCGCTGTACCGGTCGCTGGGGGGCGGGTGGGAGCAGGGGGAAACGGTGGCGGCGCAGTGAAGGCAGCGAGGCGCGTGACGCTGAACCGATCCCCCAATCTTTGCTACATTCCTGCACAAGCACCGAATACGCGGCACCATGAAGATGCGTCCGCCAGCGACGCGCATGATCGGCAAATCGAAATCTTTCAAGAGGCTCAAGATGCGAATTCTGGTAGTAGGAGCGGGCGCGGTAGGCGGTTATTTCGGCGGACGTCTGGCCGCGGCGGGGCAGGACGTGACCTTCCTCGTACGCGCCGGTCGCGCGGAAAAGCTACGGAGCGACGGCCTCGTCATCGACAGCCCGCGCGGCAATCTCCAGTTGCCCGACGTGAAGACGATACTGGCCGGTGTCGCCGCCGAGCCGTTCGACCTCGTGCTGCTGAGCTGCAAGGCCTACAGTCTCGACGACGCGATCGATTCGTTCACGCCGTTCGTCGGCGAAGACACGCTGATCCTACCGATGCTCAACGGCATGCGCCATATCGACGTGCTGACCGCGAGCTTCGGCAAGGAGCGCGTGCTCGGCGGTCAGTGCGTGATCGCCGCGACGCTCGATGCCGAGCAGCACATCGTGCATCTGAACGACATGCACGCGATCACGTTCGGCGAACTCGTGGGCGGCACCTCGGAGCGCACCGAGGCGATTGCCGATGCAATGTCCGGCGCGAACTTCGACGTCGCAATCAGCGACAACATCCTGCTGCGCATGTGGGAAAAATGGGTGTTCCTCGCCACATTGGCCGCGAGTACGTGCTTGATGCGCGGTTCGGTCGGCGATATCCTGGCTGCGCCGGACGGCAAGCGCGTGATTGAGAATCTGCTCGGCGAATGCCGCGCGGCGGCCGAGCACAACGGCTTCACGATGGCCGCGGACTTCGAGGTGCGCGCCACCCAGGTGCTGCTGACGCCGTCGCCGCTGACCGCGTCGATGCTGCGCGACGTCGAAAACCGCTCGCACACCGAGGCGGATCATATCCTCGGCGACCTGATCTCGCGCGGCGGCGACGCGCAAAAGGGCGAACACGGCGTGTCGCTGCTGCGCATCGCCTATAGTCATCTGAAGACGTACGAAGCTCGCCAGACCCGCACTTCCTGACGGCTCGCCGCGGCCGACGCGAACGCGGATCGGGCGGATGGCGCGACGCACGCGAGCGCCGCCGCAACCTGACGATCGGAGGTCAAGCATGCCGGCTCCAACTGGATCGGTGCCCGCGCTCAGCGCCGCTTCCGCGACCGTGTTCTCGATCGGCATCGTGTTTCTCGGCTACTGGGGTATGTATGAGCCGACTGCCTGGCACAAGGCCGACGTCGTGGTCTTTGTGCTCGCGCTGACCGGCTTCGCGTGCCTGGGCCTCGTGCCATGGATGGCGACGAGTCCCGTCGAGCCGGAGAACAGCGACTCACGCGTGCGTATCGCGCGGCATCTGTTTCTCGCGGGCGTGACCGCGATCTGGCTCGCGGTGGCGGTCTCCGTGATCTTCTGAAGCTCCGCGAAGACGCGCCGCTGCCTACTCCGGCATCTTCCTGAACGGGACCGCAATGCGGTTCCAGCCGTTGATCGCAATGATCAGCGGCGTCAGGTCGCTGATTTCCTGCTCGCTGAAATGCGGCTTCACCGCGTCCCATACCGTATCCGGCACGCGCGTTTGCGCGACCAGCGTCAGCGCCTCCGTCGATTCGAGCGCCGCGCGTTCGCGCGTCGGGCGTCCGTGGCGGTAAGCTTGCGTTCGTCACTGGTCGGTCGAAATAACCATTTCGCCGTTATTTGAGGTAACCACCCGAATGGACATTCACATCGCGGTCGAAGGCCCTCACGATCTGTCCGGACAGATTTATCGGCAGTTGCGCGCGGGCATTCTCGAAGGGCGCCTTGCCGGCGGCACGCGTCTGCCGTCCACGCGCGATCTCGCGACGCAGCTCGGTGTGTCGCGCAAGACCACGCTCGACGTATTCGAGCGGCTGCTGTCAGAAGGTTATCTGAGCGCCCGCGCCGGTTCGGGCACCTTCGTCGCCGACGGACTCGAACGGTTGCCGGCCGAGCGTTCCGCCCACGCGCGCGCGGCGGCTCGTTCGCGCGCGCGGGCCGCCGCGCAAGCGAAGGCCGCCGCGCGCGCGCAGCCGCTGTGGGAGCAGATGCCCGACAGTCTGCCGTTGCCGCGGCCGTCGGTGCCGTCGCCGCTCGACTTCATCGGCGGCGCGACCGACAAGACGCTGTTTCCCTTCGACGTCTGGCGCCGCTGCGTGAATCACGCGCTACGCGGCCAGGCGCGCAGCCCCGGCACCTATCGCGACGCCGCGGGGGAGCAGCAGCTGCGGCTCGCGATCTCGCGCTACCTCGCTTTCAACCGTGCGGTGTCGAGCAACTGGGAAGACGTGATCGTCACGCAGGGCGCGCAGCACGCGCTCGATCTGATGGCGCGCATCACGCTGCGGCCCGGTGAAATCGCGGCCATCGAAGACCCCGGCTACCCGCCCGCGCATGCATGCTTCAAGGTGACCGGCGCGCGCGTGGTGCCGGTACCGGTCGATCGCGAAGGCCTGATCGTCGGCAAGCTGCCGGACAAGGCACGGCTCGTCTACGTGACGCCTTCGCATCAGTTTCCGCTCGGTATGCCGATGAGCCTCGAGCGTCGCGTCGAACTGCTCGAATGGGCGCAAAAGCGCGGCGCGGTCATCATCGAGGACGACTACGACTGCGAGTACCGTTTCGAAGGCCGGCCGATGGAGCCGCTGAAGAGCCTCGATCGCGCCGGCCTCGTCGCCTACGTCGGCACGTTTTCGAAGACGATCTTCCCCGAGCTGCGCATCGGCTACCTGGTGCCGCCCGCGTCGTTGCACGGCCCGCTGCTGAAGGCGCGGCAGATCGCCGATTGTCACGGCTGCACGCTGACGCAAACGGCGCTCGCGTCGTTCATGCTCAATGGCGACTTCGCGCGCCATCTGCGGCGCATGCACAAGGCTTACGCGGCCCGCCGCGCGATGCTGCTCGAGCATCTGCAAGGCGCTCTCGCGCGCTGGTTCGAGCCGATCGTGCCGACCGCCGGCATCCATCTGGCGGCGCGGCTCAAGGGGCCGTTGGCGTCGCTCGGCGAAGAGGTGCTCGTTGCCGCCGCGCGTGAAGCGTCGATCGGCCTCTATGGACTCGCGCCATTTCACCATCGCGTGACACCGCAGCCTGGGTTGATCTTCGGCTATGGCAGCATCGCGGCCGAACATATCGACACGGCGCTGACGACGCTCGCCGACATCCTGCAGCGCATCGCACGCTGAAACGGAGCTCGCCGCAAGCGAGGCGCAGGCATCGTCGAAACGTTGGGGGGTGCGTTGCTTGACGCGTCAAACGAAGAAAATGCCCTGTTTCAAGGGGCGAAAACACCGGCTCGCCCCGACGCAACCACCTCGAATCCACGGCCGAAACGAACTGTAACGAGCGTTACTCCTGCATGTCAAAGAGCTCGCCACGCACGTTTTAGGCGCTAAAACAGGGACTAAAACGTGTTGCACCGTCGGCGCCGCGCAAAAAACTTCATCGCAATACATAAAAGAGTCGCGCAAATCGCTTTAGCGCTTGTAGAATCCGGCGTTGAAGCGTGCACATACGGTGTGCGCTTCGAGCAATTCACTGACCACAACAGGTAGGAGAAACATGCCGACTTCCGCAAAAAAGGTGGCCAAGAAGGCTGCTGCCCCGGTACCGACCAAGAAGGTTGCTGCAAAGAAAGTTCCTGCGAAGAAAGCCGTCGCAGCCAAGAAGGTCGCCGTGAAGGCGTCTGGCGCACCGTCGCCGATCAAGGACACCTTCACGAAGGCCTCGTTGGCAGCTCACCTCGCTGAACGCGCTGCAGTGGAACCGAAGACCGCCAAGGCCGTGTTGGCCGCGCTCGAAGACACGATCCTCGGCACGGTGCACAAGAAGGGCGCTGGCGAATTCACGCTGTCGGGTCTGCTGAAGATCGTCGTGCAGGCTGTGCCGGCGAAGAAGAAGCGCTTCGGCAAGGACCCGTTCACGGGTGAAGAGCGCTGGTTCCCGGCCAAGCCGGCCAGCGTGCGCATCAAGACACGCGCGCTGAAGAAGCTGAAGGACGCGGCGGCAGCCTGAACGCGTTGCTCGCACGACTCAGGCGTCGGCATGGCGCTGTTGTGTTTAACCATGCCTGATGTTTGAGTGCGTGAAAAAGCGCCTGCATGCAGGTGATCGAAGTCCCCGTGGATGAAGATTCACGGGGACTTTTTTATGCGCTCGCTTCGTAGTGCGCGTCGAGTCCATTGGCGAAACGGCAAGCGCGCCCTCTCATAGTGTGCTCCCTGATGGCGTACACGCACCTGACTGGCGCATCATGATCCACGACAGTACGATCGAGGCAATCCGACGCCCTGCGGATGCTCCGTTAGGGGGCACGTCAACGCGCTCTATCCCGACACATTCAATGGCATGACGCTTGCTTGATCGAAGGTCGAATACCGAATGCGCAGCGCATTCGCCTTCTATTTGACAACAAGACTGGGGCTGACATGCGATGCTATGACGAGATGCGCCATCACGCCGATGGCGTACGGCCGCATTACGCGCGCTTTGAGCGATGGTTGGACAGTCAGGGCGATGAAGCGATCGCACGCAAGCGCGCGGAAGCGGACCTGCTGTTCCGGCGCGTCGGCATCACGTTCGCAGTAAACGGCGACCTGTCAGGCACCGAGCGGCTGATTCCCTTCGATCTGATTCCGCGCATCATCCCGCGCGGCGAATGGCAGACGCTCGAAGCGGGTTTGCGACAGCGCGTGCAGGCTCTCAATCTGTTTATCCACGACGTCTATCACGATCGCAACATCGTGCGCGCGGGCATCGTGCCGGCCGACCAGGTCTATACCAACGCACAGTATCGTCCCGAGATGCAGGGCGTCGACGTGCCGCTCGGTGTTTACGCGCATATCGCGGGCGTCGACGTGGTGCGCGCCGGCGATCAAGGCGAATTCTACGTACTCGAAGACAATCTGCGTGTGCCGTCGGGCGTGTCGTACATGCTCGAAAACCGCAAGATGATGATGCGGCTCTTCCCCGAACTGTTCGTGCAGAACCGCATCGCGCCGGTCGCGCATTATCCCGACCTGCTGCTCGATACGCTGCGCTCGGTCGCGCCCGCGGGCGTCGACGATCCGGTCGTCGTCGTGCTGACGCCGGGCATGTACAACTCCGCGTATTTCGAGCATACGTTCCTCGCGCAGCAGATGGGCGTCGAGCTCGTCGAAGGCAAGGATCTGTTCGTCGACGACAACTACGTGTTCATGCGCACCACGCAAGGACCGAAGCGCGTCGACGTGATCTACCGGCGCGTCGACGACGATTTTCTCGATCCGCTTGCGTTTCGCCCCGACTCCGCGCTCGGCGTACCGGGTCTGCTCACCGCCTATCGCGCCGGCCGCGTCGCGCTCGCGAACGCGATGGGCACCGGCATCGCCGACGACAAATCGATCTACCCGTACGTGCCCGACATGATCGCGTTTTATCTTGGCGAAAAGCCGATTCTGAACAACGTACCGACCTATCAGTGCCGTAAGCCCGAGGATCTCGCCTATACGCTCGCGCATCTGCCGGAGCTGGTGGTCAAGGAAGTGCACGGCGCGGGCGGCTACGGGATGCTGGTCGGCCCCGCCTCGACGAAGGCCGAAATCGAGGCCTTCCGCGAGCGGCTGATCGAGCGTCCGGCCGGTTATATCGCACAGCCCACGCTGGCGCTGTCCGCGTGTCCGACTTTCGTCGAATCGGGCATCGCGCCGCGCCATATCGACCTGCGGCCGTTCGTGCTGTCGGGCAAGACCACCACGATGGTGGCGGGCGGCCTCACGCGGGTCGCCTTGCAGGAGGGCTCGCTCGTCGTCAATTCATCGCAGGGAGGCGGGACCAAGGACACCTGGATGGTCGACTGACGCGGTTGCCGCCGCGCTTTTCGCCTCGCTTCTCGCCTCGCTTGCAACAGAGCAGAGCAGGACGCGACACTCGCAACCTGATGCGCGCTGGCGCTCAACGGATAACCAGCGCGGACCTTCGTCGCTGACGGAGGCCTCGCGCGTTCAGATCACAGACATGGAACGTCGTCATGCTTAGCCGAACCGCCGATCACCTCTTCTGGATGGCCCGCTATATGGAGCGCGCGGAGAACACCGCCCGCATGCTCGACATCAACCTGAAGGCGCAACTGCTGCCGCAGACGGCCGAACAGGAGGCTCGCGCGCAGCGCTCGGTGCTGCGCATCTCCGAGCTCGAAAGCGCCTTCGAGCAGCGCTACGACGAACCGACGCGCGAGCACATGCTCGACTTCATGATCGCCGACGCAAGTAATCCGTCGAGCATTCATTCGTGCCTGCAGGCCGCGCGTGAAAACGCTCGCGCGGTGCGCGGCACGCTGACGACCGAGTGGTGGGAAACCATCAACGACACGTGGCTCGAATTCAACGAGCGGCTCGCGAGCGGACAGGCCGCGAGCAATCCGGGCTCGTTGTTCGAGTGGGTCAAGTTCCGCTCGCATCTGTCGCGCGGCGTGACGATCGGCACCGCGCTGCAGGACGACGCGTTCTTCTTCACGCAGCTAGGCACGTATCTGGAGCGCGCCGACAACACCGCGCGGATTCTCGATGTGCGTTTCGCGAACGTCGAGCCGAATTCACGCGACGCGGCGCGCCAGCTCGAGGACTTCTATTACTGGACCTCGATCCTGAGTTCGGTGTCGGCGCTCGAGATCTACCGCAGGGTATATCGCGACGTCGTGACGCCCGCGCGCGTCGTCGAGCTGATGATCCTCAATCAGCAGATGCCGCGCTCGCTGCTCGCCTCGCTCGACGGCGTGTGCAGCAATCTCGCGATGCTGCGCACATCGGGCTCGAACCAGTGCGAGCGGTTCGCCGGCAAGCTGCGCGCCGAGCTGTTGTATGCCGACATCCGGCAGATTTTCGAAAGCGGTCTGCACGCCTATCTGACGCAGTTCCTCGCTCGCGTGTTCGATCTGGGCAATCTGGTCGCGCGTACTTATCTGATGCTGCCAGTGGCCTGACGGAGTTTTCTCATGTACCTGACGATCCGCCACGACACCTCTTACCGCTACGAAGCGACGGTTCACTATTCGATCCAGCAGTTGCGCCTGACGCCCGCGAGCGGCGCCGGACAGACCGTGCGGCGCTGGAACATCGACGCGCCGGGCAAGCTCGACGCGACGCTCGACGCCTACGGCAACGTGCTGCACACGCTCGTCATGAACAAGCCGCACGACGAGATTCATCTGCGCGTGTCGGGCGAGGTGGACACGATGCCGCTCGTCGACGGCGTGCTGGGTGATCCGCCCGGCCCGATTCCGCTTGAGCATTTCACCTGCGCGACGCGTCTGACCGAAGCCGACGGCGCGATCCGCGAACTGGCGGAGTCGGTGGCGAATCTGGCGAGCCCGGCAAGCCTGCTCACGCTGTCCGAGCAGATCGTGCAGCGCGTGCAGTACCGGCCCGGCGTGACCGAGGTCACGAGCACGGCCGCCGAGGCGCTCGCGCTCGGCAACGGCGTGTGTCAGGACCATGCGCATCTGATGCTCGCGTGCTGCCGCGCGCGCGGCGTGCCGGCGCGCTACGTGAGCGGATATATCGAACCCGGCGACGTGCCGCATGGCGCGAGTCACGCGTGGGTCGACGTTTGGCTCGAAGGCAAAGGGTGGATTTCGATCGACGTCACGCATGCCGGGTTTGCCAGCGAGATCTACTGCCGGCTCGCGGTCGCCCGTGACTATGAGGCCGCGGCACCGGTGCGCGGCCGACGCATCGGCGGACTCGAAGAGGAGCTTCACGTGGCGGTGGCGGTCAGCGCGCAGATGTCGCAGTAGCCGCGTTGCAACGCCAACGCGCGCGACGGCATTTAACATTCCTGCCACGTGTTCGGAATCAGCTGCCAAAAGGCTGCAAAGAAGCTGCAAAAAAGGCCGTAAACACGGATAAAAGGCGCCTGTGCGCCGCATTACAATAGCCCCGTTCCTTTGCCTTCCGCGGATTCCTTATGACTTACTGCGTAGCGATGGCCGTCAACGACGGCCTCGTATTTTTGTCCGACACGCGTACCAATGCGGGCGTCGATCACATCAGTACCGCGCGCAAGATGTCGGTGTTCGAGCAACCCGGCGAACGCATGCTGGTGCTGCTCGGCGCCGGCAATCTGTCGATCACGCAAGCGGTGCTGCACGAGCTGTCCGAGCCCGCCGATGCCAGCGAGCCCACGCTGTGGAGCGTGCCGACCATGGCGGACGCCGCGCGCGTGGTCGGCAGCGCGGTGCGTCGCGTGCATGAGCGCGAGGCCGAGGCGATGCAGAAGTTCGGTGTCGACTTCAATTGCAGCTTCATTCTCGGCGGCCAGATCGCGGGCAACCGGATGCGCCTTTTCATGATCTACGCGGCGGGCAATTTCATCGAGGCGTCGGCCGTGAATCCGTATTTCCAGATCGGCGAGGCGAAGTATGGCAAGCCGATCATCGATCGGGTGCTGACGCCGTCCACACCGCTCGACGAGGCTGCGAAGTCCGCGCTGATCTCGATGGACTCGACGCTGCGCTCGAACCTGTCAGTAGGCTTGCCGCTCGATCTGCTCGTGTACGAGAAGGATGCGCTGCGGGTCACGCGGTTCGTGTCGATCGATCGCGACAACGCGTACTTCGACATGCTTCACCGCACATGGGGCGAGCGTCTGCGGCAGGTGTTCGCCGAGATTCCCGATCCGGACTGGCAGCAGTCGCTGGATGCGCCGTCGCCGCAGTCGGAGCGGGCGCTGGTGCTATATCGCGCGCCGGTCGGCGCCGATGGCGTCGAGCATGAGCAGGATGTGTCGCCCGCGCAGATTCTCGCGCAGGCCGACAAGGGCAAGGCGCAGCGGCGCTAGCTGCGTTGGGTTCGGAGCGCGCGTCAGGCTCGCTCGGGCCCGCACCAAAACCTCAGGACGAAAAAAAACCAGCCATCGGCATCGCCTCTGGCTGGTTTCTGGTCTCTGGCTACGCAGCCCGTCGGCTGCGTAGCAGGTCCGATTCGAAGTCCGATTAGAACTTGTGACGGATACCGAGGCTGACCATGACCTGGTTGTTGGTGCTCGACTGGTTGCCATACGAACCGATCGAAGCCGTGGACGAAACGAGTGCGCCCGTAGCCGGATCGCGCTGTTGGCCGCTTGCATGCTGCCATGCGGCGACCGTGTACACGTCGGTGCGCTTCGACAGCGAGTAGTCGCCGCCCAGCGAAACCTGGTTGTACGTTGCCACCGCGTCGCCCGTACCGCGGGTGTATGCGTAGCCGATACCCAGCAGGGCTGCCGGCGTGATCTGGTAGCCGACGTACACGCGGCCGACGTTGAAGATCTGCGTCGACGTGAACGCCGATTGTGCGTCCGGCTTGTAGCGCGCGTTGCTGTACGACAGGTTAGCCGTCCACGGGCCCGTCACGTACTGAGCAGCTGCTGAACCGATACTGATCGACTTCGCCGTGGTGTAAGCCTGGTTGATGCCTGCGTTGTTCGGGAAGTTCGTGTCGAACGTAGCGCCGGGGACCGTCGTGCTGTTCCAGCCCGTGCGGACAGGAAGGTTGGTGCTTGCGTTGTCAGTCCTCAGGTAGCCACCCGCGACGCTGAACGGACCCGTTGCGTACGTTGCTGCGCCGCCCCACGTTTGACCCGAACCCGTCGCGCCTGCGACGCCGCCCAGAGCGTACATGCCTTCGACTTGGAAGCCCGACCACACCGGCGACACATACTTCAGCGAATTGTTCACGCGGAAGCTGTTGTCGTTGTTGTCGACGTCACCCGGCGTAGCGAACGTGCTGCCGAAGTAGTTGTCGCCCGTCAGCGGCTGGATCATGTCGACCAGCGGGTCGTATTGACGACCAGCTGTGAAGGTGCCCCAAGAGTCGCCCGTCAGACCGACGTAAGCCTGACGACCGAACATCAGGCCGCCTTGACCGAGCTTGCCGGAGTTGATGTCAAAGCCGTTTTCCAACTGGAAAATTGCCTTCAGGCCGCCGCCGAGGTCTTCCGTGCCCTTCAGGCCGAAACGGTTACCTTGCAGGTTGCCGCCAAACATTTGTACGAGGCTACCGCCGTTGGGCGTAGCGTTGTTCACGTACTGGACCGATTCATCCAGCACGCCATACAGGGTCACGCTGCTTTGCGCGTGAGCGATACCGGCGACACCGAGGAGCGCCAGCGAGAGGGTAGACAGTGCGATTCGTTTCATCCATTTCTCCACGCAGATGATTGTTCGTTGTTGCGGAAAGCAGAATAGCTCAGCGGCTCGGCGGGGTAGAAACGGAAAAAAAAGAGTGTCGCCAAAAACTGACAATCGATGCAAACCCTTGTATTTAAAGCTCTCAGCGATTGTTTCCATTTGCGCAACATTTATTGGTCTGATGTGCATTATTGTTGATTTGTTGATAGTGACTGGGTGAACGAACGCACTATCAGCATCGATTTGCATGCTAAATGTAATCTAGTCGTCTACACGTCCACTCGCCTTTGTAGTGAAATCATAAAAGAGACGGCTGACGAAAGGACTAGACAGGCTGGACAGACGGGGCGCGTTGTGTGTCCAGGCGCAATCGACTGGATTGACGGCGCAACACGTGCATCTATAAGGGTATGGACGGTAGCGTGGTGAGAAGCGCCCGCTTCAGCGCCGGTCGGCGCCACGGCGCGCCATGGCCGCGGCCGTGAGCCCCGCGGCGGCCGCGAGCAGCACCGAGGTCCACGGGTTGCGTCGCACGTAGCGGTCGGCGGCCGTCGCCTGGCGACGCGCTTCGACGAGGGCGGACGCCGCGAAACGGGTGGCTTGCGCTTCGGCGTCGAGCACCTTGCGCGTAACGTCCACCGCGGTCTCATGCGCGGAGCGCCTTTGCGCCGCCGCGTTGATTCCCGCGGGCAGCGGCGTAGCCGTTTGGCTGGCAACACCCTCAGCAGCGGGAGCAGACGACGGCGCGGCATTTGCCGCGACGGTCGATGCCGCCAGTACCGACGCGAGCTTCGCGCGGCTGCCCAGCGGCGACTCGCCCTGCATGCCCCAGCCGCCACGCGGATCGTGCAGCCGGCCGCGCGCCGCCGAGAACTCCGCGCCGAGCAGCAGCACCAGCGCCGAGAAGTACAGCCACATCAGCAGCACCGCGAGCGAGCCGGCCGCGCCGAACGCGCTGGCCATTCCCGCATGCGCGAGATACAGCGCGAACAGCTTCTTGCCAGCCGTAAACAACACGGCCGCGACGATGCCGCCCACCACCGCATCGCGCCACAGCACCCGAGCGTCGGGCAGAAACTTGAGCAGTCCGGCGAACGCGAAGATCAGCACGAACAGCCCGACGCCGAGCTGCAGCAGATTGCCGATCACGACATACGGCGAGTCGCCCCACAGCCAGTTGCCGATAAAGACGATCACCGTATCGAGCACCAGCGACACGATCAGCAGGAACGCGACGCCGAGCACGAGCCCGAACGAAATCAGTCGCACCCGCACCAGCGCGAGCCAACTGGAAGTGCGCGGCCCGCTGTCCGGCCACACTATATTGAGCGCGCTGTTCAGCGACGAGAACGTCGCCGACGCGCCGATCGCCAGCAGCGAGAACGAGATGATCGTCGCGATGCCGCCTTTGGCACCCGCGTGATGCGCGTTCTCGACGATCGTCTGCACGCCGGCCGCGGCCTGGTCGCCGATCAGGCCGTTGATGTGGCCGAACAGCTCGCCGCGCGCGGCCGCCGGGCCGAAGAACCAGCCGGCCACCGCGATCACCATCACGAGCGTCGGCGCGAGCGAAAACGCCGCATAGAACGCGATGCTCGCCGCCATCGCAGGACAGCGGTTCTCCGCGAACTGCCGCAGTGCGCCCATCGCCCAATTGGCCTGATGACGCGCGGCCTGCTGGAGGTTCTCGCGAGAGAGCGTGTCGATGTCCATGATCGTGTCTGAATCGTGAGGGCGCCTTCAGGGTGTTTGCTTCATTGCTTTTCGCAAACCTCGTGCCCGTCACTATACAAGTTAAGCGGCGCGCTGCATGGCCTGCGTTCATGGCCTGTTTTGCGGCCCGTTTCGCGGCCTATTTCGCGGCCGCCCGCGCGTACCGCTAGAATGCAGCGGGTTAATGTCACCTTTCCGCTCATCATGCATTCGCACGAACTCGTACAGCAACTGGACGTCATCGAGCGCGACCAGTGGAGCGCGCATCTGCCCGCGCACGTCATCGAACAATTGCCGGCGCGCGGGATCACGGTGTTCGCCGTCACCGACGACGCCTCCGATACCGCCGCATTCAGCGCTCGCTACGGCTTCGGTCTCGAAGACTGCGCGAACACGATCGTGATCCGCTACAGGAAAGAGGGTGGCGAGCACTATGCGGCGCTCGTGTCGCTCGGCTCGCGGCGGCTCGACATCAACGGCGCGGTGAAGGCTGCGCTCGGCGCACAGCGGCTGTCATTCGCGAAGCGCGAGGCGGCGGTCGAGCATAGCCAGATGGAGTTCGGCGCAATTACCGCGTTCGGTCTGCCGGCCGACTGGCGCATCCTCGTCGACGCCGCCGTGATGGAGCGTGCGCAGATCGTGATGGGCGCCGGCGTGCGCGCGGCCAAGCTGCTGATGGCGCCCGACGTGCTGCGGCCATGGCCGCGCTGCGAGGTGGCGGCGCTGACGCTGCCTGCGCACGGAAACCCGCAACCTTGAAGCCGCCCTGAAGTTTTCTTCCGTCGCGCCGTTAATCCCGACAACGACATGAAACGTTTGCGGCGTCCGTTCGCGCGGACAGCCGCCGACCACGACAAGGGATACGGAAGATGGAACGGTTTCGCCTGAAAGTGCGGCTGTGGCTCGCGCTCGCGGTGATGTGCATGGGCATTCTGGCGATCGGCCTGTGGGGGGCGTTCAAGACACGAGACACGATGATCGCCGATCGCGAGGGCGAGCTGAAAAACGTGGTCAGCATCGCGTACAGCGTGCTCGATCGCTACAACGCGCTCGTCGCGGCCGGCACGATGCCGCTCGCCGATGCGCAGCGCGCCGCGATGGACGACCTGCGCGCAATGCGCTACGACGGCGCCGGCGGCTATCTCGTGCTCGAAGACAGCCACGCGCACGTGCTGATGCATGCCACGCGCGCCGACCTCGTCGGCAAGGACATGACCAACGTCACCGATCCGGACGGCCGCCACGTGTTCAAGGAAGGTTCCGAGCAAACGCAGCGCGAAGGCGAGGCCTTCGTTCATCTGCAGTTCCCGAAGCCCGGCACCGACAAGCTTGCGCCGAAGATCAACTACATGCGGCTTTACAAGCCGTGGGACTGGACCATCGTCACCGGCGTCTTCACGGACGACATCGACGGCGCGTTCTACCGCACCCTCGTGCAGTACGTGAGCGCGGCGGTGGTGCTTTGCGCGCTCGTGTCGCTGGTGATCGGCGTGATTCTGCGCAGCATTCTGCGTCAGCTTGGCGGCGAACCGGCGTACGCGCTGCAGATCGCGTCGCGTATCGCGGACGGCGACCTCGACGTGGTCGTCGACGCGAAGGCCGGCGACAGCACGAGCCTGCTCGCCGCGATGAAACGGATGCAGCAGCGTCTCGCGCAGGCGATCGAGCAGATTCGCGCCGGCGCGACGCTGATTTCGTCGGTATCGAACGAGATCGCCGCGGGCAATTCGGACCTGTCGCGCCGCACCGAGCAGCAGGCGGCCGCGCTCGGCGAGACCGCGTCGAGCATGGAGCAGATCACCGCGACCGTGCGTCAGAACGCCGACAACGCGAAGCAGGCGAGCCAGCTCTCGCACAACGCGTCGGAGACCGCGGCGCGCGGCGGCGCGGTGGTCGGTAAGGTGATCGACACGATGCGCGGGATTTCACAGTCGTCGCACCGGATCGGCGACATCATCGGCGTGATCGAAGGGATTGCGTTCCAAACCAATATTCTCGCGTTGAACGCGGCCGTCGAGGCGGCGCGCGCGGGCGAGGAGGGCCGCGGTTTCGCGGTGGTCGCGGGCGAAGTGCGCACGCTCGCGCAACGCAGCGCGGCGGCTGCGAAGGAGATCAAGGCGCTGATCGAGGAATCGGCCGCGCAGATCGCGGGCGGTTCGGAGCACGTCGGACGCGCGGGTGACACGATGCAGGAAGTCGTGCAGGCGGTACGTCGTGTCAACGACATCATGGGCGAGATCAGCGCGGCGTCGGCCGAGCAGACCTCGGGCATCGAGCAGGTCAACATCGCGGTCGCGAGCATGGATCAGACGACGCAGCAGAATGCGGCGCTCGTCGAGGAGGCGAGCGCGGCGGCCGATGTGCTGAAGACGCAGACTGGGCAGTTGTCGGCGGCGATCGCGGTGTTCCGGTTGCCCGAGCAGCGCTAAAGCACCAGGCCGCGTTGTCGACTCGCGCGAGAATTCACCGCACGCGGGCTCGCAACGCGGTGCGTGTCTCACGCCAAGCCGATCCCCGCGCGGCTCAACAATTGGCGGCTGCGCTCCGACAGATTCTTCATGCGCAATTGCTTGCCCGCCTTGCGATAGCGCTCGGCCAGACCCTGCAACGCGGCGAGCGCCGAATGATCGGCGAGCAGCAGGTGACTGCAATCGACGGTCACGCTCGCCGGGTCGCGCGCCGGATCGAACAGCTCGTGAAAGCGCGTCGTCGACGCGAAAAACAGCGTGCCGCGCGGCACATAGGTCTTATGGCCCGCTTGATCCTCGGCATGCGTGTGAATTTCGCGTGCGTGCTGCCACGCGAAGTTGAGCGCGGCGATCACGATGCCGCACATCACCGCGATCGCGAGATCGGCAAACACGGTGATGACCGTGACCGCGACGATCACGAGCGCGTCGTTGCGCGGCACCTTGCCGAGCACGCGCAGCGATCCCCACGCGAAGGTTTGCTGCGCGACCACGAACATCACGCCCACCAGCGCCGCGAGCGGAATTCGCTCGATCAGCGGCGACAGGAACAGGATGTACAGCAGGATCATCACGCCGCTGACGATTCCCGACAGCCGCGAGCGTCCCCCCGAATTCAGGTTGATCATGGTCTGGCCGATCATCGCGCAACCGCCCATGCCGCCGAACAGCCCCGATGCGATGTTCGCCGCGCCGAGCGCGACGCATTCGCGATTCGGCTGACCGCGCGTTTCGGTGATTTCGTCGGTCAGGTTGAACGTCAGCAGCGTTTCGAGCAGACCGACGATCGCGATCAGCACGGCGTACGGCAGGATGATGCGAAGCGTCTCGAGATCGAGCGGCACGTCGGGCAGATGCAGCGTCGGCAGATTGCCGGCGACATGCGCCATGTCGCCGAGCGTGCGCGTCGGCAGATGCAGCAGCTGCGTGAAAAGGCCGATGCCGAGAATGGCCACGAGCGCCGGTGGCACGGCTCGCGTAAGTCGCGGTAGCAGATAGACGATCGCCATCGTCAGCGCGACGAGCGCGCACATCGTCGCGAGCGCGCTGCCGTGCAGCCAGGCTTCGCCGTGCGGCGTGACCGTTTTGAAGTGAGCGAGCTGCGCGGTCGCGATGACGATCGCGAGTCCGTTGACGAAGCCGAGCATGACCGGATGCGGGACCATGCGGATCAGTTTGCCGAGCCGCAATATGCCGAACAGCATCATCAGCAGGCCGCTCAGGATCACGGTCGCAAGCAGATACTGCGCGCCGTGCTCGACGACGAGCGCGACGATCACGACGGCCATCGAGCCCGCCGCGCCCGAAATCATGCCGGGACGTCCGCCAAATAGCGCGGTGACGGTGCAGATAAAGAATGCGCCATACAGACCCATCAACGGATTCAGATGGGCGACGAGCGCAAAGGCGATGCATTCGGGCACCAGCGCGAACGACGAGGTCAAGCCTGCGAGCACGTTGCTGCGAATGCCGGACAGCCAGGCGGGCCGACCGGAAGCGGGACTAGCGGTGTTCATGTTCTACGAGGTGGCGCGCGAGCGCAATGCTGAGGCTTGTATGGGCAGCGCTGGACTGGCGAGGCAACGCGCGGCTGCGCGAAGGATTGCGTCCGCTGGGCGCGGACGGTCTACGAAAGGCGTGAATTCTACCGTAGCGCGATGAACGGCGCTGGCGAAGCGGGCGGGAACGCTATGGCCCGAACGCGCGGCGCGGATCTGTCGCGCAATCGCGCGGTGCGCTCGCGCCACAAATCCGCAAGAGGGAAAGCCCCGCTCGGATACTCAGATAATCAGCCGCGACACCTTCGTGCCCTCGAGCGACACGCCGGCCATCAGGCCGCCGTTGGTCAGCACGAAAGCCTGCACCGGGCTCGTCGCGGTCGACGAATCGACCGCGCCGTTCGCGCCGACTTTCAGCACGGCGACGGTCGCATTCGCGCCGACTGCCCAGCCCTGGCTGTGCATGAATTCGTCGAGCGCTTCCTGCGTCATGAACAGAAACACGAGCGCCTTCGACTGCGCGCCGATCTGCAACCCGAACGAGCCCGCGACCGTGCTGTAGTAGCCGACCGTGCGGCCGGCGATGCGCATCGCCCCTTCACCATACTGTCCGCCGACCCAGAAGCCGGCCGAGATCACCGATGGAAACACCAGCACGCCGCGCGCTTTCGCGACGAGCTCACGCGCACCGTCGACGTTTTCGTAGAGACGCGCGAGCGTCGAGTCGACGCCGGCGTTGATCGTGTCGCGCTTGCCGGCGTTGGCAGACGGCGATGCGTTCGAGGACGGCGAAGTCGTCGTGCAACCGGTGAGGCTCAGGCCTGCGACGGCCAATGCAGCGCTGCCGGTCATGATGAATTGTCGTCTGCGCATGACGGTTTTCCTTTGCGTTTCTCACGCGTGTTGTACGTTTTGGAAGAGTGCGGCGAGTCGCCTGCTTTGCTTTGTTCTCATATGCATGCTGGAGGTTCCGTGCGCGCGGTCATCGCAGCCGGGCGGCGGCGTGTCGCGACGTTCGCATCGCGGACGGCCACCGCTCAAATAGCAGGGAGCGTGCCCAAGGGCCGCGCCGCCTTGCGCGAGAGCGGCGCGGCCATTGCGGCTCGGGTTTTTACGCCGCTTTCCGTCACGCGTCGTCGCTACGCCGTTGGGCGAATGTTCTGGTTATGGCGGAACAGGTTGCGCGGATCGTAGCGGTTCTTCACGGCGACGAGCCGTTCATAGTTGGGCCCATAGGCATCCGCGATACGGCCGCCTTCCTCCTGCGTCATGAAGTTGACGTACACGCTGCCTAGCGCAAAGGGGCGCGCCGCGTCGAAAAAGTCGCGCGCCCATTTGACACAGCGCTCGTCGTCGCGCGCATCGTCCCAGCGGCCGTGCACGTTCATCGCGTATTGCGTCTCGCGACTTGGGTAAGCGGTCGCGTCGACCGCCACGCGCTGCGTTTGCGCGCCGATCAACCCGAAGAAAATTTCGCATTGCGCCGACGGCAGTGTGTCGATCGCGCGGATCAGCGCGTCGATCAGTCCATCGTCGATGGTGGCGAGGTTGTGCGACTTCCAGTAGTTGCGCGCGCCCGGCGTGAGCAGCGGATCGAAGGCCTGTTGCCAAACTTCATAAGGCATCGGACCGAGATGTTCGCCGAGCGGCTTGCCGAAGCCGCGCACGGCTTCCACCGCGGCTGGGCCTGTTTCGACCGGCCCGTTGTAGCACATCGCGAACACCAGCACGGGTTGGCCGTGCACGTCGGGCGGCAGGAACGGCAGCGGTGGCGCGAGCCGCGCGACGGCCCAGACGGCCAGCTCGTCGGGCATCGCGGGCACGGCATCGCGGTATTTGATCAGCGCTTCCTTCGCGTCGGCGAGCGGCAACACGACGAGGCCGCCATACACGAGCGGGCCGACCTCATGCAGCGCGAACTCGAATAGCGTAACGACGCCGAAATTGCCGCCGCCGCCGCGAATCGCCCAGAACAGATCGTCGTGCGAAGCGGCGCTCAGGCGGCGCAATTCACCGTCCGCGGTGACGATGTCGGCGGCGACGAGGTTGTCGATCGTCATGCCGTAGCGGCGGCTCAACCAGCCGAAGCCGCCGCCGAGCGTCAGACCCGCGACGCCGGTCGTCGAGTTGATGCCGAGCGGCGTCGCGAGTCCGAATGCCTGCGTTTCGTGATCGAGATCGTGCAGCGTCGCGCCCGGTTCGACATAGGCGCGCCGCGCTTCCGGGTCGATGCGCACCGATCTCATCGTGGACAGATCGAGCACGAGGCCGTCGTCGCACACAGCGCTACCGCCGATGTTGTGGCCACCGCCGCGAATCGCGAGCGGCAGGCCGTTGTCACGCGCGAAGGCGACGCCGCGGCGCACGTCGGCAACACCCGCGCAGCGCAGGATCATCGCGGGAGAACGGTCGATCATTGCGTTCCAGATGCTGCGCGCCGTGTCGAAGCCCGGCGTGTCGGGCAGCAGAAGCCGACCGCGAAGTCCGGATTTGAATTCGTCGACCGCGCTGCTGGAGATAGTAACCATGTTGTACCTCGTCGAAGAGGGGAAGGCGCTCGCAGAACTGCTCCGCAGACCAACAAGAGTGCGGGCGGTGAATGAAAGCGGATTGAGAGGTTCGGCTGCGTGCAGTAAACGGGGCGGCGCGTCGAAGTCAAACCAAGGTTTACCCGCGTTCGTGGGCGATCCCGCGCGGTGGCTCGCGGGGACAGGCTTTTGCGGGCAGGGCAACGACGATACGCTGCAGTACAGCCGAAGATGGTGGGAATGCTCCGAGAAAAGCGTGCGCGCTGATGTGTTGGTTATCCGACGCGCTGGTGGTTGTGCCACGACACTTTGCATATGGGCGTGGCTCGTGATCGCGTGCGACCGAGGCACACGTTCGTCGACTATGCGAGGTAGCGCACATCGCGACAGCGATTTTCGCGACGCACGCGCATTGCCCGACGACGCGTAATGTTTCGCACGCGCGTTTCGGTGATTTTCATTGGGTTGTCTATTGGGTTGCTCTCATTGGGTTTTTCTATTTCTATTTTTATGTGCGAATGGCCACATGAATAAAGCCAGTGATGTGTAAATGGTCAGTATTTGTCAGATAAAACCAAAGGCTAATTTTCTTTTTTCTGATCAGATTGCATTGAGTGCGAGATTTTTTAACTTCCTGTCTGAAGAATGTGGAGTAGCGGATTTGGCGGCCGGATCGTCGTTTAGCGCCGCCTGACGGGCCGTATCGGCAATATCGCATTGCGTGGGCTAGCGCACGGTCGAGCGATTGCGCTGCGAATAACTTCAATGTCCATCAAGCCTCGCTGTGCGGCTCTCACGATCACGTGCTCGCACGGCCAGCCGATTCTCTCGAAGCACGCCAAATCGGACCGGGGATTTTCCGTGAGAGAAGTGTTTAGTGCGAACGCATTTTTAATTCGCATAAAGCGAAGCTGCGCAAAGGCTTTGACTTTTCGTTTTGTTGACGAGCGGAGATTCACTCGTTAATTGGACCGGTCTTTTTGGTGAAATAATTCGGAGAGTGAAATGAAGAAGCAAAACGGGGACGCGTGGATATTGGGAACGCGACGGGCGGCTTTGGCGGTCGCGGTCAGTCTTTATGCGGCGATGGCGGGTGCGCAGACGAATTCGGGGAGCACCGCCGCGCCGGCAACGAATCCCGCAGTGATGGTGCTCGCCGAGGCTAGCGTGCACGGCGGATGTGCGTCGGGCGGCGGGCCGGGCTGCACGTCGCAGGGATTCGGGCAGCTCGGGGCGGGCGCCTTCGGCGTCGCGGCGGCGGGGCTCGGCCCGACATCGCCCACCGGCTCGCCGACGGGCAACGGGACGTCCTCGACGGGCACGGGCGCGGGAAGCGGTGGCGGGAATAGCTCGGCTAATTCCGGCCCGGGCGGGGTGGGCTCGGGAAATACCGGCGGCAACAACGGCAATGGCGGTGCCGGCGACAACGGTAACGGCGGCGCGGTTAGCGGTGGTGGCGGGAATGGCTCGGGGAATGGCGGCACGGGCGGCGATGGCGGCGGTAACGGAGGCGGTGATAACGGTGGGGACGGTGGTGGGGATGGTGGTCATGGTCATGGGCATGGGCATGGTCACGGCGGCGATGGTGACGGCGATGGCGGCCATGGTCATGGCCACGGCGGTGATGGTGACGGCGATGGCGGCCATGGTCATGGGCACGGTGGCGATGGTGATGGCGATGGCGGTCACGGTCATGGTCACGGTGGTGATGGTGACGGCGATGGCGGTCATGGTCATGGGCACGGTGGCGATGGTGATGGCGATGGCGGCCATGGTCATGGGCACGGTGGCGATGGTGATGGCGATGGCGGTCACGGTCATGGTCACGGTGGTGATGGTGACGGCGATGGCGGTCATGGCCATGGGCACGGCGGTGATGGTGACGGCGATGGCGGCCATGGCCATGGGCACGGCGGTGATGGTGATGGCGGTCGTGGCCACGGTGACGGCGGCCGCGGCGATGGCGGCCACGGCGCCAGCGGTCACGGCGACGGCGGCAACGGTGACGGCGGTCATGGCGACGGCGGCCACGGTGACGGCGGTCACGGTGACGGCGGTCACGGTGACGGCGGTCATGGTGACGGTGGTCATGGTGACGGTGGTCACGGTGACGGTGGTCACGGTGACGGCGGCCACGGCAGCAGCGGTGGCGAAGGCAAAGGCGGTTCCGGAAACGGCGGCCATGGCGGTGAGGGCGATGGCGGCCAGGGCAACGGCGGCTACGGCCACGGCGGCCATGGTGGTGAAGGCGGCGGCCAGGGTAACGGTGGTTCCGGACACGGTGGCCATGGCGGTGAAGGCGGTGGCGGCCAGGGCAACGGCGGCTCCGGCCACGGCGGCCACGGTGGTGAAGGCGGCGGCCAGGGTAACGGTGGTTCCGGCAACGGTGGCCATGGCGGTGAAGGCGGTGGCGGCCAGGGCAACGGCGGCTCCGGCCACGGCGGCCATGGTGGTGAAGGCGGCGGCCAGGGCAAC